>JBCBOD010000208.1:0-3408 GCA_039821425.1 Pseudomonadota bacterium
GGAACTACGAATATGTCGATCACGGCTTCAACTTTGACAGCTACCTGCTGCAGCGTGATGAGCTGGAAGAGGCGGGTTACAGCCAGGAAGAATACCTGCTGGCCACCGATACAGCCGTTGTGGTGCCCGTCGATGCGACCGTCGTGATGCAGGTGACCGCTTCTGACGTGATCCACTCCTGGACCATCCCGGCCTTCGGGGTAAAGCAGGACGCGGTGCCGGGTCGTCTGGCCGAGCTGTGGTTCGCAGCAGAACGTGAAGGCATCTACTTTGGCCAGTGTTCCGAGCTTTGCGGCAAGGACCATGCCTATATGCCGATCACAGTAAAAGTCGTGAGCCAGGAAACCTATGACGCATGGCTCGCCGCCAACACGGGCGAGACATCCTGATCGGGCCTTGCGGATCAACGGGTAAGGTGGGTTTCAACCCACCCGCCTTGAAAGGGTGCGGATGAGCGACATCAGCGTACATGAACAGACCTACGAGGCCGGAATGGGCGATTATTTCGCCCTCCTGAAGCCGCGTGTGATGTCGCTTGTCGTGTTTACCGCCCTTGTGGGTCTGCTCGTCGCGCCAATGCCGGTGCATCCTTTCATCGGCTTTGTTGCGATCCTCTGCATCGCGGTGGGGGCAGGGGCCTCTGGTGCGCTGAACATGTGGTGGGATGCCGACATTGACGCGCGGATGAAACGCACGGCCGGGCGGCCCATTCCGTCAGGCCGTGTGCAACCGGGTGAGGCGCTGGGGATCGGTCTTGCGCTCTCCGGCTTCTCCATTGTCTTGCTGGCGCTCGCCACGAACTTCCTCGCGGCCTTCCTTTTGGCCTTCACGATCTTCTTTTACGCCGTCGTCTATTCGATGTGGCTGAAGCGGGCGACACCGCAGAACATCGTCATCGGCGGCGCGGCAGGGGCATTCCCCCCGATGATCGGCTGGGCCGTGGCGACCGGTGGGGTCAGCATCGAAAGCGTACTGATGTTCGCGCTCATCTTCATGTGGACGCCCCCGCATTTCTGGGCGCTCGCGCTCTTCGTGAAATCGGACTACGGCAATGCTGGCATCCCGATGCTGACGGAAACGCACGGGCGCAAGGCTACGCGGAACCACATCCTCGCTTACACGCTGCTGCTGGTCCCTGTGGCTATCGGGCTCGGGTTCACGTCAATCGGCGGGCCGTTCTACCTCGCCGTGGCAGTGGCCATGAACGCCTGGTTCTTGAAAGGTGCCTATGACATCTGGCGCCGCAGCGATGCGGACAGCGACGCAGACAAGCACCGGGTCGAGATCAAGGTCTTCAAGATCTCGCTCTACTATCTCTTCGCGCATTTCGTAGCACTGCTGGTCGAGGCGATCCTGCGGCTCTACGGGCTAGGGGGCTGGGCATGACACTGAACGTCGAACATGAGATCCATGACCGCCGCAAAGGGCGCAACTACGGTGTCGGGATCCTCCTGATCGGGTTCATTGCCATCGTCTTTGGGCTGACGGTCGTGAAGGTCATCCAACTGGGTGATGCGGGCAAGTTCGAGCGCTTCGATCACGTTGCAAGACCACAATTGGTTCCTGAAGAAGGGGCAGGCGAATGACACTTTTTCCAAACCTCCAAGGACCCAAGCGGACACTGGCGCAGACGATCTCGGTCGTGATCCTGATGGGCGGGCTCGCCTGGGCCTCTGTGCCGTTCTACGACTGGTTCTGCCGGGTCACAGGCTTTGGCGGGGCCACCAACGTGGCCGAAACCGGCAGCGATGTGATCCTGGATGAGACGATCAAGGTCCGCTTTGACGCCTCGCTTGAGCGCGGCATGCCGTGGAGCTTCACCCCCGAAGTGCGCGAGATGGAAATTCGCATCGGCGAGACCGGGCTGGCCTTTTACGAGGCGCACAACCCGCTTGATGTGCCGATTGCCGGACAGGCGTCTTACAACGTCACGCCATACGAGGCTGGTGCATTCTTCGACAAGATCGAATGCTTCTGCTTCACCGAACAGATGCTGATGCCGGGTGAGACAGTAATGATGCCTGTCAGCTTCTTCGTGGATCCGGCCATCGTGGACGACCGCGAAGGGCAATATGTGCACACCATCACGCTCAGCTACACCTTCTATGAAATCGACGTGCCAGAAGAGGAAATGCAAGCCTCACTCGCGCCCGAAACTTTGACAAACATGCCGCAGAACGGCATAGAAACGAACTAAGAACCAGCCGCTAGGGAACCTCAACATGGCGCATGCAAAGAACCACGACTACCACATTCTGCCGCCGTCAATCTGGCCATTCCTTGGCGGTGTGGGCGGCTTTACGATGCTCTTCGGCGCGACGCTCTGGATGCATGGCTCGGGCCCATATATCTTCCTCATGGGTCTTGCGGCCGTGCTCTACGTCATGTTTGCCTGGTGGGCAGATGTGGTGGCCGAAAGCAATGCAGGTGATCACACGCCGGTCGTGCGGATCGGTCTGCGCTACGGCTTTATCATGTTCATCATGTCAGAAGTCATGTTCTTTGCTGCATGGTTCTGGTCATTCTTCAAGCACGCCATCTATCCGATGGAAGAGTACGTCGGCACCGCCTATGTGGCGCCAGAGTTCTATCAGGTCGATGCGTTCCACCTGCCGCTGATCAACACGCTGATCCTCTTGTGCTCGGGTATGGCCGTCACCTGGGCGCACCACGCCCTTGTGCACGAAAACAACCGCAAGGACGTTGAAAACGGGCTTCTGCTGGCGGTTATCCTCGGTATCGCCTTTACCGCTCTGCAGGGCTACGAATATGCCTATCTGCTGGGTCAGGACTGGACGTTCGGCGGGGACGAATTCTTTTCCAACTTTTTCATGGCGACAGGCTTTCACGGCTTCCACGTCGTGATCGGGACGATCTTCCTCTTCGTCTGCTACCTGCGGGTGCGGGCCGGGCACTTCACCCCGGAAAAGCATATCGGGTTCGAGGCCGCCGCATGGTACTGGCACTTCGTCGATGTGGTCTGGCTGTTCCTGTTCTTCGCCGTCTACATCTGGGGCATCTAAGAGCTGACCCTGTAAGGTGGATCTTGCTCCACCGCCCCTGACAGAAACAAAAGCGCGCGAGGGCCCCTCGCGCGTTTTGACCGTCAAAGGCCCCTCATGCTGCGGAAAATCCTCTTTCCCCTGATCCTCGGTGTCACCGGATGCGGCATCCTGATCTGGCTCGGCCTCTGGCAGGTAGAGCGTCTGGCCTGGAAAGAAGACATCCTGGCCGAGATCGACGGGCGGCTCGCCACCGCCCCAGCGCCGCTTTCTACCGATGTGACCGAAGAGGCGGATGAATACACCCGCGTCACCCTGACAGGCACGGCGACAGGGGAGGAGTTGCACGTGCTGGTTTCAGGTACCGCGGCGGGCACCGGCTACCGCGTGATTTCCCGCCTCGCCA
>JBCBOD010000079.1:0-18133 GCA_039821425.1 Pseudomonadota bacterium
ACCTCTAGCAAACCGTCCGAGGTGACAAGCCCAGTGTCGAGCGATGCGATCAGCCCGTTGGTTTCCATCTGATAGCCGGTAGAGGTTTCAAGCCGCGCGAGGCCAAGGAACCGGGCGACCCGAGCCCGGCCATCGAGGTTGCCTTCTGTTGCTGTCACCTGAATCTGCGTGCCATCAGGGTTGTCCATCTGCATCTGCATGGCATCAATGCTGACCGTATCGGGCGACACCGGGTCCGGCCGGGCAGAACGTGCGGCGATCACAATCACAGCGCCATCATCGGTCAGGCCGGAAAATTCCGGGGCCGAGACACGTTGTTCTCGTGCGATTGCTTCAACCTCTTCCAAGGAGATTTCAGCCGGTTCCGTGGGCGCCCGCGCAAAGAGGAAAAGGGTGGAAAGAAGTGCCAGCGCGCAGAGCGGCAGAATGATCTTGGCCCAGCCAACCAGTTGCGAATGCAGGTTGTCGGCCCCTGTCATGGATCAGGCGATCCCCGCACGCAGGCAGTCGTGAATATGGAGAAGGCCCGCAACCTCGCCCGTGCCTTCCGGGGCCACGGCAAAAAGGCAGGTGATGCGACGTTCATTCATCAGGGCCACGGCCTCTTCCGCCAGCGCATCGGGGGCGACGGTGGCGGGATGGGCTGTCATGACCTCTGCCGCGGTATGGCCCAAAAGCCCATCCATGTGACGGCGCAGGTCACCGTCCGTGATGATGCCCGTCAGATGACCCGCAGCATTCGTCACGCCAACAACGCCAAAGCCCTTTTGGCTGATCATCAAGAGCGCGTCACCCATCGCCGCATCACCGGACACCAAGGGGATCGCGTCGCCCACATGCATCAGGTCCGCAACCTTCGACAGACGCGCGCCCAGTTTGCCGCCGGGATGAAATTCGCGGAAGTTTTCTGGGGTGAAGGCACGATGTTCCATGAGCGCCACGGCCAGCGCATCGCCAAGGGCCAGTGTCATCGTGGTGGATGTGGTCGGCACAACGCCGGTGCCGCAAGCCTCTGCCAGTTTTGGCAAGACAATCGCAACATCCGATTGCCGCAAGAGCGTGCTGTCCGCCACGCTTGCCACCCCGATCAGCGGGATATGAAAGCGGCGTGTATGAGCGACGAGGTCCGCCAGTTCCGGTGTTTCGCCGGAGTTTGAAAGAACAAGGACAACATCCCCCTTGGCCATCATGCCAAGGTCGCCATGGCTGGCCTCGGCCGGATGCACGAAATGTGCCGGCGTTCCGGTGCTGGCCAAGGTGGCAGCGATCTTGCGCGCAATATGGCCGGACTTGCCCATGCCGCTGACGATCACGCGGCCCTTGGCCTCAAGCATCGCGGTGACAGCGGCGGAAAAACTGTCGCCCAGCGTGTCGGACAACTGGTGGAGTGCCCCGGCCTCTTCCCGGATCACGCGGCGGGCGGTGTCAATGAAACTCATGTCCTGCCCCCTTCTAATGCGCGAAAATGTCGATCTCTGGCCAGCCGGCCAGATCGAGCTGCGCGCGAGTGGGCAGAAAATCAAAGCAGGCCTGGGCCAGATCGGCGCGCCCTTCCCGCGCCAGCAATTCTTCGAAAGCAGCTTTCAGCTGGTGAAGGTAAAGCACGTCGGATGCCGCATAATCCAGCTGCGCCTCAGTCAGTTCTGCCGCGCCCCAGTCGCTTTGCTGTTGCTGCTTGGAGATGTCGATGTCCAACATCTCTTGCAGCAAGTTCTTTAGTCCGTGCCGGTCGGTGTATGTGCGGACCAGTTTAGAGGCAATTTTTGTGCAGAAAACCGGCGCCGTCAGCGCGCCAAAGGCGTTCAGCAATGCCGCGATATCAAAGCGGCCAAAGTGAAAGAGCTTGAGGACATTCGGGTCCGTCAACATCCGGCAAAGGTTTGGTGCCTCAGTCTGCCCGGGCGCAACCTGCACGAGGTGACAATTGCCGTCCCCCCCGGACATCTGGATCAGGCACAAGCGGTCGCGCCCCGGTCGCAGCCCCATCGTTTCGCAATCAATGGCCACCACTGGACCAAGGTCGAGATCATCTGGAAGGTCGTTCTGATAGAGGTAGTTCGTCACCGGTCGCCCTTTCCTGCAGGATCAGTGCCCCCCATACGGTGTGGGGCGGATTTGCTCAAGCCTGAGCGGTTTTGCCCGCCAGTGAAGCGGGTATGTTGATCGGTCGTTCAGCATGCTCGCCAAGCCATGCCGCAAAGGCATCTGGTGGCATGGGCCGCGCAAAGCCAAACCCCTGCCCGTAACCACACCCCAGATTGTTGAGGTGGCGCATCTGTGTGGCATCTTCGATCCCTTCGGCCACAACGTGCAAACCTAACTCTGTTGCAAGTGCGAGCATAGCGCGCACCACTGTATCGGTGGACTTTTCCGGGAGGGGCGAAATCAGCGAACGGTCCAGCTTGATCCCGTCGATGGGCAGTTTCACCAGCTTTGACAGAAAGCCATAGCCGGTGCCAAAGTCATCAAGCTCCAGCTTAATCCCTGCCTCTGAAAGGCTATCGATGTTGATGGTTGCCATGTCATCCTTGCCGTCAATCAGGGTATCTTCGATCACTTCGATGACGATTTGATCCGCGCCGATGCTGTGGCGGTGCAGTTTGATCAAAAAGCGTTCGATCAACAGCGGATCGGAAATCGTCTCCGGCGCGGCATTGAGTGAGAGCACAGGCTGCCACAGACCGGCCGTTTGCCAACCATGGGCAAGGTCCATCGCCCGTTCCCAGACGGCATGATCAAGATCGACCATCATGCCCGCCCGTTCTGCAACAGGCAGAAAGACGTCAGGGGTCAGCAGACCACGCGTGGGGTGCTGCCATCTGACAAGGATCTCGGCGCCGTGCAGTTGCCCATCCGCGAGCCTGACTTGCGGTTGAAACCAAGGCTCAATCTGCCCGGATCGCATCGCCTCGGCCAGATCACGTTGCAGATGTTCCTGTAGATCCTGCCCCTCGCGCAGCGTTGACGAATACCCAAGCGCCCTGTGTCCGCCAAGTGACTTGACATGCCGCAGCGCGAACTCTGCGTCGGCCAGAAGTGTGCTGGCATCGCCCGACGCATCATCGATCTGCAAATGCCCGATACTGGCGCTGACCTGAATGCGCCGACCGCTGATTTCGAAGGGATCAATCAGGCCGTTGCTGATCCGTTTGAGTAGGTGGGCTGTCGGTTCATCCGAAATCAGGACAAATTCGTCCCCGCCGACGCGCGCTGCCATCTGATCGTCGTCAACGCAGCTGCGCAGCGCCTGTCCTACAGCAATCAACAGAGCATCACCAGCGTCATGCCCATAGGTTTCATTGACGGATTTGAATCCATCCAGTCCGATGAAAAAGAGGCTCCAACCCTCGGCCAAACCGCCGCGCAGGGCGCCATCGAGAAACTGGTCATTGCTGTCCGGTTCGGCAGCTGGGTGAGCGGATCATGCCGAAGAAGATGCTCAAGTTCGGCCTGCTTTTTGCGGAGCGCCCTTTGGGATGCGCGCAGATCGACCGTCTGCTGCCGCATCTTGGCGATTGTCCCCTTCACGGTGTGATGAGCAGGCCAAAAGATCAGGGCCGCCTCGGCCACAAGCACGATGACTGATGCAAGAAGGATGGCCCCTTGAATGCGGGCGAAGCCGTTTGCCCCGGCGTGCATCTCCTGTGCGGCGGCAAGACCTGCCTGTAGCAGGCTCTCACGCAGCCCGCCTTCGTCAAGTTGCTTTTGCAGCTTTGCATGGATGGCCGCGCGCTCGGGGACAGGTGCGACGACGAAGGCGCGTGCAGTGTTCAGGAAGGCGTTGATTTGCGGGCCAAGCGCGTTGGTTTCATCTGTGTTTTGCTGCGACAGAAGCGCGAAGGATGTCAGCAACTTCGCATAGGTCTCAAGCGACGCGCGCGTGTCTGTGCTGACCCTGCCTGCCTCGATCGTCAGGCTATCTGCTAACATGGCTTGCTGGTTGGCGTGGGTCACCTGTTCGGCGGTATCAAGTCCGCGTTGCAGATGGCCCGTCATTAGCGCGTGGGTCAGGACAATCAGCCCGGTGACAAAAAGCAGGGCCACGCAGTAGTGCAGCCATAGGCGTTCGGCATTGCGTCTGCTCGGCTGCGCAATCCAATGCACAGCACGACGAATGAGGGCTTTCATCTTTTCGTCCGGTCAGGGCTCACCGTCGCGGTGTCTGCGAAAGACATTAAAGTACGGTTGAGAACGCCTGCGACATTTGCACGATGGTTAAGACATTTGTTCGGCAAGGCGCGCATAGCGGCGGGTGAAATCATCGCGCACTTGCACCGGAGGACGCAGGTCGATTGTCAGACTGTCGCGCAAATCCGGGCCGGGCTTGCCAAAGAATTTGTCCGCCTCTTGCGTCGTGAACCCGGCGATCTGCACCGCCTCCAGCCAAGCCGAGACCTTGTCTGCCCGCTTGATCTGCCGCTTGATCGTTGCGGGGATCTGGGCAGGCAGACCAAAGCGCAGGTGGATCGCGGCTGTCAGTCGTTCATCAAGCGCGCCGTACCCTGGCCCCACCGCAGCCTTCACCGGGCTGATCATGTCGCCGATGACGTACTCCGGCGCATCATGCAGTAACGCGGCAAGGTGCCATTTGACCGGTGCCTTGGGGTGTTGCCGGGCGAAAATGTCCGTCACCAGAAGCGAATGCTCTGCCACCGAATAGGGATAGTCCCCTTCGGTCTGCCCGTTCCAGCGCGCGACGAAGGCAAGCCCGTGGGCGATATCTTCGATCTCGATATCCATCGGGGTTGGGTCGAGCAGATCGAGCCTGCGCCCCGATAGCATGCGTTGCCATGCCCGTGGTTGTGCCTTCGCCATCTTTCCCCTCGAATTCGCTTGGTTGCGGACATAAGCCGCAGCTTGGCCATACTCAATTCATCTTTCCGCGCCATATGGACCTAAGACGCGACATCGCTGCCATTGTGGGTGCTTGGCTGCCCTGCTATCAGCGCGCAAAATTGAACGTAGGACACGCCCGAGGAGGCACGGATGAAAGACTATGTTGTCAAGGATATCGACCTTGCCGCTTACGGGCGCAAGGAACTGGATATCGCCGAAACGGAAATGCCGGGGCTGATGGCCCTGCGTGAAGAGTATGGCGACAAGCAGCCGCTGAAAGGCGCGCGGATTGTCGGCTCCCTGCACATGACGATCCAGACAGCCGTGTTGATCGAGACACTTGTCGCACTGGGTGCCGACGTGCGCTGGGCGTCCTGCAACATTTTCTCAACCCAGGATCATGCGGCAGCCGCGATTGCCGCCGGTGGCACGCCAGTTTTCGCGATCAAGGGGCAAAGCTTGGAAGAGCATTGGGATTACCTCGACAAGTCGTTCATGTTCCCTGACGGCCCCAACATGATCCTCGACGATGGCGGCGATGCGACGCTTTATGTCCTGCTTGGCGCGCGGGCCGAGGCCGGGGAAGAGATTATCCCCGTGCCGCAGTCCGAAGAAGAAGAAGTGATCAAGAAACAGATCATGAAGCGCATGGCCGAAAGCCCCGGCTGGTTCACCAAGACCCGCGACGCGATCAAAGGCGTGTCAGAGGAAACCACCACCGGCGTGCACCGCCTCTATGATCTGCACAAGAACGGCCAGCTGCCGTTCCCCGCGATCAATGTGAACGACAGCGTGACGAAGTCGAAGTTCGACAACAAATATGGCTGCAAGGAATCGCTGGTCGACGGCATCCGCCGCGCGACCGACACGATGATGGCTGGCAAGGTTGCCGTGGTTTGTGGCTATGGCGATGTGGGCAAAGGCTCTGCCGCGTCGCTGGCCGGTGCCGGTGCCCGTGTGAAGGTGACCGAGGTGGATCCGATCTGTGCCCTGCAGGCCGCAATGGATGGGTTTGAGGTTGTGCTCTTGGAAGATGAGCTGGCCTCTGCCGATGTCTTCATCACTACCACCGGCAACAAGGATGTTATCCGCATTGAGCATATGCGCGAGATGAAGGATATGGCGATCGTCGGCAACATTGGCCACTTCGACAATGAAATTCAGGTCGCTGCGCTCAAGAACCACAAGTGGACCAACATCAAGGAACAGGTAGACATGATCGAGATGCCGTCCGGCAATCGTCTGATCCTCTTGTCCGAGGGGCGCCTTTTGAACCTTGGCAACGCCACGGGCCACCCATCATTTGTGATGTCTGCGTCCTTCACCAACCAGGTGCTCGCGCAGATGGAGCTGTGGAACAACGGTGACGCTTACGAGGTCGGTGTCCACATCCTGCCAAAGCATCTGGATGAAAAGGTCGCTCGCCTGCACCTGAAGCGGATCGGCGTGAAGCTGACGGAGCTGAAGAAAGAGCAGGCCGATTATATCGGTGTGACGGTCGAAGGCCCGTTCAAGCCAGAGCACTACCGGTACTAAGCAACCATGCGGAACGCGCGGCGGCAGCAGATGGCGCAGGACGCCGCGCGCAAGGCAAGAAAAACCATATCACGCGGTCACGGCCTGATCAGTGCTGCGGCCGCGTTTGCATTTGCGGCCCTGCTCGCGTTCGGTGGCTATCAGGCGGTTGTACATCCGGACACGCCTTTGCCGCCACAGTGGAACCCGACGGAACCGCTTGTGATCAGTGATCCGGTCACGCCGCTGACGGGATGGAAGCTGAACCGCGCAGTGGCGGACCCTGCCACCTGCCTTGCGACGCTGGAAGGCTTTGCAACACTGATCCCACTCGACCCGCTAGAGGAAAACGATCAATGCTTCATTTCGGACAGGGTTGATCTGCAGCGTGTGGGCCAATCCTTGCTCGCCCCGGTGGAAACGCGCTGTGCGATTGCGTTGCGCATGGCGATGTGGGAACGGCACAGCGTTCAGCCAGCTGCGCGGGAGTTTTTCGGCACGGATGTTGCCCGCATTCAGCATATCGGCAGCTACAACTGCCGTCGCCTGCGGACCCCGGATGGACCCTCAGCCCGGATGAGTACCCATGCGACCGCCGATGCCATCGATATCACTGGCTTTGATCTTGTGGATGGTACCCGCCTGCGGTTGATCGAGGATTGGGGCTTTGGCGATAGTCGCGCGGCGTTCCTGCGGGCGGTGCGTGACGGGGCCTGCGATTACTTCAGCCTGACACTGTCACCAGACTACAACCGTTTGCATGCAGACCACTTCCATCTGCAGTCACGTGGCTGGGGGCTGTGCCGGTAGGGGCCGGGCGCACGCTGGGCGCACCCGGCGCAGTCATCAGAAGCTGAACGAGGCGCGCAGCTTGAGCGTGGTCACACCGACATCCAGACCGCTGTCGTTGTAGTCTTCAAACTGATGCTGCAGCACTTCAAAACCGATATCGAGGTCATCGGTCACAGGGAAATCGTAACCCGCACCGACAAAGCCGCCGTTGTCATCACCCAGACCTGGTGACGTGGCCCAGACGACACCTGCCGTGCCATAGGCCATGCCGCCACCGAGGACGGAGCCGACACGACCCTTCAGGCGCGTAGTGCTGTCGACCTCTGCGGTGCCATCGCCGATGTCATACTCGGTCGTGTCATAGTCAATCTCGGCCCCGTAAACGACGCCGCCGTTTTGCACGTTGAACCCGGCAAAAAGGCCGTAAGACGGCCCGTCGCCGTCAAGGGGTGCACCATCAACGTCGATGTCGGATGTGCCGATCTGAAAACCGGCATATGGCCCTGCGAAATCCTGGGCAAAACTGAACGCTGGAACAGCGGCGATGACAGCCGCGAACAAAAGGGATGAATGGGTCATGTCTCTCTCCATGTTGGTTGGACGTTGAGACCTACGCCGGGCTGCCTGCGCCAGATCAGGGTGCGCCGTGACGTTGCTGTGATGAGGACGTGAGACGGCTTGGCTGTGCCGCCCTTGTCGGGGGCGGAAGATTGCTGGCAGCCGCCTTTTTTCTTTACGGATTGTGACCAGTCACATTAACGTGCGTGCAGCACGCCAAGGCGCGCATCATTGAAATGAAAAACTGGAACAACGGGGAAACAACATGGGTAAGAGAGACGATCTGATTGCGAAGTATGCGGATGATCTGAAGAACAAGTGTGGCATGACACCGGATATGGATCTGCTCACCAAGGTCACCATTGGATGTGGCCCCGCCATCTACAACGCCGACGCCTCCACCGTTGCAAGCAGCCAGCCCGCAGAGCTGGAGACCGTCAAGAACAACTTCCTGATCAAGAAACTGGGCCTCAGCGATAGCCCGGATCTGGATAGCGCAATCAAATCCGTGCTCGACACCTACGGCCAGTCCGAGCGGAACAAGTACCGCGCTGTCGTCTACTACATGTTGACCAAGCATTTCGGCAAAGAAGCCGTCTACGGCTGATATTGCCAACACGCGCGATGAAACGCCCGCAGGTCTTGCGGGCGTTTTGCGTTTGTGGGCGCCGGTCAGAGCAGGACGAGCACCGCACCCATGATCGCGGCGCCAAAGGTCGCATAGCCCCCATCAATGACGGCCAGCCGCCAGGGCCGATCTGAATAGCCGGTGTTGATGAAGATCCACGGTGTGATGAAGAAAAGCCCGATCCCCAGTCCGGACTGAATACCCTTCCCCAGCGTGTCGATCCCCGAGAGCGCGAAGGTATGCCGCATCATGCCAGCCACGAGGATGATGCAAACGAACGAGACGATGTAGGGCGTTGGATTGCTGCTGTTGATTGGCTTTCCATCGTCACCGACAGGCACGCCGGATGCTTCCATCCAAGGCTTGGACAGCACCATGTAATAGATGGCACCGAAAACGAAGGTTGCGACTGCCGCCGCGAGTACAGACAAGAACCCCATGACATTTCTTCCCTTGTGGTTGGCTGAGGGAAGTATGCCCTGACAGAATGTCGCAGGCTAGGGATTTGTCTTGGCTAGTCGCGCCACATCAGCGCTGAGAGGCTGCTGATCTCGGCGTTGGTCAGCACGTTTTGGTCTGGAAACGGCAGCATCAGACGCCCGATGGCCGCCCAATAGAGCAGCTTCGCCCGCGCGGCAGCATCCGCCTTGTCCAACCCGCCCCGGCGTAGGATCGCCTTCACCACATCAATCCGTTCGGCATCAATCGCTGCCACGGCCTGTGCAACACCGGGGGCGACTGTTGCCCAGGAACGCACTGCGCGTTCCAGCCCCTCGCCGGATCGAAGTGTTGTCTGCAGAAGCTGCGCGAGCGCTGTGACCGGATCGGGTTCTTCCTTTGCCGATCGGATCACCTGACCGCTGGAGCGTTGCGACCAATGCGCGATGATGGCTGCGTGAAAGTCTGCAAGGCTTTCAAAGTGATGATAGAAACTGCCGCGCGTCACCCCCAGTTTCTGTGCCAACGGCTGCGCACGCAATGCGCCATAGCCTTGGGTCTTCAGCTCGGTCAAAGCGAGGTCAAGCCAGTCTTCGGCGCTGAGAGGTGCGGCAGTCATACCCTAAACATACATATGTGTATGCTCTATGCAACATACACATATGTATGTTGAGGCTGAATCGAAAAGGGAGGGTGTGATGGACCGGGCATTCACAAACATTCTGACAGACGATGTTGAGGCCACCGCCCGCTTCTATCAGGACTTGCTGGGGATGATGCGAACCGGTGACTTTGGTTGGTTCGTAATCTTGTCGCATCCCAACCTGCCGGGAATGGAATTGGGCATTCTGGATCAGGACCACGAAACTGTACCACTAGACGTCAACGTCACCGCAGGCGGTACCATTCTGACGTTTGTTGTGGCGGATGTTGAGGCGGTCTTCGCCAAGGCGAAAGGCATGGGCGCAACCATTATCGACGGCCCATCCGATCTGCCCTACGGCCAAAGGCGGTTGTTATTGCGCGACCGCGCAGGAACAGTTGTCGATGCCAGCGCGCCGATCCGATAGCAGAGGATGCTTCAGTCCGGGTCCGTCTCACCCATCGTACAGACGATCTGCCACTCTTCATCCGTGACTGGCTGCACCGACAGGCGCGAATTGTTGACCAGCACCATATCAGCCAGCCGTGGTTCGGCCTTGATGTCTTCCAGTGTCACCGGCTGGGTGAACGGGCGCACCGCCTTGATGTCCACACACTCCCAGCGATCATCGTCGGTTGTGCTGTCGGGGTGCGCTTCGGCGCAGACCTCGACGATCCCGACGATCTCCAATCCCATGCGGGAGTGGTAGAAGAATCCACGCTCTCCCAGTTTCATGGCGCGCATGTTGTTGCGGGCCTGATAGTTGCGAACGCCGTCCCATTCCTCGCCCGCCTCGCCTTTGGCGACTTGCTTGTCCCAGCCCCAGACATCAGGTTCGGATTTGAGGAGCCAATGTGCCATCAGCCGATTACCTTCTTCCAGGGCAGCAGCGTGGTTTCAGCAAACAGGCCCGCCCGTGCATAAGGGTCGCCTTCGGCCCAGGCACGTGCCGCTGCGTAGTCTGCCACCTCCAGCACGATCAGTGAGCCGCACATCTCACCCGCATCATCGAGCAGCGGCCCCGCCATCTCGACCACGCCGGTTTCGGCGATATAGGCCAGATGCGCCTCGCGGTTGTCCATCCGCAGCTGTAGCGCGCCGGGCTTGTCTTTCGTCATCAGGGCATAGCGCATGTCATTCTTCCTTTAAGGGGCGTGAAAGCAGGATATTGAGCGCGGCAGCCGCGTTGATGCGTCCCTCGCTCAGGTCTGCCACGATGTTTGAGATTGGCATATCAAGGTTGAGGTTCTGCGCCAACTGACGGACGGCACGGGCCGTTGCGGCACCTTCGACCGTGGCGGACGTGTCAACCTCTGTCCCTGCCCCAAGTGCGAGACCAAAGCGGTAGTTGCGCGACTGATCAGAGGTGCAGGTCAACACGAGATCACCAAAACCGGAAAGGCCGGAAAGCGTGTCCGGGCTGGCCCCGAGCCGCAGGGCAAGCCGCTGCATCTCTGGAAATCCGCGGGTGATCAGGGCGGCGCGCGCGCTTTCACCGAACCCGGCACCCATTGCAACACCGGCCGCGATGGCCATGATATTCTTCAGGGCACCGCCCAGTTCCGCACCCACGGCATCCGTTGTCCGGTAAAGCCGCAGGCTGGTCGTCGAAAGTGCCGTTTGCAGCATCGCGCCGTAAGCTTCATCCGCGCAGGCCAGTGTCAGGGCTGTCGGCAACCCGCGTGCGATGTCAGCAGCAAAGCTGGGGCCGGTCAGCATCGCCGCATTGGCAGTTGGTACGATGTCACGGATCGTGCTCACCGGGCCGGTCATGCGGGTCAGATCAATCCCCTTGCAACAGGCAACAAGATGCTTGCCAGACAACGCTTGCGCATGATCAGTCAGGAAGCTGCGCAGGGTCTGCGCTGGTGTTGCCAGCAGGATGGCATCGCAGGGGAAGAGCGGGGCGAGATCGGCCGTTGGGGTGATCGCATCCGGCAACGCGACACCCGGCAAGCGGTCGTTCTTGCGCTGATCACGCATTTGGCTGACCGCGTCCGCATTTCGCGCCCAAAGCGCGATGTCATTGCCATCAAGCGCCAAAGCCACCGCCAAGGCTGTCCCGAAGGCCCCGCCACCTGCCACGCCGATTTTCATGCCTTGGCCCCTTTCTTGCCGGACCCCAGCATCGGGGCTGCGCGTTCGTCCAGCGGCCAGCGCGGTCGGGCGGAAAGCGTCAGGTCATCCACCTGCCCGGCCTGCAAGCGGGCCATGCCTGCGAAAGCGATCATCGCGGCATTGTCGGTACAAAGCGCAAGTGGCGGCGCGACAAAGGCGGTGTCCAGTTGCGCACAGAGATCCATCAGAGCCGCCCGGATCACGCCATTTGCAGCGACCCCACCGGCAATGGCAAAGCTCCGCGTTTGTGGCGCTTCGGCGAAATAAAGGGCCAGCGCCCGTTCTGTCTTTGCCTGCAAGACGTCTGCGATGGCCGCTTGAAATCCGGCGCTCAGATCCGCCTGATCCTGCGGCGTCAGCCCGCCTATTTCAGCGATAACACCATCGCGAGCGCGCAGGACCGCCGTTTTCAGTCCGGAGAATGACATATCGCAACCGGGTTGATTGAGAAGCGGACGGGGAAAGGCAAAGCGCCTTGCATCCCCGTTCTTGGCGGCCGCTTCAATGGCCGGGCCGCCCGGCTGGGCAAGGCCCAAAAGTCGGGCCGATTTGTCGAATGCCTCGCCGGGTGCATCATCAATCGTCCCACCAATCCGGGTGAACCGGTCATGCGCATGGACGATCAGGAACTGGCAGTGCCCGCCAGATACAAGCAGCATCAGGTAAGGAAACGGCAGATCATCGGTCAGGCGCGGTGTCAGCGCATGTCCCGCCAGATGGTTCACCCCGATAAGTGGCAGGCCCGTCGCCGCTGCGAGCCCTTTGGCACACATCACGCCGGAGAGGACACCACCAATCAAGCCGGGGCCAGCCGTGACGGCAATGCCGTCTACCTTGGCCAGCGCGGTGTCTGCTTGCCGCAACGCCTCTTCCACGCAGATATCAAGTCTTTCGGCATGGGCGCGCGCGGCAATCTCTGGCACCACACCACCAAAATCAGCGTGCAACGTTGTCTGCCCGTAGACGACGGAGGATAAAATCTCACGCCCGCGCAAGACGGCAGCTGCGGTATCATCGCAGCTGCTTTCGATCCCAAGGATGGTTGGTGCGTCCTGCATGTCGCTTCCGGTTGCTAATGCCCATCCGCGAGGTAACATTGCCTATGGCTGCAAACAATGGCGCGCATAATCCTCCAACACTGATCGTGACGCGCCCAATGGCGCAGGGAAAGGCCTTTGCAGAAGAGGTTGCGGGACAATGGGACGGTGCACTGCGAAGCATTTTGTCGCCATTGATCGCAATCACCCAGCAGGATGTCACGCCACCCCCTGCCGATGCCCTGATCCTGACATCTGCAAATGGGGTCACCTCTGCGGCAGCAATGAAATGGCCGACGGGGATGCAGGCGTGGTGTGTTGGTGCAAAGACAGCGGCCGTGGCGAGAGAGGCTGGGTTCGATGCGATCGAAGGCCCGGGTGATGCTGCGGGGCTGGTCGCAATGCTCACCTCTGAACGCCCCACCGGCACCCTTTTGCATATGCGCGGACAACACAGCCGTGGTGACATCGCCGGGCAATTGACCGCCGCCGGTTTGGCATGTGCCGAACTGATCTCATACGACCAGACGGCACAACCGCTAACGCCCGCGGCGCAACAGGCGCTACAAAACACCGCCCCTGTGATCCTGCCCCTGTTTTCCCCACGCACTGCCACCATATTGAGCAGTGCGGCGCCATTTGCGGCACCACTTCACGTCGTGGCGCTGAGCGATGCCGTCAAATCCGCGCTGCGCTTGCAGGGGCTCGCGTCTTTGCATGTGGTTGACCGGCCTGATGGCCCCTCGATGGTTGCGGCGACACTCGCAGTCCTGCGAGAGATCACGACGTGAACACGACATGGCCCATTGCTTGAGGGCAACGGGCAGGCGGGATAATGTGGCCTATCACCGGCGGCAACGTTGGGTGGGGCGTTGAAAGGGTGCAAACGTGGCAAAACAGCCAGCTAAAGAGCGTAAAGCGCCGCAAAAGGCGAAAAAGCCGGACGCAAAACCAGAAGTTGAAGGCGAATCGGCAGGCGCAAAGGCCCCGCTGATCGATGCGATCCCGGCCGAAGTTTATGCAAAGCCAGCACCTGCGCCAGAGGAAAGCACAGCTGTCCCGCCAGTTGAAAAGCCCGAGACACCCGCGCCTGCGCCAACAGAGACGCAGCAACCCCAAACCGCCCCGGCGCGGAAATCGACGCAGCAAGGTGGTCTGGGTGTCTTCCCGCTCTTTCTTGGGGGGATTGCGGCAGGGGCCATCGGGTTTGCCGTTGCCTCGCTCAGCACGCCAGCCGCGGATACGGGTTTGGCCGATGATCTGGCCGCCCAACAAGGATCCCTGAACGCGCTGGAAGACCGCGTCGCCGCGCTTGATCTGTCGGCCGTTTCGGCGGCGCAGGCCGATCTTGAGGCGCAATTGAGCAGCTTATCGAACGATCTTGGCGCACTGGCCGACCGGATCACGGCATTGGAAGAGAGGCCAACGGTGACGCTTGACGCCGATGGACCAGACGCAACCGCGCTCAATACCGAAATCGAAGCCTTACGCGCGCAGATCACTGAAATGACCGGTGCCGCCGCGACAGAGCTGGAAGAAGCCCGCGCCGCTGCCGCCGCCATTGAAGAAAACGCCGCGGCCGCCGCCCGCAACGCGGCTGCCCGCGCCGCCCTGTCACGGGTGCAGGTCGCGATGGAAAGTGGCGCGCCGCTGGGTGCCGCCCTAAACGATCTGGAAGACGCGACAGGTGAACCGGCCCCTGCCGCGCTCGCAGCAGCCCGCGATGGTGTGCCGACACTCTCAAGCCTGCAAGCCGCCTTCCCTGATGCCGCCCGTGCGGCACTGGCCACCGCACGCCGCGAAGGCGTAGCCGGTGAGGAAACAACCGGCTTTGGCGCCTTCCTGCGCAGCCAGTTCGACGTCCGCTCGACCACCCCGCAAGAGGGGGACAGCGCCGATGCCATCCTGTCGCGCGCCGAGGCCGCGATGGGCAGCGGGCGCCTGTCGGATGCGCTGGCCGAGATCAGCGCGTTGCCAGAGGTTGCGCGCGCCGAAATGTCCGAATGGCTGGCGATCGCTGAAACCCGCGCCGATGCAGTGGCCGCGGTCGATATCCTCTCTACATCCCTTTCCGAGAACTAAAGGCTCCTTCATGCTCTGGTCCCTGATCAAAATCATGCTGTTCGTGGTGGCCATCACCGCGCTGACCTACGGTGGCACCCAGTTGATGGAGGTGCAGGGCGGGGCCACGGTTGACGTGGCCGGACAGGAATTCACACTCAGTCCGCTCGAGATGGTCTTTGCCGGCGTAGCACTGATCGTCGCAGTCTGGCTGGGGCTGAAACTGCTGGCGCTTTTGGTGGCGACCTTCAAGTTCCTCAATGGCGACGAAACTGCCATCTCGCGGTATTTCGACCGCAACCGCGAACGCAAAGGGTATGAGGCGCTGAGCGAAGGGATGATGGCGCTCGCCTCGGGCGAAGGACATCTGGCCATGACCAAAGCGGCGCGCGCTGACAAATACCTGCGCCAGCCGCGCTTGACGAACCTTTTGACCGCGCAAGCAGCGGAGATGACTGGCGATCGCAAGAAGGCCGAAGAGACCTACAAGAAGCTCCTGACCGACGACAAAACCCGCTTTGTCGGTGTGCGCGGGATCATGAAACAAAAGCTGGCCGATGGGGATACGGACACCGCGCTGGCGCTGGCGCAAAAGGCCTTTGCGCTGAAGCCCAAGCACGAGGAAACCCACGACGTGTTGTTGCGTCTGCAGGCGGACAAGGCCGACTGGTCCGGTGCGCGCCAGACGCTGAACGCCAAGCTGAAGGTCGGCAGCCTGCCGCGCGACGTGCACAAGCGGCGAGATGCCGTGCTGGCGCTGTCAGAGGCGCGCGATATTCTTGATGACGGCAAAACGATCGAAGCGCGAGAAACCGCGATCGAAGCAAACCGCCTATCCCCTGATCTGATCCCGGCAGCCGTCATGGCCGCGCGCGGTTACGTCGGTGAAGGCAATGCGCGCTACGCGACCCGTGTCTTGACCAAAGCCTGGCAGGCACAGCCGCATCCGGAGCTTGCCGCCGCCTTTGCCGAGATCGCGCCGGAAGAAACCTCTGATGCGCGGATCAAGCGGTTCAAGACGCTGACCAAGTCAACGGCTGATCACCCGGAAACCAAGATGCTGATGGCCGAGCTTTACATCGCGGCTGAGGACTTCCCTGCAGCCAAGAAGGCGCTGGGCGATATGGTGGAGAGTGACCCGACCGCACGTGTGCTGACACTGATGGCGGCCATCGAACGAGGCGAAGGGGCGGACGACTCCGTCGTGCGCGGCTGGCTGACACGGGCGCTGACCGCGCCGCGCGGGCCACAATGGATCTGCGACAACTGCCAGCACATCCACGCGAGCTGGCACGCAACCTGCCAGAACTGCGGGTCGTTTGACACGCTCAGCTGGAAAAACCCGCCCGCGTCCGAGGTTGCAATGCCGGTCGGAACCGAGATGCTGCCCCTGATTGTCGGCCAGAAACCAGACGCGCCTGTGCCAAGCACAGAGGTCGTGGAAGAGGCCGAACTGCTGCCTGGACCCGACGAAAAATAAGCCTTTCCGCCGCCCTGCGCCGATGCTATCAGGCCCGCGGTTAGCCGCTGTAGCTCAGCTGGTAGAGCACGTCATTCGTAATGATTGGGTCGGGGGTTCGAGTCCCTTCAGCGGCACCATTTATCAAGAAATACTGGTTTTTGTCAGAGACTTATATAGGTCTCCGGTCATGCAGCCCCCCACCTGGCCATGTCTGCAAGCGCTGTTCGACTGTGGGCATTGAAGCGCTCACAAGAGGCGAGTTGCATGACGTTCTCGCTGAAGACGGAGAGAAGTTCCTCCTCCGCAACCGGCACGCAACCTAAAAGATCGTCTTTGTCAGGAACGTAATTTGGATGTGTGCCGCTGATGGTCTCAATCGCATTCTCTTCTTCCTCCGTTAATTCGCGCACCGTGAAGTAGGGTTCACCAATGCGAAAGGTTGGGTCGGTCGTACGTGTCATAGCAGTTTCTTTCTTCCGCCAGTCCGGGCGGTTCGGAGCGACAACGAGTTGAGGTCACCGACCCCGCTAAGTCCCTTTGGGAAGGGCGTGGGTAGGCGCGCCCATCGTCGGTTCTCGTTGAGGAGAAAGGGGGGGCGGGGGTGCCGACCCGCCGTGGGTCCCATCTACGGATGACCTACTTCCCTCCGTCAACGACCGTGCAGTGCAGTACTGCCAAACATCAGAGTCACGAGTGTTGTTTTGGCGCGAGCGATGTAAGGAGCTGTTCGCCAGAGATGATCAGGGGCAAGACGGGCTGGCTCCGGCCCAAAGGAGACATCCAACGTACTATCTGGATGCTGCGGTCGCAGCCCGCCTTGCCGCCATTCGCTGCAAGCGCATGCCGCGGGCTTCATCGAACTCACACATCGCGGGACTTTTCTGCCGTTCGTTTTTCCAGGTTCGCTTAAGCAGCATTCACTCTCGCTTGCGGCATGCTTGTCGCGGTGTTGCAGCCTAAGACGCGGAACCGTTCCCATGACAGGTTTGTGATGTTTCCGAAGTCTCTTATCATAGAGCGCACGATCAAAGTTGAAACAGACTGTAGCTGGCTCACTGCAATAAGTTCTATGGCTGTCGCTCGAGATAGAATGCCGTGTTCTGATTGAGGGGATCGTTCCCGACACCATCGATGAATATGTTTGTCCCATCCGCACCGGTAAAGGTGGCATCGATGTTTCCACGTATTTTGCCACCATTACCGTCTTTAAAGTGGTAGCTTGCTGTTCCATCAACAGTCAAAACGCGTGATGCCCCGGCTGGGAAGAACTGTGAGCCATTATCGGTAAAGCGCCCTATGGTACCAGAAACTCTCATTTCACCATTTGCTCGGTTTCCATTATCAAAAAGGGAAGCGCGCTCAAATACCAGTGCTCCCGGAACAACTCCAACATCACTTGTGTACTGAAAGTTATCTGCTACTCCCTCGATCGAATTCGTACCAAAATTTACGTTTAGCCTCATTTCGCCATATGCGGTGTTATCATATGCGCGTTGCCCGTTGGATGCGACGACACTCACTGGACCCGGCACCTCAATCCCGAGAAGGCCATCATAATTGAAAGACCCGACTGTCGGAACATTGCTAGGGGTTGTCGTTACCGAACCCCACCCATTTGCGAATTGTTCTGACAGTCTAAAGCGCGTTTCGTAAGTGGTTTTTGCGTTGGCGGCCGCTGAAAAAGCGAATGCGTTTCCGTCGTTTGTGACATTCGTTGTAGGAGCAGGGCCAGTACCATTATCAATATTTCCTGTTCCAGAGTTACTACCCGTTGATCCTGAGCAGGCTACTGTGAAGAAGACTGCCATAGAAGTTGCCACTATTCTGACCATTACCACACCTATTTTTTTCTGAGGTGATCATTGCGCCAAAACATAACTAAGAAACAATGATTTACTAGGAACTTGAGATTTGTGGCAAAAGTTCTGACCTGCTCCCCATTGAGTCCGCTAATTTAAGTTAGCTCTGTTCAGGTTTTGGTCCTCTTCTGACCGGTTAGCATATTCGACTGGCGTCAGGCCAGCGAGGCTTGTGTGTGGGCGGTG
>JBCBOD010000185.1:0-4680 GCA_039821425.1 Pseudomonadota bacterium
CCACCCCAAATGACGCCACCAGCTGTCGAAACGGCAAATCGGTGATCCCTGCCAACGGCGCAAGCGCAACGGGCGGCTGCAAAGAGACCGCGTCAAGCTGAACGAAAGGGACGTGTGCCAAGGAAACAGTCATCTGCCTAGTGGTTACGCATGGCGCAATCGCTAATGCTTTGGCTCGGTTTGCACAACGCCTCAACTTGCGAAACATCCCGTAAAATCAGCATTTGCGTAATTATTGAGCATATTGCACGCAAAATTGCCGAATTGCGCTGGCGAACGGTCCCCCATACACCTGTGCCTGAAATAGGAGTCTTCGCATGAAAACAGCAGCCATCCTTGTTGCCGCAGGCCGCGGCATAAGGGCCGGGGGTGACCTGCCAAAACAATGGCAGACGTTGGCGGGGCGCCCTGTTGCCGCGCACGCAATGCAGGTTTTTGCCGATCATCCGGCGATAGATGATCTGATCCTGGTGCTGCATCCTGACGACGTCGAGACGAATTACTGGCCCCGTGAACCCCTGGCGAAGGTCGTCACTGGCGGGGCCACGCGCGCGGCGTCAGTGAAAGGGGGGCTTGCTGCAGTCTCCGATGGAATAGATGCGGTCCTGATCCATGATGCCGCACGCCCGCTGATCACCGCCGATGTGATCGACCGGGTCCTTGCCGCTCTGGCGACCCATGATGGCGCTGCCCCGGCGCTCCCTGTGACCGACACGCTGTGGGAAGGTGCCGACGATCAGGTGACAGGGATCCGCGACCGCGCAGGCTTGTTTCGGGCGCAGACACCCCAGGGCTTTCGCCTTGCGCCGCTGCGCGCAGCCCACGAAACGGCATGCGGCACAGAGACCGATGACGTGGCCGTTGCCCGCGCGGCGGGGCTGGACGTGGCCATCGTGCCGGGCGATGAAGACAACATGAAAATCACCGCACCGGGGGATCTGGCGCGGTCAGAAAGGATGATGCAAGGCGCGATGGATATCCGTACCGGCAATGGCTACGACGTACACCGCTTTGGGCCGGGTGACCGGGTCTGGCTGTGCGGCGTCGAGATCCCGCATAACCGCGGGCTGCAGGGCCATTCAGACGCCGATGTCGGTATGCACGCGGTGACGGACGCGATTTATGGCGCTCTGGGCCGGGGTGACATCGGCCAACACTTCCCGCCGTCCGACCCGCAGTGGAAAGGCGCGGAAAGCCATATCTTTCTGAAGCATGCTGTCGCTTTGGCTACTGAACACGGCTATCGGATCAGCAATGTCGATTGCACGCTGGTCTGCGAATACCCCAAAATCGGGCCGCATCAAGACGCGATGAAGGCCGTCATGGCAGCCTACATGGGGCTAGAAAGTAGCCGGATCAGCGTGAAAGCCACGACATCGGAACGGCTGGGGTTTACGGGCCGTGAGGAAGGGATCGCATCGCTCGCGACTGTGACCCTGATCAAACCATGACCCATCTGATCGCGACCTTTTTCTACACCGGGCATATCCGCCCTGCCCCTGGCACATGGGGATCGCTTGCCGCCCTGCCCGCCGCATGGGTGATCCTGTCGCTGGGTGGGCCACTCGCCCTGCTTTTAGGGGTTTTGATCAGCTACGGCTTGGGCCTTTGGGCAACAGCCGTGGAAACGGAAGGCCAGGACAACCACGACCCGTCCGAGATCGTGATCGACGAGGTTTGCGGTCAATGGATCGCCTTGCTGCCGGTGGCATTTGGCGCAGCGCGGCAGGATGTTGAGGTGCTGGCGCTGTGGCCCGGCTGGATCGCGGCCTTCATTCTCTTCCGCCTGTTCGACATCACGAAATGGGGGCCTGTGGGCTGGGCCGACCGCAAGCACGGGCCGACGGGTGTCATGCTGGATGACGTTTTTGCCGGGATCTTGGCCGCGATCGGCGTTGGTATTCTGGCGTTCCTCTGCCATGTGGTGTGGCTGTGAGCGCCGAGGCGCTTCTTCACGCGGCACGGGCGAAGGGCCTGATCCTCGCCACGGCAGAGAGCTGCACTGCCGGTATGGTCAGCGCCGCCATCACTGATGTCGCTGGCAGTTCCGCTATCTTTGACCGCGGCTTTGTCACCTACACCAACGCCGCGAAAGAGGCGATGCTTGGCGTCAAACATACCACGCTTGATGCCTTTGGGGCCGTGTCGGAAGAGGTCGCGGCAGAAATGGCGATGGGCGCCATCGCGGAATCCCATGCCGACATCGCCGTATCCATCACCGGTATCGCAGGGCCCGGCGGGTCTGAACACAAACCCGAAGGCCGCGTTTGCTTCGGCGTGGCGATGGCAACAGGCGTGACAACAGAAACGGTGGAGTTCGGTGCACGCGGGCGCGCCGCTGTGCGAGGGGCAGCACGGGATCACGCGCTGGCGCTGCTGATCAAGGCCGTTGATCAGTCGTAAAGCTCTTTCGCGCGCCGCTCAAACGAGCGGACTACACGCTGCATGGCCTCGTTGAAGAACATGCCCGCAGCACCTTGGAGAAGTCGGCTCTTGAATTCGAAATCAACGGCGAACGATACTTCACATCCACCCTCTACATCCTTGAAATACCAATGGCTTTCCAGATAACGGATCGGCCCATCCAGGTATTCGGTATCGATGCGCATCTTCTCCGGGTAGAGCCTGACACGGCTGCCGAACCGCTCTCGAAACACCTTGAAAGAGATCACAAGGTCCGCGAGCATTTCCTGATGATCGCCCTTGTCCGTGACGCTGCGCACACGCGCGGCAGCAGTCCACGGCAGAAACTTGGGATAATGCGCCACATCCGCCACGAGGTCATACATCTGCTGCGCAGTGTAAGGCAGAAACTTTGTCTCGGAATGGCTTGGCATTGAAGGCCTTTCTCGGGTGACTTTGCATGTGCATGTCGTAAACTCTGCCCCGGAAATCAACCTTTTATCCGGACCGAGAGCCCCTATGCCGCAGCCAGACTATGTGATTGACGAGATGATCAGCGCCAAGGCGATTGCCGCGCGGATCGAAGAACTGGCGAATCAAATCAAGGAGGAGTTCGCGGACACCTCCAAACTCGTTGTCGTGGGGCTTCTGCGTGGATCGTTCGTGTTTATCGCGGATCTGGTACGCGAGCTGGATTTGCCCGTCGAAGTCGATTTTCTTAAGGCGTCATCCTATGGCGACGGCATGGAAAGCAGCCGGGAAGTGCGTATTCTCAAGGACTTGCGCGGTCAGATTGAGGGGCGCGATGTGCTGATCGTCGAAGATATCGTGGATACGGGTCATACGCTGAACCATGTCACGAAACTGCTCGCGTCACGCAAACCCGCGCGGATGAAAACCATCGCGCTTCTCGACAAGCCATCGCGGCGCGAGGTCGACTTTAAGGCGAGCTACACAGGGTTTGAAATCCCCGACGAGTTCGTCGTCGGCTACGGCATCGACTACGCTCAACGCAATCGGAACCTGCCGTTTATCGGCAAGGTGCGGTTTGTAGATCAAAACTGACGCGTTCCCCTTACGAAGAGGATCAGGCGCGACCCAGCTTCTTCTGCCGGGCGTCGCGCAGCCGCGCGAAATCGTCGCCGGCATGGTAGGATGACCGGGTCAGCGGTGTGGCGGAGACCATCAGAAAACCCTTGTTGAAGGCCGTTTTCTCATAGCTCGCGAACTCTTCTGGTGTCACAAACCGATCCACCTTTTGGTGCTTTGGCGTCGGCTGCAGGTATTGGCCGATGGTCAGAAAATCGATATCGGCGGCGCGCATGTCATCCATGACCTGAACCACCGCCTGCTTGTCTTCACCGAGCCCCACCATGATACCGGATTTGGTGAACATGGTTGGATCAAGCTCTTTCACACGCTGCAACAACCGCAGGGAGTGGAAATAACGCGCACCTGGCCGCACCTCTGGGTAAAGCCCGGGCACTGTTTCGAGGTTGTGGTTAAAGACATCGGGGCGCGCTTCAATAACGACCTCCACCACCTTGGGATCGCAGCGAATAAAGTCAGGGGTCAGGATCTCAATCGTGGTCTTTGGCGACTGACGGCGGATGGCACGGATCGTCTGAGCAAAGTGTTCGGCCCCGCCATCCTCGACATCGTCGCGGTCAACGGATGTGATCACCACATGGTTCAGGCCCAGTTTCTTCACCGCATCTGCGACGCGCCCGGGTTCGAACACATCCAGCGCCTCTGGCGGCTTGCCCGTCGCGATGTTGCAGAAAGTGCAGGCGCGGGTACACACCTCACCCATGATCATCATGGTGGCGTGGCCTTGGGACCAGCATTCACCCACGTTGGGGCAGCCCGCCTCTTCGCAGACTGTCACCAGCTTGTGCTCGCGCATGATGTCGCGGGTTTCCTTGTACCCCTCCGATGTCGGCGCCTTGACGCGGATCCAGTCGGGCTTCTTCGGCTGTGGGGCATCGGGCCGCCGCTGCTTTTCCGGATGGCGTTGCGCAGGGATTTTCAGGTCGCGTGTGGGCATGATCTCGTTCCGTTGGCTGCCACTTACCTAACGTCGGCATTGGCCAAAGTCCAACATGCACAATGCCGCGCATGGCGGCACTGCGCGTGATGCATGCCCTAGCCGATCATCGGGCCAAACTGTCCTTGGGTCTCCGCGTAGTGTCGTTTCAGGCGTTGGAGCGCGATCCGCAGCACGATCTTGCCAGACCGCGCGGACCAACCCATCAGCTTCTCCGTCTGTTCCAACCC
>JBCBOD010000080.1:0-18121 GCA_039821425.1 Pseudomonadota bacterium
AAGGCCTATGTTCTGGTCCAAGGGCGCAACGCACATACGGGCACTGGCAAAGAGCTGCTGGCCGACCCGGAAGTACGCCGGAGTTTCCTGGGCGGATGAGGGCTGCAGCGGTCATTCTGGCGCTCTTGGGCGGCCCCGCCGCTGCCGGCAGCTTCGTCTGCGACATGGGCGGAACGCCCGTCAGCTTTACCATCGACATGCGCCAGTTCGGCCCAGCCTATAATACCGGCGAACCCATTCCCCGACGTGTCACGCGGGTGGAGATGGGCGGCGCCCAGTTTCCCGCGGAGCCGATCATGATTGGTCAGGCACTGGGATTCTGGGCCGAAGGCATGGGTGGGTCCGAGATGATGCTGCTGATCCAGCCAAATGGAAGCGCTGTTTATGCGAACCCGCGCGCGGGAGAACGGCTGGAAGGGTCATGCGAGGTGACAAGATGAGATTGGGATTGAGCGCTCTCGCTGGTATCGCCGCATCCTTGGTATCTACATCCGCGATGGCAGAACTGAGCTGCGTCTGGCTGACACAATGCTACGAGGATGGCACCTGCGAGGTCATCGGGTCGCCCGACGATGAACCGGGCCACTTCATTTACCGTGGCAGGAACTTCGATGACCTGCTGCGTGTCGAGCACACGACGGGGACCTTCATCATTGAAGACGATCAGACCGACGGCGACGCAAAGATCTTCGACGTGACTTTCATGTACAAAGCAGATGAAACACTGGTTTTCTTTGGCCAAAAGGACAACCGCTCTGAAATGCTGAGTATCGCGCCTGACGGCAATGCGCTTCTGACGGCCCACTACCCTGGCCAGCATGCGGCAATTTACAACACCGGCATTTGCACAGGTGACTACTGATGGATTTTCTGAACGCAATCGTGGCCCTGGCCAACTTTGTCATCGTGCCTGGCCTCGCCTATGGGGCGCAGCTGGCCATTGGCGCGCTGGGGGTGACGTTGATCTACGGCATCCTGCGCTTTTCCAACTTTGCCCACGGCGACACGATGGCCTTTGGCACGGCGATCACGATTATCTTTACCGGCCTGCTGACCGGGATGGGGATCACCTTTGGCCCCCTGCCCACCGCACTGCTCGCTCTGCCCGTGGGGATCGGTGTGACGATCCTGCTGCTTTTGGGTACGGATTGGGGGATCTACAATTTCTACCGGCGGCAAAAGGCATCCCCAGTGATCCTTGTGATCGTGTCGATGGGCGTGATGTTCGTGATGAACGGGATCGTGCGCTTTATTATCGGCGTCGATGACATCCGCTTTGCCGATGGGGAACGCTTCCTGATCAGCGCGCGTGATTTCCGCGACATGACCGGTCTGCGCGAAGGGCTTGCGATCCGCACCACGCAGGTCATCACCGTTGTGGTCGCCTTCACCGTCATGGCCGCGCTCTTCTGGTTCCTGAACAAGACCCGCACCGGCAAATCCATGCGCGCGTTTTCGGATAATGAGGATCTGGCACTGCTCTCGGGCATCAACCCCGACTGGGTTGTGAAAGTTACCTGGATGATCGTGGCGGCACTCGCCACAACGGCGGGCGTGCTCTACGGTCTCGACAAATCCTTCAAGGCGTTCACATACTTCCAGTTGCTGCTACCGATCTTTGCTGCGGCCATCGTCGGCGGCTTGGGCAGCCCGGTTGGCGCCATCGCGGGTGGTTTTGTCATCGCCTTCAGCGAGGTGACGATCACCTATGCGTGGAAGAAGGTGTTGACGTATCTGTTGCCGGAAAGTCTGGAGCCTGACGGCCTCGTTCAGCTTCTGTCCACCGACTACAAATTCGCCGTCAGCTTTGCGATCCTGATTATCGTGCTGCTGTTCAAACCCACCGGCCTGTTCAAGGGGCAATCCGTATGAGCACGCAAGTCCGTGATACCGCACTCTTTGGTCTGGTCGCCCTTCTGCTGATCGGGACCGGGTTGATCCAGGGTTGGAACTCGGCCCTCTTGATCCTGAACATGGGGCTTATCTCGGCCATCATGGCGCTGGGCGTGAACCTGCAATGGGGGTTTGCGGGGCTTTTCAACATTGGGGTGATGGGTTTTGTGGCGCTTGGTGGTCTCGCTGCCGTGCTGGTGTCAACGGAACCTGTGCCAGAGGCGTGGCAGGCCGGTGGTCTGCGTATCTTTGCCGGTCTTGCGATGGGGGCCGCCACCATTGTTGCCGCCGTGATGGTGCAAAAGAATTTCGAAGGGCGGAAAAAGACCATTGTGACGTTGGTCATCCTTGTCGGCGGCTTCTTCCTGTACCGCGCTGTGTTTGACCCCGGCAAAGTCGCGGTTGAGGCTGTGAACCCCGCCTCGACCGGTAACCTTGGCGGTCTGAACCTGCCAATCATCCTGTCATGGCCGGTTGGTGGTCTGCTTGCCGCTGGCGCGGCTTGGGTGATCGGGAAAACGGCGCTTGGGCTGCGGTCAGACTATCTTGCCATTGCCACGCTTGGCATCGCCGAGATCATCATCGCGGTTCTGAAGAATGAGGACTGGCTGGCACGCGGCGTGAAGAACGTCATTGGTCTGGATCGCCCGGTCCCTTACGAAATTGACCTTCAGAACGACCCGCAATTTGTCGAGCGCGCCACCAGCCTTGGTTTGGATGCGGTTACCGCATCGACGCTCTATACAAAAATGGCCTACGCCGTTCTGTTCACCATCGTACTGCTGATCATCCTCTGGCTCGCACAAAAAGCGCTCAACAGCCCATGGGGCCGCATGATGCGCGCGATCCGTGACAACGAAGTCGCAGCAGAGGCCATGGGCAAGGACGTAACAGCGCGGCATCTGCAGATCTTCATCCTCGGTTCTGCCGTCTGCGGTGTCGCGGGTGCGATGATGACAACGCTTGATGGGCAGCTGACGCCGGGGTCGTATCAGCCCTTGCGCTTCACCTTCCTTGTCTGGGTCATGGTCATCGTCGGCGGATCCGGCAACAATTTCGGCGCTGTCTTGGGCGGCATGCTGATCTGGTTCCTTTGGGTGCAGGTAGAGCCGATGGGCCAATGGCTGATGGCCGTCATCTCCAGCGGGTTGGAAGACGGCAGCGCACTGAAGGACCACCTGCTTGCCTCGGCCGCGCATATGCGTCTCTTGACCATGGGCCTGATCCTGCTGCTTGTGCTACGGTTCAGCCCACGCGGGTTGATCCCGGAACGCTAAGAGGGCGCAATGGCACGCATCTTTCGCTGGTTGATCCGCTTCGCCACGGGCCTCGTGGTGCTTGTGGTCGCAGCACTCGCACTCGTCTACTACTTCGCATCGCGGTCCTTGCCGGACTACAATGCAGAAGCCTCTGTGCGCGGCCTTTCCGCCCCTGTTGAGATTGTGCGGGATAATGCAAACGTCCCGCATATCTTCGCGGAAACGAATGAGGATGCGTTCTTTGGCCTCGGCTATGCCCACGCACAGGACCGCTTGTGGCAGATGACCATGATGCGGCGCACAGCGCAGGGCCGCCTGTCAGAGCTGTTTGGTGAACGCACCGTCCGCATTGACGAGGTTCTGCGGCGGTTCGACCTTTACACCCTCGCCGTGGCTTCCGTGGATGCTCAGGCCCCAGAGACGACTGAAGCGCTAGAAGCCTATGCCGATGGCGTGAACGCCTGGTTGGCAGAGGTCAACGCAGGGGCCCGCGGGCGTGGTGCGCCAGAGATGTGGCTCTTCAACCACGCGATTGCGCCATGGCAGCCCGCAGACTCGCTCGCGATCCTGAAATTGATGGCGCTGGATCTGACCTCGCACATCGAGAACGAAGTTTTACGCGCACGTACGTCGCTGCTGCTAGGCGATGAACGTATCGCCGATATTCTGCCGGATGATCCGACACGCCCCCTCGCCGCCCTGCCCCAATATGCGGAACTGGTGCCGGGCGTGCCGACCTATACCCCGAACATGCGAATGGCCTACGACCCGCTTTCGCCCATCAAACCGGCGCCGCTTGCCGGTGCCTCGAATGCTTGGGCCGCGGATCCAACACGCTCTGCGACAGGTTCCACCCTGTTGGCCAATGATCCGCATCTCGGGCTGACGGCCCCGTCGATCTGGTATCTGGCACGCCTGGATCTGGAAAGTGGTGGCGTCATTGGTGGGACAATCCCCGGGATGCCACTGGTGCTGAGCGGTCGCAGCGATACGCTCGGCTGGGGGCTGACCTACGCCTATGTCGATGATCAGGACGTGATGCTGGAAGAGGTGAACCCCGACAACCCCGAGGAATACCGGACCCCAACCGGCTGGGCCCCCTTCGTCACCCGCGATAGCATTGTGCGGATCAAGGATGCGCCTTCCGTCACGCTACGGCTGCGCTGGACGGCCAATGGACCCGTCCTGCCCAGCGACCAATACGATCTTGGAACCATCACGCCCGCGGGCCACGTTGCAGCGATCGCGTGGAGCGCGCTTTCCGACCAAGACACCTCGATGTCCGCAGCACTTGAGATCATGCAGTCCCGCACGGTGGAAGAGGCGATTGCGGCTGGTGAAACCTTCATCGCCCCAGCCCAGAACCTGACATTGGCTGACCGCAGCCGTGTCGCGCTCAAGACAATCGGGGCCGTCCCGGCACGCGACCCGGATCATCAAAGCCAGGGGCGCTTGCCTGCCTTTGGCTACCTCGCCGAGAACCGCTGGCAAGGCCGCTTTCCCTATGACGACAACCCGACCTTCCTTGACCCGCGCGGCGGCATTGTTGGCAACACCAACAACAAGACGGTGGATCGCCCATTCCCGCGGCACATCAGCTATGTCTGGGGGGATACGCAGCGGGTCAACCGGTGGCGTGGCCTCATGCAGGCGCGTGAGGTGCATACGCGCGACAGTTTCATCGAGGCGCAGCTTGATAGCGTCAGCTTTGCGGCGCGCACGTTGTCGGCACTGATGGGGGCTGATCTGTGGTTCACTGGCGACGCGGCACCCGACGGCACGCCGGAGCGGCAGCGCCAGATCGCGCTGAACCTTCTGTCCGCCTGGAACGGCGACATGAACGAACACCTGCCAGAGCCGCTGATCTATGCCGCCTGGGCGCGTGCCTTTCAGGACCGGCTGATCCGGGATGAGCTGGGGCCGCTGGCCAGCGAGTTCACCCATGTGGAGCCTGTCTTCATCGAGCGGGTGATGCGCGACATCGACGGCGCGGGCGTCTGGTGTGACGTGATCCAATCCGCGCCGGTGGAAACCTGCACGGATGTGGCGCGTCAGGCGCTGGACGACGCATTGGTCTGGATCGCCGAGAACCATGGATCCGAGGTAGAGGCCGTGCGCTGGGGTGATGCCCATGTCGCGACCCACGATCACCCGGTGCTGGGGCAGACGCCGATCCTCGACTGGGTCGTGAACATCCGGCAATCGACCAGCGGCGGCGACTTCACCCTGCAACGTGCCCGAACCTCGGGCGAGGACCCTCACCCGTTCCACAACGTGCACGCGGGCGCCTATCGGGGGGTCTATGACTTCGCCGACCCTGACAGTTCCGTTTTCATCACATCCACCGGGCAGTCCGGACACCCACTGTCACGCTACTATGACAATCTTGGGGAGCTATGGCGGCGCGGCGAGTACGTGCCCATGTCACTCGACCCGGCACTGGCACGGGCGGCTGCGGTTGGGGTCACAGTGCTGCGGCCAGCGGAGTGAGGGCGCTCAAATCGGGATGTTTTGCGGAGATCCGCTCCGAGCCCAGCGTAACTCTGCTGCACAGCGCTTGAATGCCGGCTCTCGTGTATCGAAACTGCTCGCTTGCGCCTGTTTGGGACACCTTGCTATCTGCGGTCCATGACTGAATTGGATAGCAAACCGGCACGAAAACAGTATCACTCTCGCCAGGTCGGGTCAGACAGATACATATGGGATGTCCACAAGCTCATGCGCGCCTCGCGTGACTTCGAGGTGGAGATGATTCCAGTGGAGGACATTGCAGAGGCGGATGAGGATTGGTGGTACTGCGAAGATGATGTCGTACCAACACCGCGATCAATTGCTGCACACATCGCTTTGATCAATGAAGTCGATCCTCGTCATCCTATCATCCTTTGCGCCCAAGGTCGGCTGATGGATGGTATGCATCGTGTTGTGAAAGCGATGGCTGAGGGCCGAACACAGATACGGTCGGTGCGCTTTGACATGACGCCCGCGCCGGATTTTGTGAATATTTCCCTCAACGACCTGCCATATCCAGACGAAGTTGTCTGATTGAGTGCTCAATCAAAAAAGTTGAAATTTCATGCAAGCAAACATTCACGGGCGATCAGCGAACATTAGCAGACTCCTGCAAAACCGCCCCTACAACCGCCCAAACCGTTCCTTCTGTAGCGCTGTCCAGAACACCGTGACGGCATAGCCTTCGTCTGTCTGCGCTTCCTCGGTCACGACCCCCTGCTCAAAGAGCCAGGCCCGTTTGCGGCCCTCCGCGAAAGGCAGGTGCAGGTGGTCCTCGCTGCGCGGGTCTTTGAGTTTCGCTGGAATGGCGGCGAGCAGATCGTCCAGCCCCTCCCCTGTGACGGCGGAAATCGCAAAGAGGTCCTCTGTTCGCGCTGCTTGCGTCAGCACCGCGTCACGTCGGTCCCCTTCCAGCTGGTCAATCTTATTCCAGACCTCGATCAGTGGCGCCTCTTCGGCCACGCCAAGGCTCTGCAGGATCGCTTGGACGTCTTCGGCCTGTTCCTCGGTCTGCGGGTGGCTGATGTCGCGCACGTGCAGAATCAGGTCTGCGTCCAGCACCTCCTCCAGCGTCGCGCGGAATGCCGCGACGAGTTCGGTCGGCAGGTTGCTGATGAACCCCACCGTGTCGGACATGATCACCTCATCCCCCGTGGGCAGGTCGATCTTGCGCATGGTCGGGTCAAGCGTGGCAAAGAGCATGTCCTTGGCAAACACCTCTGCCCCCGTCAGCCGATTGAAGAGCGTTGATTTGCCAGCATTCGTGTAGCCCACAAGAGCCACGATGGGGAAAGGCACCTTCGCACGGGATGCGCGGTGCAACTCCCGGGTCTTGACCACTTTCGCCAGTTGCTTGCGCAGACGGTTCAGCTGTTCATCAATGGCACGGCGGTCCGCCTCGATCTGCGTTTCGCCGGGACCACCCACAAACCCAAGCCCACCCCGCTGACGCTCAAGGTGGGTCCATGCACGGACAAGACGGGTGCGTTGGTAGGATAGCGCCGCCATCTCCACCTGCAACACCCCTTCAGCGGTGCGGGCGCGGTCGCTGAAGATCTCAAGGATCAGCCCCGTCCGGTCGAGCAGTTTGACGCCCCACTCTTTTTCGAGGTTGCGTTGCTGCACCGGTGTGACGGGTCCATCGACCAGAACGAGTTCAACCTCGGCATCATGGAACACGGATTTCAGTTCGGCGATCTTGCCGGTGCCGAACAAGCGCCCAGGATGAATCCTTGGCAGGCGCACGATATCTGCCCCAACAACCTGCAAATCGGGAAGCGCGGCGGCAAGCGACACGCCTTCCTCCAGCGCCGGTTCCGCGTCGCGGCCGGGTCCGTCTTTCAGATCCGGGTGCAAAACCCAGGCCCGCGTGACGGGCCGATCATGGGTGAGCAAGGCTACTCTTCACCCTCGTAAAGGCTGATGGGCTGTGCGGGCATGATCGTCGAGATCGCGCTTTTGTACACAAGCTGTGATTGTCCATCGCGACGCAAAAGCACGCAAAAGCTGTCAAACCAAGTGATGACACCCTGCAGCTTCACACCGTTGACGAGAAAGATCGTGACAGGAACCTTCGTCTTTCTGACGTGATTAAGAAATGCATCTTGCAAATTTGCTTTATCGGCGGCCATTGCGACACCCTTTATTGTTCTTGCGGCCGCGGACCGGCCCCCCGTTCAGTGCCCGCAGTATGTCGCGGGGATTTGATAGTTTCCACCCCCAAAACACATGAAATCAGAACAGCTTAGCGTTGCCAGATTTCCGGGTTGAAGAGTGCGATGATCGCCAGCGTTTCCAACCGCCCCAGCACCATGGCGAAGGCCAGAATCACTTTTGCGGCCTCTGTCAGCTCTGAATAAAGCACCGGAAGCTCACCTGCGACGCTGGCCAAGGGTCCCGTTGTCGACAGTGCGGAAACGGCGAGAATGATGGCGGGTTCCAGCGCGACGCCTGCGAGCGACAAAAGCAGCATGACAGCCGCGATACTGATCGCAAAAAGCATGAAGAAAACCCAGGAAATATAGGCCCCTTGCCTGCGGATCCGCCGCGCATCGCGCCCGCCACCACCGATGGAAGAAGGATGCAAAAGCCTGTCCTGCTCTCTCTCGCCATGCCGGTAGAGCGCGTAGATCCGCAAAAGCTTCACCCCTCCCGCCGTGGTCGCCACGCCGCCACCGATCAGCGCCATCCCAATCAGAACCATCCCCGGAATGCGCAGGCCGGACCATTCTGTCGCGCTCTCCCAGAAATGGCTTTCAAAACCTGTCGTGGTCAGAAAGGACGCGACCGTAAACAGCGCCCCCCAGAAGGATGACACCACCTGCACGAATGTCGCGCTTTCACCATCCTCTGCCCCGCTGACAAAGTGCCGCAAAAAGAGCATCAACGTCACAACCCCAATCAGGACGAGCGCGGTGCGAAACTCCGGGTCATGTGGCAGCGATTCGTCTTCTTCCCCAACCAGTCGGCTGCTGAACGTGAGCCGCGACAGGGCAAAAACGAAAAAGCAAAAGATCAATAGCTCGCCGAGAAAGTTCGATGCGGCGAAGTAAAGGCCACCAATCGCCGAAATGCCCGAGGTGGAGAGTGTCGACATGGCATGGGTCAGGGCCACGTAGGGAAACTCCCCCGCCAGCACGAGCCCCAGCCATAACACCCCGGTAAGGCCAAAGTAGATCGGGGTCAGTGCCATGGTGAAACGCATCATACGCTCTGATGGGTCGGCCACAGTGCTGATTTGCGAGTATCCACCCGTCGATCCGCGTCCGACGGCTTGGGCGGTGCGCACCTCGAACCCGCCGAGGTTCATCGGAGCGAAGATCGCCACGGCCGCCACCCACATCAAAAGGCCGCCCAGCCAGCCCACCAGCGCGCGCCACAAGTGCTGTGACGGTGTCAACTGGCCCGGACGCTCGTATACCGTGGCGCCGGTTGTGGTGAACGACGACACCATTTCGAACCAGGCATTCAGAAAGCTCGTGTTTCCGACGGCAATGTAGAAGGGCACCGCAAACATGATCGGCAAGACGCTGAACGCCGCCAAAAGGCCGATCAGTTGGCTGCGCGCCACACTGGGCGGGTCATAACCTGCGGTTGCCAGCCCCACCAAAAGTGTCAGGACCGAAAACAGGATAAACCCGTAAAAGAAGACCCGCATGGTGGTGAAGTCTTCCAAGACGGCCGCGTGCGCCGCTGGCACGATCATCGCAAGCGCGCCCAACCCCATGAGCACGACAAAGAACGGCAGGCGGACAATCCACTGCATCAGAAGAAGTCGATCGAAACCTGCAAGAGCCGCTCGACTTCCGGCACGTCAGGCGTCATCGCGAAGATGGCGATCACGTCCCCTTCTTCCACACGCATATCCCCGGTGGGCCGATAGACCTTGCCCTGCTTCATGATGCCACCAATCAGCGTGCCTTCCGGGAAGTCGACGTCCTTTACCTTCTGCCCCGCAATGGGCGAGGTGCCAAGCACCTGCGCCTCGATCACCTCGGCCTCTGCGTCGCCAATGGAGTAAACACCACGCACGCGTCCATGCCGGATATGGCGCAGGATGGAACTGACGGTGGTGGCACGGGGGCTGATGTAGGCGTCAATCTCCAGCGGGCCCAAAAGGGGCACAAGCGTCGGGTCATTGATAAGAGAGATCGCCATCGGGCAGCCCATCTCTTTTGCACGTACAGATGCAAGCAAGTTCGTCTTGTCATCATCCGTCACAGCCAAAACTGCATCAGCGCTCGTGATGTTCGCCTCTTCCAAAAGCGCCGCTTCCAGACCGTCACCATTCAGCACAATGGTGCGTTCCAGCGCGTCAGCGGCCCGTTCAGCACAAACGCGGTTCTTTTCGATGACTTTCACGCGCACGCGCTCTGTCCGTGCCTCAAGCGCCTGTGCAACACCAAGGCCCACATTGCCACCACCGATGATGACGATGCGTTCCTGCTTGGACTGTGTCTTGCCAAAGACCTCCAGCGTGCGGGGCATGTCGGATGTTTCGGTGAAGACATAGCAGTCATCACCGGGGAAGATCTGGTCGCCCGGGTTCGGAGCGAACAATGTCCCCTCACGCCGGATCCCAACAACGACGGCCCGCAAGGTCGAAAAGAGGTCCGTCAGCTGCCGCAATGGCGTGTTGATGACCGGGCAATCCTCGTCAATCGTGATGCCCAGTAGCTGCCCTCGCCCTTCCAGAAAGCTCTCAGTGTCAAAGGCGGCAGGTGCCGCAAGACGTTGCAGGGCAGCCTCGGCCACTTCTTTTTCAGGTGAGATCACGACGTCAATCGGCAGATGATCGCGACGATAAAGGTCGGAATACTGCGGATCGAGGTAGTCTTGCGCCCGCAAGCGGGCGATCTTGCGTTGCACAGCAAAAACCGAATGCGCCACCTGACAGGTGACCATGTTCACCTCGTCCGAATAGGTCGCGGCGATGACCATGTCGGCATCACGCGCGCCAGCACGGTCAAGGATCGCAGGAAAGCTTGCGTTGCCTGCGATACCCTGCACATCCAGCGTATCGGTGGCGCGGCGCACCAGTTCGGGGTTGTTGTCGACGACTGTGACATCGTTGCTTTCGCCCGAAAGGTGGCGCGCGATCTGCCAGCCGACCTGACCGGCGCCGCAAATGATGACCTTCATTCGGCGCCTTCCTCGATATAGGCCACACGTCCGCCAGCCTTGTTCGTGGTCACGACGCCCAGAGACTTGAGTTTGCGGTGCAAGGCAGAGCGTTCCATGCCCACGAATGACGCCGTGCGGCTGATGTTGCCACCAAAGCGGTTGATCTGGGTCAGCAGGTATTCGCGCTCAAAAAGCTCGCGTGCCTCACGCAGTGGCAATGTGGCAAGGCCGCCAGCCAACAGGATGCGGCCATCCTCACCGCCACCGTCTTCACCGCTCGGCAACTCCTTGGCGGAAATCTCACCCCCGTTGTCGCCAAGAATCAGCACCCGTTCGATAACGTTCTTCAACTGGCGGACGTTCCCGGGCCAGAGCATGGTTTGCAGCAACGCGCGAGCGTCGTCGGCCAGCGCGCGAAGTGGAAGGCCCTGCGCCTTGTTGAAGCTTTCGATGAAATGTTCGGCCAAGACCGGGATGTCTTCGCGCCGTTCTTCCAGCGAGGGCACTGCAATCGGGACCACATTCAGGCGATGATAAAGTTCCTCGCGGAATGTCCCGGCCTCGATTGCTGCTGGCAGGTCGCGATTGGTGCTGGAAATCACACGCAGATCCACCTGCACCTTGTTCGCCCCTCCCACGCGCTGAAAACGCTGCTCGACCAGCACACGCAGGATTTTTGACTGTGTGCCCAGTGGCATATCGGCGATCTCGTCAAAGTAGATGATCCCGCCATTCGCCTCTTCCAGCAGCCCGGGCTCGACACCGCGGCCCGAGTCTTCGCGCCCGAACAGCACCTCTTCCATCCGCTCCGGTTCGATGGAAGCGGAATTGACCGTGACAAACGGCGCCCCTGCCCGGTTGGAATTGGCGTGGATGTAACGCGCCGCGATTTCCTTGCCTGCCCCGGCGGGACCGGTCAGCATGACCCGTCCATTCGATTTCGTGACCTTGTCCAGCTGCGATTTGAGGGTCCGAAACGCCGCGCTGTCCCCCAGCATTTCACTGCTGCCGCCTTCGCCACGCTTCAGCTCGATATTCTCGCGTCGTAGGCGCGAGGTCTCCATCGCCCGCCGGATCACGACCAGAAGCTGATCAATGTTGAAGGGCTTTTCGATGAAGTCATAGGCCCCCTGCTTGATCGCAGCGACCGCAATCTCGATATTGCCGTGTCCCGAGATGATGACGATCGGCACGTCCGGATGGTCACGCTTGACGGCCTTGAGGATGTCGATCCCATCCATGTTGCTGTCTTTCAGCCAGATATCGAGGATCATCAGCGCGGGTGGTTCCTTGGCGATATGCGCCATGCATTCGTCAGAAGTACCTGCAAGACGGGTTGTAAACCCTTCATCTATCAGGATTTCCGAGATCAGCTCCCGGATGTCACGTTCATCGTCTGTGATCAGGATATCGCCCATGATTTACCTCATGCTGGAATTTTTGTGCTGCGCGCCCGTGCGGGCACGGCAGGCAATTGAATGATGGCGCAGGCGCCCGCGTGGCTGTTTCCTGCGAATACTTCGGCGTCGCTCAGCGTCAGGCTGCCGCCGTGTTCTTCGATGATCTTCTTCACGATGGGGAGGCCGAGCCCCGTTCCCTCACCCCGCGTCGTCACATACGGTTCGAACAGGCGCGCACGGTCCTCTGGCAGTCCGATCCCATTGTCCGAGATTTTGATTGTCACGTCGCGTTCCCCCGGGATCATCCGCAGTTGGATCTCTGGCCGGTAGTTTTCCGGTGCGTGGGTGGTGACGTAGGTTTCTGTCGCCTCGCCTGCGTTCTTCAACAGATTGGTCAGCGCCTGCCCGATCATGGTGTCGTCCATGTCTACAAGCACCGTTTCCTCCGGGATGCTTGCCGCGAAATAGACATCCGGCTGTCCGGCCATCTGCAGCGACAGCGCATCCTGGACAAGCTGAGTCAGATCACGACGGGCGAGTTCCGGTTCGGGCATCCGTGCGAACTTGGAAAACTCATCAACAATGCGCCGCAAATCATTGGTTTGGCGGACAATCACATCTGTCATCTGTTCCAGCTTATCGCTGTCCATACCCACCTGCGCGTGGAACTTGCGCTTGATCCGCTCTGCCGACAGCTGGATCGGGGTTAGCGGATTCTTGATCTCATGCGCGATGCGGCGCGCGACGTCGCCCCAGGCCGCCATCCGCTGCGCGCTCACAAGGTCGGTCACATCATCAAAGGCCACCACGTAACCTTCGAGCGTGCCGTCATTGTTGCGGCGCTGGGCGAGACGAACCAGCAAGCTCTCCTGCTGGCCTTTGCGCGTCAGGTTGATCTGCTCCTGCACGCTGTCGCGGTCAGTTTCGGAAATCTGGGCGAAGAGATCGGCAAATTCGGGGATCGCGACGGAAAGCGGCATATCTTCTGCCCCGTTACCCACCGACAAAAGCCGCTGAGCGGACGGGTTTACGAAGGTCACCCGCCCCATGGCATCAAGGCCAACGACGCCAGAGGTCACTGAGCTTAACACAGAATCGAAAAGGCGCCGCCGCCGTTCCGTGGCCCGGTTTGTCTCTAGCAATTGATCGCGTTGCCCTTTGAGGCGGCTGGTCATCTGGTTGAAGTAGTGGCCCAACTGCGAGATCTCATCCTCACCGTCATCCTCGATCACGCGGACATCGAGGTCACCCGACCCGACGCGCTGTGACGCCGACACCAGGCGCCCCACAGGCCGCGACAGCCGTTCGGCAAACCACAAACCGCCCCAGACCGCCCCCAAGAGCAGAACAATCGCAAAGCCCAGATAAAGCAGCCCGAATTGGAACAAGAGCTGCCCGCGTTCGTTTGAAAGCTCTTCATACTGCGCCACGGTTTCGGTCGTATCGTCGAGAAGCGAGAGCACATTCCCGTCTACCTCGCGCGTGACATAGAGAAAGCGATCCCTAAACGCCGAAAGCGGGATCAGGGCGCGGAATTCGTTGTTTGCGTAGTCCTCAATGATGGTCAGCCCAGTCTCTTCAGCCTGCGTAAAATGCTCTGGCAGCGGGCGTTCGTAGTCGAACTCATAGGATTGTGCACCGCGGGCCGCGATATTGCCCAAGCCGTCGATCACATAGGCCTCTGTCAGCCCGCGTTCGATCTGCGGCTGTACGTCGCCAAGGGCGCGGCGCACTTCCCCATCATCCATGAAGAGGTTGCCTTGCCGCTCGCGGTTCAGGTAAGCGGCCAGCCCCTGCCCATCGCGCGTCAGCTCTTGCCGGTGTTCATCCTCATACGCTTGCGCGGTGGTCAACGACGTGCGCAACACGTTCCCGACCGGTTCGGAAAATAGGCCGTCGATCGCGATAGAGATCAGCACGACTGAGAAAACAGCGACGAGTACGATTGGCACCAAGGCCGAAAGCGCAAAAACCCCCGTCAGCCGCACCGTCAACTGCGCCCCGGCAGATCGGGCGCGGCGGGCCGATACCATCCGCGCAACCTGCCGCATCACTAGTGCCGCCACGATCAAGACGTAGACAAGGTCGGCCAGCAGCACCAATTGCAAGGTGGTCGAGGATGCCCCACGCCCCAGCGGTCCGGCCACAAGATACGTCAGCAATGCAAGCGCCGGGGCCGCCAGAACCAGCCCCATCGTGATCGCGCTTTGCACGTGTCGCTGCCGCAACCAGCGCAGAAACCGCGAATAGTTCAGGCTCAATAAGAGACGCCGCACACGACTGCCCTGTCACTCCCGCGGGTCCAGCCCGCCTACCGCCAATTCTGTGGTCTTCATGCTACGCTGACGTAGCAGTGCCACGGTTCTGTTGCGGTTTTACATCAACTTGCGGCGGCGAGTCACGCGGATATCGAGGTCTGTGATCTTCTTGCGGAGCGTATTTCTGTTGATTCCAAGCAAATCAGCACATTTCGCCTGATTTCCGCCAGTGGCATCAAGGGCGATTTCGATCAGCGGCGCCTCAACCTCTTTAAGGATTCGGTTGTAGAGGCCGGGCGGCGGCAGCACCCCACCATGCAGATCAAAGTAGCGGCGCAGGTGCTTGCCAACGCTGGCTGAGAGTTTCTCTCCCTCACCACCGGATCGCAACGGCTCTATCGCAGGCTGGTTGCCCAGCACCATTTCGACTTCGCTGCGCGTGATCTCATCCTCGGCGGCGGTAAAGACCAAACGGCGCACGGCGTTTTCCAACTGACGGACGTTGCCCGGCCAACTATAGGCGCGGATGAGTTCCAACGCGGGTTCGCCGAACCGGCGCGCTGGCGCCCCATCGCGTTCGGCCCGGGCCAGAAAATGCTCTGCCAGCAGTGGAATGTCGTCAACGCGTTCACGCAAAGACGGAACATCAACAGTGACACCACCAAGCCGATAGAACAGATCCTCACGGAACTGCCCCTCTTCCATCCGCGCCATCAGATCGGATTGCGAGGTGGCCATGATCCGGGGCGCATTGTCACCCAGCGTGTCCAGCATGCGCACAATGCGGCCCTGGGCCACCTCGGACAAATCGCTCACCTCGTCAAAGAGGATGGAGCCGCCTTTGGCACGGCTGAGCACGGTCGAAGGGCCATCCATCCCCTCCAGATCCGCCGCAGACACTACGACAAACGGCAAGCTGCGCCGGTCGGAAAAATCATGCACGGCACGCGCAATCAGGGATTTGCCTGTCCCACTCTCACCCGTGATCAGCACGGGCAGTTGCGTGTTCATGACACGCGCCACGAGGCGATAGAGCGCCTGCATCACATCCGTGCGCCCCACAAGCGGCAGATCGCCCCCCTGCTCGGTCGCAGTCACATCCGGACGGCTGACAGGCGCGCGGCGCTTAACCTCCAGCGCGCGGGCGGCGCGTTTCATCAGGTCCGGCAGATCAAAAGGTTTGGGCAGGTAATCATAGGCATCAGCCTCCGCCGCCTGAATCGCGGTCATGATCGTGTTCTGGGCCGAGATCACGATGACTGGCAGGCCAGGACGCGCATCTGCAATTTGCGGCAATTGTTCCAGACCATTGCCATCGGGCATGACAACGTCAGAGATCACAAGATCGCCCTTCCCTTCATCCACCCAACGCATCAGCGTGACCAGCGAAGAGGTCGCATGCACCTTGCAGCCTGCCCGTGTCAGCGCCTGCGTCAGCACCGTACGGATTGTGCGATCATCGTCAGCGACAAGAACGGTCCCGTCCATCAATCATCTCCTTGGGTATTTATTGGGGCGACAGGCAATGAAATGCGAAACACCGTGCGCCCCGGCACGCTGTCCACGGAAATCCAGCCGCCCCCGTCACCAACCAGCTTAGAGACGAGCGCAAGGCCAAGCCCGGTGCCGTTTTCACGGCCCGACACAAAGGGCTCAAAAATGTCATCCGCGATCTCTTGCGGCAGGCCGGGGCCATCATCGATGATCTCGACCTGAAGCGGCAAACGCGCCTGCGTCCCGTCTGAGCGGCGCACGCGCAATGACGTGTCGTAGAAGGTGTGCAGGCGGATCGTGCCCGCCTCCTTCGTGGCCTCTGACGCGTTCTTGAGAAGGTTCAGCACCACTTGCAGCAGCTGATCACTGTCCGCCATCGTCAAAGGCAGAGAGGGATCGTATTCCTCAATGAAAAGCATATGCGCGCCAAAACCGACCGCAGCAGACTGGCGTGCGCGATCCAACACGTCGTGGATGTTGACGGGTTTCAGCACCGGCGGGCGCAGATTGCCGAACTGTTCCACCTGTTCCAGCAGCTTCACGATGCGGCGGCTTTCAGCGACGATCAGGTCGGTCATCTCCTGATCTTCGGTGGAAAGGCCCATCGACAACAGCTGTGCCGCCCCGGTGATCCCGGCAAGCGGGTTCTTGATCTCATGTGCCAGCATCTCGGCCATGCCGATGGCGGATTTGGCAGCCTTTCCCGTGGAATGGTTCTGGTTGATCCGGCTTGCAATCTCGCGCGGGCTGATCATTACGATCATCGTCTCGTCAGACCCCTGCAGCGGTGCAAATTGCAGGTTGCACAGCATCGGGGCCTTTTCGCCACCGCCCACGTCGACGTCATTGACGAAGAGCGACGTCCGGTTCTTGCGCGCCCGCGCAAATGGCCCTTCGAGCGGCGCGTCGATCATCACCTTTTCCCAGAGCTTTTGCTGATCAAGTGACTTTGCCGACATGTTCAGAAAGCTCTCGGCGGCAGGATTGCTGGCGATGATCACGTCATCACCGTCCAACAAAAGCGCCGGCACCGGAAGTGACGACCAAAGGGCGGTATCGACAATCATGCGGCCACCTCGAGCGACAGTGCATCTGGCAGGTGGCGCAACACGGTCTTTGGGTCTGTTTCTGTCAGGATCGCCTTGCGCAGGCGGATCGGCGTTTCCGCGTCATCCATGTACCAGCCAAGATGCTTGCGTGCGACCTTGCGCCCCAGCGCTGCGCCATAGAAAGACAGCATCGCCTCGTAGTGCGTGCAAACCAAATCGATCAGCGCGTTGCCCTGAGGGATTTGGGGCTGCGCCAGCCCGTGTAAATCAGCGGCCAACTGCGCCAGCAGCCAGGGCCGCCCCTGCGCGCCGCGTCCGATCATCACGCCGTCGGCACCAGATTGATCCAACGCCTGCCGTGCTGTCGCACTATCCACTATGTCCCCATTGGCAATGACGGGAATGCCGACAGCCTCTTTGATCTCACGAATTGCCGCCCAGTCGGCGGACCCTTTGTAGAACTGGCACCGTGTGCGCCCATGGATCGTGACGAGACGAATCCCCGCGTCTTCGGCCCGGCGCGCCACATCAGCGGCATTCAGGCTGTCGTGGTCCCAGCCGAGCCGGGTTTTGAGCGTTACGGGAATATCCACCGCCGCAACCACTGCCTCGATCAGTGACAAGGCGTGGTCAGGTGTGCGCAGCAGGGCCGAGCCGGAATAGCCGTTTGTGACCTTCTTGGCGGGGCAGCCCATGTTGATGTCGATGAAAGCGGCGCCATTGGCCTCGATCATCCGGGCGGCTTCGGCCATCCAGTAGGCCTCTCGCCCCGCGATCTGCACGGCTGTGCCTGCCTGATCATAACCAAGCTCTGCCCGCTCGCGCACGCCGGGCTTGGCTTGCACCATCTCCTGGCTTGCGACCATCTCACTGACAACCCAGCCCACCCCAAATGACGCCACAAGCTGGCGAAACGGCAAATCTGTGATCCCGGCCAATGGCGCAAGCGCAACGGGCGGCTGTAGAGAGACCGCGTCAAGCTGAACGGAAGGGACGTGTGCCAAGGAAACAGTCATCTGCCTAGAGGTTACGCATGGCGCAATCGCTAATGCTTTGGCCCGGTATGCACAACGACTCAACTTACAAAACATCCCGCAAAATCAGCATATGCGTAATTATTGGGCATATTGCAC
>JBCBOD010000215.1:0-2748 GCA_039821425.1 Pseudomonadota bacterium
ATTTTCGCCTCATCCCGGGAATAGGCCACACCGGCCACAACATTGGATTCCATGATCTCCTCCTCATCGCAGACCAATGTGCCCGCGTCGTCAGATGGTTCTTCGAATGATGACAGCACCCGCAGGCGCACCTTGTAACGCATAGCGAGCTCGACCGAGCGGGTCTGCAGGACCTTCGCACCAAGCGAGGCGAGTTCCAGCATTTCCTCAAACGCGATCTTGTCGAGCTTGCGCGCCTTCGAGGCGATGCGCGGGTCGGTGGTGTAGACGCCGTCGACGTCGGTGTAGATATCGCAGCGCTCTGCGCTAAAGGCGGCGGCAAATGCAACGGCCGTTGTGTCAGATCCGCCGCGTCCGAGCGTCGTGATCCGGCCTTCCGGGCTGATCCCCTGAAAGCCTGCGACCACGGCAACCTTCATCCCTTCGGCGAATTTTGCGTTGATCCGGTCGGTCGGGATCTCCTCGATCCGGGCGCTCGAATGGGCCGAGGTCGTCACGACCGGCACCTGCCAGCCCTGCCAGCTGCGTGCGGGCACATCCATTTCCTGCAGCCGCAGCGCCATCAGCCCTGCCGTGACGTTCTCACCGGATGAAACAATCGCGTCATACTCGCGTGCGTCGTATAAGGGGGACGTGTCATTCACCCAGCCGACCAGCTCATTCGTCTTGCCCGACATGGCCGAGACGATGACGATTACGTCATAGCCGTTTGCCACCTCGCGCGCGACGCGCTTCGCCGCCCGCGCGATACGGTCGAGGTTGGCCACGGAGGTGCCACCAAATTTCATGACGAGTGTTGGCATGGGTCTTTCCGGCGCTTGATCCGCGTCTCCCCTAAAGCGGGCGAGAGAGAAGTTCAATCGCTTCGCGCAAACTCCGCCATGTTGACCCTAGTAGGCGTGCGCCTGCCCGTCCCATGTTTCAAAGCAGCCGGTCGTCTGCAGGTCGAGCGCGGCAAAGCGTTCCATCAGGCCTGACGCCGATTCTGTGACGCTGATCGCCGCGGCCTCTGTGCCCATGTCGGTGCGTACCCAGCCGGGATGGTAGATGCCCACCGCAATGCCTTCCGGCTGCAGATCAGTTGCGAGGTTGCGCCCAAGGTTCAGCACTGCCGCCTTGCTTGAGCGATAGATATAGCTGCCGCCCGGCGCGCGGGTATGCGAGGCCATTTGCGAAGAAATGATGGCGATCTTGCCCGGCGTGCCACGCCGTAGTTGCAGCAGCAGCGCCTGAATGGTCAGGAAAACACCAGTCACATTCGTGGCAAACATCTCTGCCCACATTTCTGCTGGGTAGCCGCTGTCGAGCGACTGGCCTTTGTCCTGATAAATGCCCGCGTTGCAGACCAGCAGATCAATCGAAATGTCCCGCAGGCCATCGGCCAGATGGCAATGCCCGGCAGCATCCGCCACATCCAATTGCCGCATATCACCGCTGTCGGGTGCCCTATGCGTGCCGATCACCGTCTCACCATTTGCCTGATAGCTGTCCATCAGGGCCTTGCCGATGCCGCGGTTCGCGCCGGTGATCAGGATCGTCATGGCAGGGCCTTTCGCTAGTTGGTTTTCTTCTTCGGCATGAACGGCAGGGGCATGACGGGCACGCCATCATCGACGAGTGCCTTAGCCTCTTTCAGGTTCGCTTCACCATAGATCGGGCGTTCAGGGATCAACCCGTCGTGCATGTCGCGTGCTTCCTTCGCAAAGCCTTTGCCGACGTAGTCTGAACTCGTCTCCACCTTCTCGCGCAGCGCGGCCAGTGCCTTTTCCGTAGGAACCGCAATGCTGTTCGCTTTCGCGGGCACGGCTGGCGCCATCATCGATTTGCTCACCTCGGTTGATCCGCAGGCCGTGCAAGAGATCATGCCGGTCTCTGCCAGCTTGTCGAACGCCGCGTTCGACTGAAACCAGCTTTCGAACTGGTGGTCCTGGTCACATTTGAGGTGGAACTTGATCATCTTGGCCTTGGTTTTTCCCGTCCCACAGACATAGGCGGTTTCCACGCGCCCGCAAGCGGCGATCCTGTGCCGCACCCTGCTTTGCCGCGCTGCATTTTGCTATAGATCAACGCTATGTCCGCGAATGACACCAAACCCCGTTTCATCGGGTCAGAGATCTATCGCCACTCCAGTTATGGGGATTGGCACCCTTTGCGCGTGCCACGGGTGTCGACGGTGATGGACCTCGCGCGCGCCATGGGCTGGTTGCCGGCTGAGCAGTTTGTCCTGTCGCCGCGGGCGAAGCCCAATGCGCTGACCGGGTTTCACACGCCCCGCTATCTTGCCGCCTTGCAAGCGGCAGAAGCGGCGCAGGTAGTGAGCGAAGATGTGCGCAGCCGCCATGCCCTCGGCACACCGTCCAACCCGGTCTTTCCGGAAATGTACCGTCGCCCAGCGACATCCGCCGGTGCGTCATTGCTGGCGGGTGAGTTGCTTGCGAAAGGTGGGACCATCTATTCCCCCGCAGGCGGCACTCATCACGGGCTGCCGGACCGGGCGAACGGGTTTTGCTACCTCAACGACCCGGTCCTCGCGATCCAATCCCTGCGCCGCAATGGCGCCACCCGCATCGCCTATGTCGACATCGACGCCCATCATCCCGACGGTGTGGAGCACGCTTTTGCCGATGATCCCGATACCTTGATGTTGTCCGTACACGAGGAAAATCGCTGGCCGCGCACCGGTGCGATCACCGATGCAGGTGTTGGCCAGGTCTACAATCTGCCGGTGCCTGCCGGGCTCAACGACGA
>JBCBOD010000164.1:0-6027 GCA_039821425.1 Pseudomonadota bacterium
ATTGCGCTTGGGTGGTTGTATATTTGGCTACCCGCACATCTCTGCGCAGGCGGCCGCACTCTTGCATCATTCGCTGCGAACAATTTCGCTGTAGTCGCCGCGCAGTTGCAGTGTGACAGTCACATCCGCATCGTCGCGATTACGCCAGAACCAACCATGATCGCCGGTGAAGGGTGCGGTGATGCTGCCCTCGCCCGCTTCCGCGCCCCGGCCTCGCTCATAATCGACGGACTCGCCATCCGCATGGGCGTGCAGATCGAAATTGATCCGCCCCCCCGTCGCCACCCAAGCGTAGGTCAGGGTGACACCTTCCTCCATCGTAGCCTTGATCTCGGTGGAATCGCCGGGGGCCAGGGTGAATGTGATCTCGTCCTGCCATGCTTCCTGCGCATGAGCCGTGGAGACGAACAAGCCGAAGACGCCATCCATCAGCGATGAGGACTGGTCGCCGCCGTGTAGCAGTTCATCAGCGGCTGCCTCGGCCGCAAGCTGCTGTTTGATCTCGCCCATCTCTGTCAGGCCAAGGATGCTGCCCATGCCGGTTGGGTCTGTGCCATATTCTGCGGGCAGGTAGACCATCAGGCCGATGGCGACGGCCCCGATGCTGGCGATGATCGTGGAGCGCCGCAGTTGTGCCAGTGTCGGCAGGTCTTCGATATTGGGTTTTGGTGCATTGTGCATTGGTCACTCCAATTTTTATGCGCTGGCGATGTATCCGGCGATCTGCTGGTAGGTCAGCAAGACGCCAAGGAAGACCATGATGATGTTTGCGTAAGTGGCCTGACGCATAAAGTTGGGGCTTCTGCGCCAGTATCCCATTACGATCAGGATCACGAAGAGCGCCAGAAGTTGCCCGACTTCGACGCCCACGTTGAAGGACAAAAGGTTTGCCAAAAGCCCGTCTTCGGCGATCTGGTATTCGAGGATCTTGGAGGCCAGACCTGTGCCATGAAACAGCCCGAAAATCAGGGTTGCCGCCTTGGTGTTAGGCTGGAACCCAAACCACTTCTGGAACGCCCCTAAGTTATCAAGGGCCTTGTATACTACCGACAACCCGATGATGGCGTCGATGATGTATGCGTTGATACCCCAGCCGAACCAGACGCCCAAAAGCATAGTGACGGAGTGCCCCATGGCAAACAGGCTGACGTAAACTGCTACGTCCTTCATGTGGTACAGGAAGAATACGACGCCAAGCAGGAACAGGATGTGGTCGTATCCCGTAATCATGTGCTTCGCGCCCAGATAGATGAACGAGATGATGTGGACGCCAAAGATTTCCTGAATGTAGCCCGCGTCACCGGGGGTAACATCATGAGCATAGGTTGTTGTCGCAAATGCCATCAGCGTCAGGACGGCGGTGGTGAATAGGGTCAAAGGCTGGCGCATTAGATGCATTGCCGACCCCGACCGAAAGGATCGGTTTGGTATCATTTTGGATTTTCCGCTAAGCTTTTGTGTAGGATGAGAGCGCGCAGCGGGCGCGGCCTCATACACGCGGCGGTCGATCGAGGCCATAATCCCTGCGATCAGTCAAACCGTGATCTGCCATTGCCCAACTTGCACTGGTCGGAAACGGAGTGCTCATCGCTTCACGCGGTGATAAGAATGCGATGTTGTGGTCGTGATCCGCGACGTCATGGCCGTGGCCATGATAAGCGTGCATCAGATTAACGACATCCTCGTGGGCGTGACCATGCTCTTCGATTTCTGAATGATGTTCAGCGACGATCTTTGCCAGTTCTGCGAAGTCGTGGGTTGCTGAACGGGCGTCTGCAGACAGGATTATGCTCACCGCCAAAGCGATGCTCAGAAAACCTTCCAGATATCCCGCAATCTGCCGTGCCATTCTGCCTGCTCTCGTAGGTCTTGGCCCACTTGCCTGACCCCGCTCTGGAGGGTTACCTCGGGATATGACAAAATACCCATCCCATGCAACCCGGCCCGCTGTCGCCAAGCGGCTGAAACGTGCCAACGGCCACTTGGCCAGCGTCACCAAGATGATCGGGTATGAGCAGCCCCGTGTGGATATCGCGCAGCAACTCTATGCGGTGGAGAAAGCCGTGCCGCAGGCCAAGCGCACGCCGATCCAGGATCATATCCATCATTGCCTTGATGCCGCATTGGTCGGCGCTGGTGAAACGCCGGTCTCAGCCGAGTTCAAAGCCATCACCAAGTTTCTTTAAGGATCTCCATGATCTCCGTACTCGCAGACCGCACCTACCGTCACCTTTTCGTGGCACAGGTCGTGGCGCTGCTTGGCACCGGATTGGCAACCATTGCACTGGGGCTGCTTGCCTATGATCTTTCAGGTGAGCGTGCAGGCTTGGTGCTGGGCACTATCTTCACGATCAAGATGATTGCCTATGTTGGCATCGCACCGATTGCAGGGGCAGTTGCCAATCGGTGGCCGCGTCGTACGATGTTGGTCAGCCTGGATCTGATCCGCGCCGCCATTGCCATTTGCCTGCCATTCGTCAGCGAGGTCTGGCAGGTCTACGTCCTGATCTTCGTTTTGCAATCCGCATCCGCAGCCTTCACCCCGACTTTTCAGGCAACGATCCCCGACATCCTGCCTGAGGAAGACCGCTATACCCGCGCCCTGTCTTTATCGCGACTGGCATACGATCTGGAAAACATCATCAGCCCCATGCTGGCGGCGCTACTGCTGGCCTTTGTCACCTATGATATCTTGTTTGTCGGCACCTTCATCGGGTTTGTTGGATCAGCCATACTGGTCATGTCCGTCCTACTTTCCAGTCCGCAACCAACGGCAACACGGGGGGTCTATGACCGCACGACACGAGGGATGCGGATATACCTCGCGACGCCGCGCTTGCGGGGGCTGCTGTCGCTGACCCTTGCCGCTGCTGCGGCGGGCGCAATGGTACTGGTGAACACGGTTGTTCTGGTGCGCGGCGACCTTGGCCTCGGCGAAGCACAGGTTGCCATCGCCCTTGGGGCTTTCGGCGCTGGGTCGATGCTGACCGCTCTCTTGCTGCCCCGGTTGTTGGACAACCGGTCAGACCGCCTTGTGATGATCGGCGGCGCAAGTGTGTTAGTGGCGTCGCTCTTGGCACTATCTGCGATGACGCTTGTCTATGACACCCGTTGGGCACCGCTTCTGGCGGGATGGTTCATCATCGGGATCGGTTATTCCGCAGTGCTGACCCCCTCAGGCCTATTGCTCAAACGGTCTGCTCATGCGGAAGACCGGCCTGCTGTTTATGCAGCGCAATTTGCACTGTCTCATGCATGCTGGCTGGTGACATACCCGCTCGCAGGCTGGTTGATCACCGTTGCCGGACCAGCGGTTGCGTTTGTTCTGCTGGCCGTACTTGCGGGGGCCGGTATGGTTTGCGGGATCGTTCTCTGGCCGCAAGAAAGCGGAGAAGCCGTTACACATACGCATGACAACCTTGCTGGAAACCATCCCCATGTCGCGGATGGACGAACCCATAGCCATCCGATTATTATAGACGACTATCACCCACATTGGCCGAGGATAAGAGAAGCTACCAGCGGTTCACGGCATCAGTGACGAGGTTCTTTTTAAGACACCAAAGCGGTCAGCCGACCATGTGCGGCGAAAAACTGCAAAGTCCGCTTAAGCGCAACACAGGTGCTGGTTCTCCTTCTCCAACGCCTTCAGTCGAGCAGGCTGAGATTGTTGCATCCCGCCATAGAGCTTCGGCCATTGATAGAGCGTTTGCTTGTTCGGCGTTGGCCTCGGACCAATGGCGGCTTGAATGCCCCACCCCCGATCTGGCGAACAGCCCCCGCAATCGTCGTGGCTTGTTCTTGCTGAACTTCGACCGGCCGAAACTTCGATACAATCTCTTCCGGCTTTTCTCGTCTCCCAGCCCTAGCTGATCCTCCAATCTTCGGGACAACCTGTCCCAGTCGCTGAACTACTTTCGCGGGACTAGTCCAGCCGTTTGCTATCAATTCAGGGTTGAGAGCTCGGCAAATCTTGGCTCGCCGCAGCTCTTCTTTGGATAGGCCACATCAAGGACATATCCCTGCCTCATCAATGCCCACATCTATGGAGCATAACCCGCCCAACCTGAAACGTTTCAGATGGCCCGTGCCAATCAGTTCACGCGGGCGGCGAGGACCCTGGGGTTTCGCTAGCAATGTCGCAGCATCCAGCTTGGACATCGGAGCGGTTGAAACGGGAAAGGTGCCTTGGGGGGCGGCGGGGTGGCGCTACTGGCTGCGCTCATCCGGAGGATAGACTGCAAGCGGGAGAGGTCTCGAGAAAGGAACTCAAACTATCTTAGCAGGTGGTTAGGACTAGGTCTCTTGCTCAAAGGCTTAGTTTCGGATGAGGCCTTGCCTATGAATTTCAAGCTCGAACGGAGTGGGTAATGTGTATCAAGTGTCATGGGGCGCAAGCAGTATTCAACATAATGGAAGATCTGACCTCTTCTATAGAAATTGATGACCTGAGACTCAGGATTGGCGAGCCCCTCCTTACTCTGTTTGACGCGGACTTTTTTATTTCCTACCTTTGGGATGAGATGGATCAACGTTTTTTTTCTGGCATAAATATAAATATGTCATCAGAAAACATAGAGAGATATAATGATTCAATTCAATTTCGAGATCCTATAACGCCAGTTCTACAGAAACGTCGGCAATCCAGCCTTGTAAGTGATATAATACATGATCAAGATTTATTAGAATCAGAATATTATAAGAATTTTCTAGATATCGATGGCTTAAGATATGGTTTAATGTTCTTTGTCTTTGAAAATGATAGGAATATTTGCGACCTTCGCATCTGGCGAAGGGTAGACCGCGAAGACTTCAACAATTGCCATAAGGATCTCCTAAATACTATTGGTGCGAGTTTTTCCAACGTAATGATACGACTGGATCGTGAGGCTCTGGAGCGCTCGAGTGGGCGTAGGCTTGCGTTGAACAAAGAGTTTTATCTGACGCCGCGAGAAGCAGAGATCGCCGATCAGGTGCTAATCGGTGATACGGATGACGAGATTTGTCACAAGCTTGGCATCTCCAAATCGACACTTCGTACGCATATCACTTCGATTTTCCGCAAGACCGGGGTACGGCGCCGTAGCCAGCTCAGTCAGGTATTGAGGCCAAGAGACCATTGAGCTGCGGCTGAATATCCCTAAAGCGCTGAAGTTGTGTGATTATGTTCGAAATGCTGGTGGTTGCGGCGGTAACTCCTCGATACTGGCGTAGGGTAGTCCGACGATTTGGCGGCGAGTGGGGTTAACCCCGCACGACACGGACAGGAATAAACTGCCCACATTACTTCGGTTGCCATTGGACGACGGCTCGGAAGAGGTGCCGCAACTCGGTCGGTCCGGGAACCGGCCGGTTTTAGTGACACTATTTCTGAACCATCGCGAACTTCCAGCTAGGGGCGGTCTGTCAGAAAACCTAGGCAACGCTTGATCATAGCACCTTCGGCAAGTCATGTATTCATGGCCACAGGATCTTCAGAATAATTTCGTGGATATTTTCCTAATATACGCCTTCTGCGCCGGGAATTGAAAAAACGCTGGTATATATCTGGCAAAAGAGCCGTATCAGTAGGATTATTGTTGCCCATAAAGAAACAGTTTCAATGAGATGCCTTTAGCCGGTCATAGTGTTGCCATGATTTATGGAGGCTGCTGAAATATTTTGTGACAGAATCTTTTATATTCAGTCATGATTGGCGGAAATTAGCCCACCCTCATCATTTTTGACGATTTGATCCATTATCTGAAACGCTTTATCTCCGAGACGCGGATCAGAAGTAAGTGTTAAAGGGTAGTGCAGTGTTCGGAAAGGCATGTAGAAGAGATCACTCAGTAGATCAGCATATAAAAACGTCCATTGGTAAATATCCAATAATTATAGCTAATAAGGCCGAATGCTGCGCAACTAGGGTATCTAAATTGCAAGAGCTGAAAGAAGAATAAGTTGTTGAAGAGCTTTGGGTTGAAAGTTTGGTGTCGGAAATGAAAGACGGTGTAAATACAAAACGCCAAATGCTAAGTGTCATGC
>JBCBOD010000189.1:0-4490 GCA_039821425.1 Pseudomonadota bacterium
GCGCTCGCGATGCTCGTGCTCAGCAGCAGTGCTGCGCCTGCTGTCAGTGTCTTTTTCATGTCCTCATCCCTGTCATGAACAAAATCTGTGCAAGCGACCCTATGGACTGCCTCACGATTCCGTCAATTAATGACGCCACGTCAGAAACCCGGTCGGTCCGCTACGTCACAAAAATGCAATAAACCGCACTGTTCAGTTTGGTTGGGCCGGGCTGCGCCGCATCTGCGCGGTGATGTTGAGGTAGTTGGCGGCAAAGATCAGCGCCGCCCCGACAAAGATCCACGGATCGAACGGCTCATTATAAAGCAATACGCCAACCACCGCGATGGTGGGCAGGCGCACAAAGTCGATCGGCATCACAACGCTTGCGGGCGCGATGGACAGCGCCTTGGTCAGGCAGAAATGTGCCATCAGCCCCGCGCAGCCGATCAGCACGACCCAGGGCGCCGCGGCAAGGGATGGGACAGCAATCTCCCCCGAAAAGGCAAAGGCGCAGACCGCCCCGAACATCGCCTGCATAACGGTGAGGTAGAACAGGATCGTCGTGATCGATTCCGTCCGTGTCAGCTTGCGTGTGAAGATCGCCGTCAGAGCAAAGAAGATTGCGCAGCTTGCAGCGGCGCCGAGCCCGAGGCTCAGGTTGGCAGGATCAGGGCGTGCGACGATCAGGATGCCGGCAAAGCCAATGGCCGCACTGATTAGGCCAATGGCCGTCAGCCGCTCTGACAGCAAAAGCGGGGAAAGCAATATGACCCAGATCGGCGTCGTGAACTCCAGCGCAAAGACCTGTGCAAGCGGCAGCACGGTGATCGCATAGAACCACAGGTTTTGGCCCGCGAAGTGGCAGATGTTGCGCAGCCCGTGCAGCCCCAGCCTGTTGCGGCTGACCTGGGTGAGGGTGCCAGCGGCCCAGGCGACACCGACAACAATCACGATTCCCGTCAGGCTCCGGTAGAGCATGATCTCGAAGGTGTTCAGCTCCAGGCTGACCGCGCGCCCGGCGATGGCCATCAAGGTGAATGAGGTGATTGCGCCAATCATCCAGAGGGCGGCTTGCAAGGTTGTATGCATAGCGCCACTTGTCAGGAACTGGTGGGGAATGGCAAGACGGGCCGAGAAACTATCGAGGTGGCCATGCGTTTGATCTTCTTGCTGTTTGCACTGCTGGCCTCACCCCTGCGCGCCGATGTCGGGGCCATTGCAGAGACCGCGCGCGCATCCTTTGCCCAAATGCCTATGGTGCGGGAGGTTGATCAGATCGCCGGAAACTGCGGGGCCGATGACACGGTGAACCCGGTTGCCGCCTATTGCACGACCAGCAATGAAATCCTGCTCGCCCGCGATTCCGCCGACTCACCAGAAGCAACCTATGTCGTTGCCCATCTCTTTGGCCATGCGGTGCAGGTGCGGCACGGGGTTGCGGATTTCGCCCTCTCGCAGATCAGGGCGCGGCGCAGCGAAGAGCAGATGTTGCGCGGGCTGGTAGAGCGACAGGTGGATTGTATTGCCGGGTTCTTGTTGCAACGCGCGGGCGTCCCGCAGCCTGATCTGACCACGTGGTATGACGTTGACCCGCTCGAAGGGCCGCATTGGGGCCGCAACCCGCTGGCGCGTGGGCCAGTGGTGAACGTTCCGGTAGCAGAGCGCAATGCGTGGCTGGCCATCGGATATGGCGGCGATCTCTCGGCCTGTGCGCCGGGTGAATTTGGGAGCGATCTCTTGGTGGCCGCTTTACGTAGTTAGCGCCAATCGCTGTCCAGGGCGGACGGCGAAGACTTTGCCAGTCATCTCGGCTGCGGAGCGTATTGGGGTTCCTTCCACCGTGGTCAGGTCAAAGCCTGCCGCGTGCAGCAAACTGCGCACAGCTTGAGACTGTTGTGAAACGGTGATCAAGGCCGCGCCACAGTCTTGCAGCACGCCGCGCGCGCCCTGCAAAACGGCGAGTTCGGATCCTCGCGCATCGACCTTGATGAAATCGGGTGAGAGACCAAGGCGCGTTGCATAATCGTCAAGCGTGACAGTGTGGACATCCCGGATCAACCGACCCGGCTGTGTTGCGTGTAATGGCGGCGTCTCGGGGTTGGGCATGGACGGATCAAGAGAATCGTCGAAACCACCGCGGCCATCTTCAAAAAACATCGCCTTGCCGACACGGTTGGCAACGGCCGCATCGACATGCGCGCATTGCGGGTGTTGGGCAAGATTATCGCGCAACAACCGCTGTTGCGCGCGGCCAGGCTCAAACACATGCACCTGTCCGGTGGGCCCGACTTGCCGGGCGAAAAACTGGCTGAGACAGCCGATATGGCCGCCCACCTCTAGCACTGTGTCGCCGCGCCGGATCAGGCTGCACATCTGCATCACGCTGACCGCCGACCGTTTGCGATAGGTGTAGTAGCGCCTGTGCGACACAGAACGCAGTTTGAACGGCACGCCCGCAACCGGGTTTGCGATGGTCAGCGCCATGTCAAACCGGCGCAACAGCGCTGGTGCAAAACCGCGCCAGACGGCGTTTTGCGGCAAGTCAGCGCGCAGAGAAGACGATGTAAGTGTACGATCCAATGCCAAACCACCATTAACCAAGCTTTGGACAACTTGCGGTGGATTGGTTTCTATTTGGTTAAGGGGTGCGGATCATTCCCACTCGATCGTCCCCGGTGGCTTGCTGGTGATATCGTAGGTCACTCGGTTGATGCCCGGCACTTCGTTGATGATGCGGGTTGCGGTTTCGCCGAGGAAATCATGGCTGAATGGATAGTAGTCCGCCGTCATACCATCGACGGATGTCACCGCCCGCAGCGCGCAAGCATAGTCATACGTGCGTCCGTCACCCATCACACCCACGGTACGCACCGGCAGGATCGCGCAGAAAGCCTGCCAGATTTCATCGTAGAGGCCATGCTTGCGGATCTGGTCGATATATACAGCGTCGGCCTTGCGCAGAATGTCGAGCTTGGCGCGTGTAATTTCGCCCGGACAACGGATGGCGAGGCCGGGGCCGGGGAAGGGGTGGCGCCCGATGAAGGACTTGGGCAAGCCAAGCTCTACCCCTAGGGCCCGCACCTCATCCTTGAACAGCTCACGCAACGGCTCCACCAGTTTCAGACCCATCTTCTCGGGCAGGCCGCCAACATTGTGATGGCTCTTGATCGTGACGGAAGGACCGCCAGAAAAGCTCACACTTTCAATGACATCGGGGTAGAGCGTGCCTTGCGCGAGGAATTCGGCGTCCTTGATGCCGTCAGCGTATTTCTGGAACACGTCGATGAAAAGGCGGCCAATGATCTTGCGCTTCGTCTCGGGGTCGCTGACACCTTCCAACTCACCCAGGAACAACTCGGATTCATCCGCATGGATGACCTTCAGATTCATGTGGTCGCGGAACATGCCGACGACCTCTTCGGCCTCGTTCAGACGCAAAAGGCCATGATCGACGAACACGCAGGTGAGTTGATCGCCAATCGCCTCGTGCAGTAGGGCCGCCGCAACAGACGAATCGACCCCGCCGGAAAGGGCGCAGATCACATGGGCGTCGCCCACCTGTTCCTTGATCGCCGCAATCGCCTGTTCACGGTAAGCGCCCATGGTCCAGTCGCCCGAGAACCCGGCGATCCGCACGAAGTTCTCGTAGAGCCGTTTGCCGTTGGGCGTATGGTGCACCTCTGGATGAAACTGCACGGCATAGAAATTGCGGGCGATGTCGGCGGTGATGGCAAACGGTGCGTTTGGCGAGGTGCCGTAGACAGAGAATCCTAGAGCGATTTCAGACACATGGTCGCCATGGCTCATCCAGACCTGTTCGCGGTTGGTGGCGAACCAGCCATCCAGCAAAGACAGTTTGCCTTCCGGCACCACGAAGGCGCGACCGAACTCTGAAGTGCCTTCGCCACGGGTGACCTTGCCACCTAGCTGCGTCATCATCACCTGCTGGCCATAGCAGATGCCCAGAATTGGCACCCCCATGTCCCAAAGGCTGTCTGGCGCGCGTGGTGATCCTTCGCGGGTCACGCTGTCGGGGCCACCAGACAGGATCACGGCCTTTGGCGCAAATTCGGCCAGAAAGGTATCAGTGACGTTCTGGTAGGGGTGGATTTCGCAGTAGACGTTCAACTCGCGCAGGCGGCGCGCAATCAACTGGGTAACTTGGCTGCCGAAGTCGATGATCAGCAGGCGTTCATGTGTCTCAATCTCCATGATCCCCGGGTACTTGCCCCGGCGTGAGGGCGCAAGAGGCGGCGGACCGCTTTGCGGGCCGGGATGTCGTTTTCCCTTCTCAAGGGGCGCAAATTCGGCAGGGCGACAGGCCGCCAGCGCATATGTCTGCTAGCACAGGTGCCAAGGAACATGACGAGAGGGTGCAAGATGGCGGAAGAAGCGGTCAGAACCGGGCGGCGTGGGCGTGGTGGCGGCGGTGCCGCACGCCGGGCAGAGCGAACAGCGGTGAGCGTTGAGACGGCCAAGTACATCACCCGCAACGTGCCCAACTACGA
>JBCBOD010000225.1:0-2312 GCA_039821425.1 Pseudomonadota bacterium
CTGGGGAGCCTTCGGTCGGCGGCTCAGATGATCTCTTATGAGGTGTCGATTGGTCTGATCATCATCGGGGTGATCATCTCAACCGGCTCGCTGAATTTCGGCGATATCGTGGATGCGCAGGACACCAACTACGGCTTCTTCGGCTGGTACTGGCTGCCGCACCTGCCGATGGTGGCGCTGTTTTTCATCTCGGCTTTGGCCGAGACGAACCGTCCGCCGTTTGATTTGCCGGAAGCGGAATCGGAACTCGTGGCGGGGTATCAGGTGGAATACTCGTCCACGCCCTTCCTGTTGTTCATGGCGGGCGAATACATCGCGATCTTCCTGATGTGCGCCTTGATGAGCCTTCTCTTCTTCGGTGGCTGGTTGTCGCCGATCCCGTTCATCCCCGACAGCCCGCTGTGGATGGTCGCCAAGATGGCGTTCTTCTTCTTCCTGTTCGCGATGGTGAAGGCGATCACGCCGCGCTACCGCTATGATCAACTGATGCGGATCGGTTGGAAGGTGTTCCTGCCCCTTTCACTTGCCTGGGTGGTGTTCGTCAGCTTCATGGCGCATTTCGAAATCTTCGGCGGGCTTTATGCCCGTTGGACCCTGATCGGAGGCTAATGGAATGACTCAGATCGACTGGAACCGTGCCGGCAAATACTTCCTGCTGGCGGATTTTGTAAAAGGCTTTGGGCTGGGGCTGAAGTACTTCTTCGCCCCCAAGGCCACGTTGAACTACCCGCACGAAAAGGGGCCGCTTTCGCCCCGTTTCCGGGGCGAACACGCCCTGCGCCGCTATCCCAATGGCGAAGAGCGTTGTATAGCGTGCAAGCTGTGTGAGGCGGTCTGTCCCGCCCAAGCCATCACCATTGATGCCGAACCGCGCGAGGATGGGTCACGCCGCACCACGCGCTATGACATCGACATGACCAAATGCATCTATTGCGGCTTCTGCCAAGAGGCCTGCCCGGTGGATGCCATCGTCGAAGGCCCGAACTTCGAGTTCGCGACCGAGACGCGCGAAGAGCTGTTCTACAACAAGGACAAGCTTTTGGAGAACGGTGACCGGTGGGAGGCGGAGATCGCCAAGAACCTCGAACTTGATGCGCCCTATCGATGAACGAAGCGCCTCAGAACCCCTTCGCCGATATGATGGCGCTGTCCCAGGAATGGGCCAAGGCGTTCAATCCGGCGTTGCAAAGCTTTACGCCACAGGGGTTTGAGGCGCTCTTTCCGACGATGCCTGCTGATTTGATGGAAACATTCATGGGCAAGACGTTCAACCCCGACGGGCTGGACGCCAAGTCCAAGCTGTTGCTGACACTTTGCGCCCTAACGATCATGGGCGCTCAGGCAGAGGCGCAGGTGCGCATCACCGTGCGCCATGCCGTTGAAGCGGGTGCGACCCATCAGGAGGTGGCCGAAACCATTGGCCTGGCGGGCATGTTCGGCGGTGTTCCCGCGATGACCAAGGCGATGGAGTTGGCGCGCGAAGTGCTGGAGGGTGCCGAGCCTGCGCCAGAGGAGGATCAGACGTGACGGTTGCGGATTTTGCCTTTTACCTCTTTGCGATCTCGGTGATCGTGGGCGGCCTGTTTACAGTGATCTCGCGCAATCCGGTGCATTCGGTACTGTGGCTGATCCTTGCGTTTTTGTCCTCCGCGGGGTTGTTCGTGCTGCTCGGGGCCGAGTTCGTGGCGATGCTGCTGATCATCGTCTACGTCGGCGCGGTGGCTGTTCTGTTCCTGTTCGTCGTGATGATGCTGGACGTGGATTTCGCCGAGCTTAAGGCGGAGATGGCGAAGTACATGCCGCTCGCGCTGCTGATCGGGGTGGTCCTATTGATGCAGCTGGGCATTGCCTTTGGGGTGTGGGAGTTCGCCGAAGAGGCCGAAAGCCTGCGCGCCGCTGTCGCCCCGGCGGTCAGCGAGGTGCACAACACCCGCGCGCTGGGGGAGATCATCTATGATGACTACATCCTCTTGTTCCAGCTGGCCGGTCTGATCCTGCTCGTCGCGATGGTCGGCGCGATCGTTCTGACCCTGCGCCACCGCAGCGACATCAAGCGCCAGGACGTGCTGGCCCAGATGTATCGCGATCCGGCCAAGGCGATGGAGTTGAAAGACGTGAAGCCGGGGCAGGGGCTGTAGATGCGATTTTTCGCAGAACAATCGTTTTTGGCGGTGGTGGCGCTTCTGTGCGCAATGCCAGCAGCCGCCCTGACGCTCGCCGATTGTGACCGGACCACGCATGTCTCGCACGGGGGCGAGGGCGGGCACCGGGATCTGGGCGCGGGCCGTGTGCTTTACGGCGAATGGTGGAGC
>JBCBOD010000014.1:0-47159 GCA_039821425.1 Pseudomonadota bacterium
GATCAGCGCGGCGCGAAATACCCGGCAGAACACAACGTGGGCAACCTCTACCATGCCGAGGAACCGCTTGCCGATCATTACCGCAGCTGCGATCCCACCAACACGCTGAACCCCGGGATCGGGAAGATGTCCAAGCGCAAGAACTACGCCTAACGGCACACTCGTTATGACGTGACGTTAACGTCAACTTTGCTGGATTTTGCCGCCTTGATCGCCCATGCATACCGAAACATACGCCAGTATGTGGGAGGATGGCATGGCAATTGTGGAATATGCGACCCACGGCAAGGTCGCTGTGATCACCCTAAACAATGGTGAAAACAAGCAGGACCTTGCCTTTGCCAATGCGATGCTGGAGGCAATCAGCAAAGCCGAGGAGGACCGCAGCATCAAGGCGCTGGTCATCACATCCAGCGACGAGAAGAACTGGAGCCAGGGGGTCGACCTCAACTTCCTCAACGCCGCCATGCGCGAAGGGCGGCATGAGGATATGAAAGCTTTCATGTACGGCATGAATGAAGTTTTTTCCCGTCTTCTGCTGGCCCCCTTCCCTGTGATCGCCGCGATCACCGGCCACGCTTTCGGCAACGGCGCGATGCTCGCCTGTGCCTGTGATTTTCGGTTCATGCGATCCGATCGCGGGTATTTCTGTTTTCCAGAGGTCGATGTCTCCATCCCCTTCCTTCCGGGCATGATCGCTTTCGTGAAAAAGGCCGTGCCCTACTACCGGTTCAATGAGATGAACCTGACAGGGCGCCGGGTGACGGCAGAGGAACTGGCCGCCGATCACGTGATCGAGGCCGCCTGCCCTGATGCGGCAACAACCCTTGAGGCCGCAATGGAGTTTGCCGCGACTTTCAACAAGGCGCGCGGTATCTTTGGCGAGCACAAGCGCCGTCTGCACCACCACATCATCACGGTCATGCGCGACGAAGACACGCCGCTGATCGAAGACCTCAAACTCATGGCCTAAGGGCCGACGCGCACTACGGGAAAGGACCAGCACATGAGCATGACATTCGATTTCAGCGGCCAGAACGTTTTTGTCGTCGGCGGGACGAGCGGCATCAACTACGGCATCGCCCGAGGCTTCGCACATTGGGGGGCAAAGTTGATGGTCGCCTCGCGCAGTGAAAAGAAGGTCGCAGCGGCGGTCGAAGGGCTGCGCGAGCTGGGCGCCGAGGCGGAAGGCGTGGCATTTGACGTGCGCGACTACGCGGCGGTTGAGGCTGGTTTCCAGAAGGTTGTGGAGTATTTCGGCGGCCCCATCGACAACCTGATCTCGGGCGCGGCGGGCAACATCCCCGCCCGCCTGATGGATTTGTCGCCCAACGCCATCAAATCCATGGTCGATATCGACCTGATGGGCACTTTCCATGTCATGCGCGCGGCCTATCCGCATCTGAAAAAACCGGGTGCGAGCGTCATCAATATCTCGGCGCCGCAGGCTTTTGCCGCGATGAGCCATCAATCTCCCGTCTGCGCGGCCAAGGCAGGCGTCGATATGGTGACGAAGTCGCTGGCGCTGGAATGGGGGGCGGAGGGGATCCGTATCAACTCCATCTCGCCCGGCCCCATCGACGGGACCGAAGGCATGACGCGGCTGGCGCCGACCGAGCAGATTCGTGATGCGGTGGTCAAATCCGTGCCGATCAAGCGCTTCGGCAATACCGATGATATCGCCAAAGCTGCAGGGTTCCTCTGCTCAGACGCGGGTGACTACGTGTCCGGTGTGGTGCTGCCCGTGGATGGCGGTTGGGGGGTGTCAGGCGCATCCGTGGTGATGACGGCCGCGGCCGGGTTCCTCGACAAGATGACAGGGAAATAGGCTTAGGCGAGCGCGGGTGCGACCAAAGCCCCTTTGAGCGAATTGGGGCTGTCGGCCAGCACACGGACACGGTGCACCTGGCCCAGCACATCCGCTGGTGCGTCTGTATAGACCGCATGCAGGTATTCTGATTTGCCGATCATCTGACCCGGCTCGCGCCCGGCTTTTTCAAACAGCACCTTCACTTCGCGCCCAACCATCGCGGCCTGTGTGGCATGTTGCTGCTCACGCAACAGCGCCTGCAAGCGCTGCAGACGGTCATCCATCACGTCATCGGGCAGTTGCGGCTTCTCTGCTGCCGGTGTCCCGGGCCGGGTGGAATATTTGAAGGAATAGGCCTGCCCGTAATGCACCTCTGCAACAAGGGCCATCGTGTCGTTGAAGTCTTCCTCCGTCTCGCCGGGGAAGCCGACGATGAAATCGCCTGAAAGCAGCAGGTCGGGGCGCGCCGCCCGAATGCGCTCGATCAGGCGGATGTAGCTTTCCGCCGTGTGCTTGCGGTTCATTGCCTTCAGGATACGGTCAGAGCCGGACTGCACCGGCAGATGCAGATAGGGCATCAGCTTGTCGCAGGTGCCATGCGCGTCGATCAGCGCCTGATCCATGTCGTTGGGGTGCGAGGTAGTGAAGCGGATCCGTTCCAGCCCGTCGATCTTGTCGAGTTCCCAGATCAGCCCAGCGAGGCCTTTTTCATGCCCGTGATAGGCATTCACGTTCTGGCCCAAGAGGGTGATTTCCTTCACGCCTTGTTCAACTAGTTCCTGCGCTTCGCGGATCACGCGTTCGGCGGGGCGGGAAACCTCGGCGCCACGTGTATAAGGCACCACGCAGAAGGCACAGAACTTGTCGCAGCCTTCCTGGACCGTCAGAAACGCTGTCGGGCCGCGCTTGGCCTTGGCGCGCTTCTTCAGCGTATCGAACTTGTCATCCTCAGGGAAATCCGTGTCGAGCGCCTTCGCCCCCGTGCGCACCGCATCTTCCATCGCCGGCAGACGGTGATAGCTTTGCGGGCCGACCACCAGATCGACCATCGGCTGGCGGCGCATGATCTCTTCACCTTCGGCCTGGGCGACACAGCCCGCGACACCGATCTTGAGGTCGGGCTTTTCCGCCTTCAGCCCTTTGAAGCGCCCCAGCTCTGAATACACCTTCTCCGCCGCCTTTTCGCGGATGTGGCAGGTGTTGAGAAGAATCATATCCGCATCATCAGGTGTCTGCGTTTCCACATAGCCCTTGCCGCCCAGCGCCTCGGCCATGCGTTCACTGTCGTAGACGTTCATCTGACAGCCATAGGTCTTGATATAGAGCTTCTTTGGCGCGGACATGCGGGTTTTCCATGCTGGGATCGCGCCCTTCTAGCGGCTTGGCGGATGGCTTGCAATGCGGCGGGCAATCACTCAGAAAGGGCAGCGTTTACCGGGTTTTCGCGATGCATCACGCCTCACTCTCAGCCTATGCAGCATCCCTGCGGCAACGCCAGCCGCGCGGGCCGATTGCACTGATGCTGATCGAGGATGATGTAGAGGTGGAAAGCACCATCGCCCATCACCAGCGCATGGGATTTGGTGAGATGGCGGCAGTTTGCGCCCCCGAAATGGGTTTGCCAGATGAAATGCTCCATCGGGTGGACTTTGATCTGCGAGAAGAGAATGCGCTGCAAAGCATCGTCAACGCCGTGATCCCTGCGGTGCCGGGCACGTGGCTCTATTTCTGTTTCAACGCCGAGTACCTCTTTTTCCCCTTCTGCGAAGATCGCAGCCTGCCAGAAATGCTTGCCTTCATGACGGAGGAGCGGAGGACGAGCGTTTTCAGCACGGTGGTTGACCTCTACGCAGGTGATCTTCGCGCCCAACCGCGTGGCGTCGATCGAGAGGAGGCGCTGTTTGATGGCGCCGGATACTATTCTTTGCCTCGCAAGGATCCTGATGGAGCCGAGTTGGAAAGGCAGATCCACATCCATGGCGGGCTACGCTGGCGGTTTGAGAACCACATCGCGGAGGAGCGGCAAAGCTGTGATCGCATCGCGCTCTTTCAGGCCGCGAAAGGGTTGAAGATGTTGCCTGACCGGTCCTTCAGCATCGCTGAATACAACACCTACGCCTGCCCCTGGCACAACAACGTGACTGCGGCTGTCGCGTCATTCCGCAGTGCCAAGGCATTGTGCCGGAACCCCGGCAGCCGGGAGGAGATCACGACCTTCCGCTGGCCACGGTCAACCCGCTTCGACTGGCATTCGCAGCAGTTGCTCGACCTCGGTATCATCGAACCGGGGCAGTGGTTCTGAAGCTGTGGTGGGTCAAGACCCACCTTACACGTCGCGCGGTCAAGCGGTGATGGTGAGTGCCGGGCTGGGTGCGACTGGACAGTGCGGCGCACTTCGCTTTGCGAAAGATGAGTAAGGCCATGCCCCCGCATCTTTGGCGAGCCCCGCATGGATTGGCGCGCTGTGGATCAGATGCAGATGCAGCGCCATATCAGCCTCATCCCTGATCAGGTGTTCCCAGAACCGGCGCTGCCAGATGCCCTTTTCGCCTCTGCGCCTGTGGCTTGCGGGCACGTTGTCTGGCAGTGGCGAATGGCGCGAGAAAGTTGATTTGATCAACCGCCAACGTTTGGAGAAATCCGCGTCATCCGCAGGCAGTTCCCAGATCATGTGCAACTTGCTGGGCAATACGACGGCTGCAGCAATCTCAAACGGCCAGCGCTGTCGACAAAGGCGCGTTGCATCGCGCAACAGATCAATCTTGCGCACCAACAGGTCCGACCCCTGATCCTGCAACCGTACTGTAAAGAAATACGTACCCCCCGGTACGCGCAAACGACGATACTGTGACATGGGGAATGGTTAACGCGCACGTGGTTAACAAGGCGTAAAGAGATGAAGCTGGTAAGGTGGATCTCGATCCACCGCCCCCCGTTGTCAGGTGCGGCGCAGGCGGATCACCACATCAACCGATGCAATCTCGGCACCCTCAGGCGCATCCGGCAGCTGGCTGATTTCCATCTGATCAGAGGGCGCATCAGTCAATTGCGCGGTATCTTCCCAATAGAAATGCGGGTGATCAGTCATGTTGGTGTCAAAGTAGCTCTTGGACCCATCGACCGTGATCTCACGCATCAGCCCGGCATCACAAAACGCACGCAGCGTGTTGTAGACCGTCGCCAGCGAGACCTTTTCACCGGTCCCAGAGGCAGCCGCAAAAAGGCTTTCCGCCGTCACATGGCGATTCTGCCCGTCGCCGATCAACAGCGATGCCAGCGCCATACGCTGACGCGTTGGCCGCAAGCCTGCGCCGGCAAGCCACTCTGTGCTGCGCTCAACTGCAATGTCGGTCATGGTCGCTCTTTCGCTGCCTTTCCTCTTACATATGGGAAAATGCGAGTGGTTTTCAAATAGAAAACCGCGCCGTCCCGTCACACTTGCCCCGCCAAACGCACGAGTGCTAGAGGTCGTGGAACGCAAAAAAGACCGGTGAGGCAAGTAAAATGGCGGATTTCCCGACGAGTTTTGACAAGGACGACCTGCTGAAATGCGCGCGTGGCGAGCTTTTCGGCCCCGGCAACGCACAGCTGCCTGCCCCACCGATGCTGATGATGGATCGGATCACCGATATCTCGGGTGATGCTGGTGAACACGGCAAGGGCCATGTGGTGGCCGAGTTCGATATCACGCCTGACTTGTGGTTTTTTGAGTGTCACTTCCCCGGCAACCCAATCATGCCAGGCTGTCTCGGGCTCGACGGGCTTTGGCAGCTGACGGGCTTCAACCTCGGCTGGCGCGGCTGGCAGGGGCGCGGCTATGCGCTGGGTGTTGGTGAGGTGAAGCTGACAGGGATGGTCCGCCCGGACCGCAAAATGCTGACCTACAAGGTGGACTTCACCAAGGCCGTCCAAACCCGGCGCCTGACGATGGGTGTAGCCAACGGGATCGTCGAGGCAGACGGTGAAGTCATCTATCAGGTGACCGACATGAAGGTGGCATTGAGCGAGAGCTAAAGAGTCAACCGAACGCTTCTGGCTTAAATCAATCTCAAAGAGCCATTGGCCTGAAGGTCAATGGACAGACCTCGCCCACTGCAGCGCATGTCTAACCCCGTCTGTTCGTCGGATGGAGTGATGATGCCAGAATGTGGTCCGCGTTTTCCACCACCCGACTTGCTGGCCCAACGATGAGCGGGTCAGGCGCTTCGGCGACCTCCAGATCCTTATCTGGATAGTCCAGCTGCGACAGGAAATGCCGCATGCAGTTCAGCCGCGCGCGTTTCTTGTCATTGGACCGAATGATCGTCCAAGGGGCGTCGGCGGTATCGGTGTAGAAGAACATCGCCTCCTTCGCCTCGGTATAGTCGTCCCATTTGTCCAGACTTGCCCGATCAATCGGCGACAATTTCCAGCGTTTCAGCGGATCCGTTTCTCGCGACGAGAAGCGCTTCTTCTGCTCATCACGCGTGACCGAAAACCAGTACTTGAAAAGCCGGATCCCGCTGCGCGTCAGCATCCGCTCGAACTCCGGCGTCTGGCGCATGAACTCAAGGTAGTCGTTCGGCGCGCAAAAGCTCATCACGCGTTCGACACCGGCCCGGTTGTACCATGACCTGTCATAGAGAACGATCTCACCCGCAGTCGGCAGGTGCCGGACATAGCGTTGAAAGAACCACTGGCCGCGTTCTTCTTCCGTCGGCTTATTCAGCGCAATCACTCTTGCTAGACGCGGGTTCAGATGTTCGGTAAACCGTTTGATCGTGCCACCTTTGCCCGCTGCATCACGGCCTTCGAACAGCAGCACGAATTTCTGACCGGTCTCATCGACCCAATGCTGCACTTTCAGCAGTTCGACCTGAAGCTTGGCCTTTTCCGCTTCGTACTCACTGCGGCTGAGTTTTGTTGCGTAAGGGTATTCACCCGACTCGAAACCGCTGACTTTTTCGGTCGCCTCTGGCGGCAGGATCACTGCACCGTTCGTGTTCAATGCTGGCCCGGCATCAGCAACCGGCGGCTCTACCACATCTGTTTTCATGGGTTCCCCCGTTCAATTGATGTCGCAAGTATGCCTCCGCCTTGGGCGCCTGTCGTTGACCTGTATCAAGCCCGCGGGATTTGCGCATTGCTGGGCTACTCCACTCCAACCCAAGGCCTACCTTCAGGGTCCGGCCAAGCTAGCGCCCACTTACCTCGCGGGAACGCACGACGGTCCAGACGCTTCCGATGGCGAGGAGGACAAGCAGAAGGTAGAGTGGCAATGATACACCGGCGCTGCCCGACGCCGGGGCCGAAACCCAGCCTTCCAGCGAAGCCGCCTTGTGCGTGGCCGCCTCCCGAAATTCTGGCGTGGCGATGACCTCAAGCAGATCACGTCGGCTGCGGTAGCGGACCACGATCAGGTCGTCAAAGTCGTCAGCGCCCGCACCAAGGGAATTCGTCAGTCCCGTAATCACGCCAAGAGAGGCGACAGGATAGCTGGCACGGGACAGCAATCGCGGCAGCATGAATTGCCCGTAGATCAGCGCCTCTGCCGCCGCCTCATCCGACGTGGCAGGCGCGTTGAGGTTAATCATGTAAAACGGGCGCCCGTCGTCTTCGAGAAAGAAGTCGGCCAAACGCGCACCTGCGGGAACCACACCACTTTGTATCGCATCGAAGTTCTCTCCGAACGCAGTCCTGACTTCAGCCTCGGTCAGCGGACCGCGCAGCGGCTGATGCCATGCCAGGACAGCCCCATAGAACAGCGCTAGCAAGAGCCAAACGGTCCAGATCTTGCGCGCACTGCCGGCAGGTTTTGGATTGGACGTGGCCTGCGTCATTGCAATGCCTCCGGCTATGAGGTGACCGGCCCCTGGAATGAACTGCCATCGGCAAGGCGCAGAACCTTCACGCTGCCAACCAGATCAGCTTGCCAAGGGGCGGAGAGTGCCACGTCATCAAGGCGCCAGCCAACAGGCAGGGTGTTTTCGACCGCTGCCATGTCCAGCGGCCTGTTGACGAGAACGAAATGGTCACCTTCCGGCGAGACCAGAAAAGACGCGGTTTGCCCGGTGCTGAATTGCAGCATGTGGTGTTTGAAGACTTCGCCTTCGACCAGCGCGCCACCCGTGAGCCCCTCACCCCGGATGCTCGTGATATCAGCGATATGAAAGAAGCGCTTTCCGAAAAGCGTCTTGTAAGTGAATTCTCCAGCGTTCGCACAATCGGGTGACTGCAGAGCGCGCGTCATCGCGGCGACACCCTGCCGGGGGTCACTCTTGATCCAATGGGGTGCAAGGATGCCGGGGCGAAACGCTGCGTAGGCGTCTGGTGTCCAATCTATTGTCACCCAAGCTTGCCGTCGCGCCACATCGATGAGTTCGTAGCCCACACCCGATGCCGATTGTTCCGGAGCCCTGGCGACACAGACCTCCGTTTCTGGTGCTGCCTGCGCGATGGCAGCGCCAAGGCCCAATAGACAAGTGGTGCCCACAGCGGCAAGGAAAACGATGGCTCTCATATGCACTCCTCCTGTATCAGGACAGCCGGCTATAGGTGCCGAATGTCATGCGTTGCTACCAACATTGAACGCACCAGAATCCTACTTCCGGCGTTTTTATGCAGACGGTGGCCCGCCCCAGCGTGCGCCATCCCCCCACTTGCCCCTCTCCCCCCTCTCCCCTACACACGCTCTAGCTAATTTAGGGAGCAGCCATGCGTCGTGTCGTTGTCACTGGGTTGGGCATTGTCTCGCCCATCGGGAATAATGCAGCCGAGGTGACGGCGGCGTTGAAAGCCGGAAAGTCCGGCATCGAGGCCTCGGCAGAGATGGCTGAACACGGGTTTCGCAGCCAGATCGCGGGCACGCTCAAGATCGATATCAAGGAACATGTCGACAAGCGCACCCTGCGCTTCATGGGACCTGGTGCCGCCTATGCCCATATCGCGATGGGGCAGGCGATTGCGGATGCGGGGCTGACAGAGGATCAGATCATCAACCCGATGACGGGGCTGATCGCCGGGTCCGGCGGGCCTTCAACCTCTGCCATTCTGGCCGCGCATGAGGTGGTGAAATCCACCGGCGCAACCAAGCGGATTGGCCCGTTTGCGGTGCCAAAGGCAATGTCGTCCACGGTCAGCGCGAACCTTGCCACGGCCTATCAGATCAAGGGGATGAACTTCTCGATCACATCCGCCTGCTCCACCTCGCTGCATTGCATTGGCATGGCCGCCGGACAGATTGCGCTTGGCAATCAGGACATCATGTTCGCTGGCGGTGGTGAGGAACTCGACTGGACCCTTTCCTGCCTCTTTGACGCGATGGGTGCGATGTCGTCAAAGTATAATGACACCCCGGAACGGGCGAGCCGGGCATTTGATGCGGACCGCGACGGTTTCGTGATCGCCGGTGGCGGTGCCATGGTCATTCTTGAAAGTCTCGAAAGCGCACAAGCACGCGGTGCCAAGATCTACGCCGAAGTCACAGGGTTTGCCGCCACATCCGACGGTGCCGACATGGTTGCCCCATCCGGCGAAGGCGGCGAGCGGGCCATGCGTGGCGCTCTCAAAACCCTGCCCGAGGGCCGCAAGGTCAGCTACATCAACGCTCATGGCACATCGACCCCCGTGGGCGACGTGGGCGAGGTTGAGGCCGTACGCCGCGTCTTTGGCCAGGGAACGACCCCGCCGATCAGTTCCACCAAGTCGATGACGGGTCACAGCCAGGGAGCGACGGGTGCGCAAGAAGCTGTCTATTGCCTCTTGATGCTGCAGGATGACTTCATCGCGCCTTCGATCAACGTCGAGACGCTCGACCCCGCGCTCGACCCATCCGAGATCGCGACGACGCTTGTTGAAAACGCAGGCCTCGACACGGTCATGACCAACTCTTTCGGGTTTGGCGGCACGAACGGGTCAATGTTGCTTTCGAAACTCAAGGATTAAGACGATGTCCATCACGATGCAGGGCAAACGCGGGTTGATCATGGGGGTGGCCAATGAACGGTCCATCGCCTGGGGGATTGCCAAGGCGATGGCCGAGGCCGGCGCGGAACTGGCATTCACCTATCAGGGTGAGGCATTCGGCAAGCGACTGGAGCCGCTTGCGGCCTCTGTCGGCTCTGACATGATGGTCGATGTCGATGTGAACGATGACGCCAGCATGGACGCTGCCTTTGACCTGCTGAAAGAACGTTGGGGCTCCATCGATTTCGTCGTTCACGCCATTGCCTATTCCGACAAGGCAGAGCTTGGCGGGCGCTTCCGCGATACGACCCGGGCGAACTTCAAAAACTCGCTCGCCATCTCTTGCTACTCTTTCATCGACGTAGGCCGCCGCGCGGCTGAACTGATGCCCGAAGGCGGCAGCCTGATCACGGTGACGTTCCAGGGATCCAATCAGGTGGTCCCCTACTACAACGTCATGGGCGTGGCGAAGGCGGCGTTGGAATCTGCGACCCGCTATCTTGCCAATGACCTTGGGCCGCAAGGCATCCGCGTGAACGCGATCAGCCCGGGCCCGATGAAGACACTCGCCGGGGCCGCGATCACCGGCGCGCGCCGTACCTACAAGCACGCGGACCAGAACGCTCCCCTGCGCAGCAATGCAACACTCGAGGCTGTGGGTGGCACCGCAGTTTACCTGGCGTCCGATGCCGGGGCGAGCACCACGGGTGAGATCATTCGCGTCGATGGCGGCTATCACATCCTCGGGATGCCGCAGATCGAGAATATCGGTTAAGGAAAGCGCCTAGCTCGCGTCGATCCCGACAACCTCAATTGCGAAGTTCAGGTCTTGCCCGGCAAGCGGGTGGTTGGCGTCCAGCGTCACCTCGTCGTCCGTTACCTCTGCAACCTTAACCGGAACAACCTGCCCCTGCGGCGTTTGCATCTTCAACTGCGTACCAACCTCCAGTGGGATTTCTGGTGGCATCTGGTCGCGGGGCACGGCCTGCCGTGCCTCAGGGTTCACCTGCCCATAGGCCTGATCGCAGGGCACGTTCACGTCTTTGGTGTCACCTACAGCCATGCCCGGGATCGCCACGTCCAGCCCCTTGATGATCTGGCCAGAGCCGACCACGAACTCTAGCGGGTCACGGCCTTCAGAGCTGTCAAACACTTCTCCATTATTCAGTGTGCCCACATATGTGATACGCACTGTGTCGCCTGCTTTGGCTTCGCTCATGGGTTTCGCTTTCTATCGAGGGATGGAAGAGCCTGACGCTAAGCGAGACCTACAGTGATTGCAAATCGATTGGGCCTTTTCGCCCATCCCGCAGCATGACACGATGCATGCGAACCAAGAGGATCGCGATGCCCATCACCACCTGTATTTTTGATGCCTATGGCACGATTTTTGATGTGAACGGCGCGGCGGCACAGGCCGCACAGGAACCAGGGCGCGCGGCCTTGGCGGCTGTCTGGCCCGCGCTCGCCAGGGATTGGCGGCAGAAGCAGCTGGAATACACTTGGCTGCGCGCTGTGGCGGATCAGCACTGCGATTTCTGGCAGGTTACGGGCGACGGGCTTGACTGGGCGATGGCGGCACAAGGCCTCGACGATCAGGACCTGCGCACGCGAATGATGGACCTCTACCGTACCTTGCCCGCCTACGAGGAAGTGCCCGAGATGCTGACGGCGCTTAAGGCACACGGCCTGAACACGGCTATCCTGTCAAACGGATCACCACAGATGCTCGCCGATGCGGTTGGCTCTGCCGGGATAGGCGATCGCCTTGATGCCGTGCTGAGTGTTGAAACCGTCGGCGTCTTCAAGCCCCACGCAAGGGTCTACGACATGGTCAAAGCAGAGTTCGGCACGTCACCTGATCAGGTTCTCTTCGTCTCCTCCAACGGCTGGGATGCGGCAGGTGCGGCGGGCTATGGATTTCAAACGGTTTGGGTGAACCGGGCGGGGGCGCCGATGGACCGGCTTTATGCGACGCCGCACCATGTCTTGCCCGATCTGACCACAATCCCGGATCTTACCTGATGCCCACGTTCAAAAGCCTCGACGGCCTGTCGCTGCACTATACGGATGAAGGTGAGGGCCTGCCCGTCATTGCCCTTGCGGGCCTCACCCGGAACGGTGCCGATTTCAACCACGTCGCCCCGCATCTGCCGGTCCGGCTGTTCAGGCCTGACTACCGCGGGCGGGGACAGTCCGATTGGGCCGATCCCGCGACCTACACGATCCCGCAAGAGGCGCAGGATGTGCTGGCGCTGATGGATCATCTGGGGCTGGACAAGGCCGCGATCCTTGGCACTTCACGCGGGGGATTGATCGCCATGGTGCTTGCGGCGACAGCGAAGGACCGGTTGATCGGTGTCGCGCTCAATGACATCGGTCCAGAGATTGCCGACAAGGGCCTAGAGGTGATCAAGGGCTACATCGGACGCAACCCGGCGCAGAAAACCTACGCCGCGGCAGCAGAGGCGCGGGCGAAACTCTGGTCCCATTTCAAAGATGTCCCGATGGCGCGTTGGCTTGACGAGGTCGAAGCGCACTATGAAGAAATGCCTGATGGGCTTGTGATCCGGTATGACCCGAAATTGCGAGACGCCGTGCTGGCGGCAGGCGCACAGCCCGCGCCCGATCTGTGGCCGCTCTTCGACGCTTTGGCGGGTCTACCGCTCGCGCTGATCCGCGGGGCCAATTCCGATCTTCTGACCAAAGAAACGGCCGACGAGATGGCCCGCCGCCGTCCCGATCTGATCCGGGCAGAGGTGCCAGGGCGCGGCCATGTCCCCTTTCTCGACGAACCCCAAGCGCTGGATGCGCTGCACACATGGCTGGAGGCCCTGCAATGAACATCGACATGATACGCGCCGCAGCCCGGCGGATCAAAGGCCAAGCCAGACGGACGCCGGTCCTGACCTCACCGTTTCTGGATGAGATCGCCGGGCGGCGTGTCTTCGTAAAAGCGGAATGTCTTCAGCATACGGGGTCTTTCAAGTATCGCGGCGCGCGCTCTGCCGTGTCCGCGTTGACCGACAACGCGCTCAAGACCGGTGTCATCGCGATGTCGAGCGGCAACCACGCACAGGGTGTGGCCCTTGTCGGGCGCGAATTCGGGACAACAGCAGTGATCCTGATGCCGGCAAACGCACCAAAGGTGAAAATCGACAACACCCGCGCGCTAGGGGCGGAGGTCGTCTTGTACGACCGCGCAACCGAAGACCGTGAAGCTATTGGTGAACGGCTGGCCGAGGAACGCGGCCTGACTCTGATCCGCCCCTACGACCAGCCAGAGGTGATCGCAGGCCAAGGAACAACGGGCCTCGAAATCGCTGAGGATATGAACGCATGCGGCGTGACAGAGGCGGACGTCATGGTGTGTTGCGGCGGCGGCGGGCTGACCTCTGGCATCGCGCTCGCGTTGGCTGCCGATGCGCCTGGGCTGCGCGTCCGGCCTGTGGAACCGGAAGGATTTGACGATGTGACACGCTCTCTCATCTCGGGAAAGATCGAGCGCAACGCCAAGACGGACGGGTCCCTCTGCGACGCGATCATTACCCCGCAGCCGGGCAACATCACCTTTCCGATCCTGAAAGAACACTGCGGCCCCGGCATCTTGGTGACCGAAGAGGAATGCCTGCGCGCGGTCGCACTCGCCTTTGAACGGCTGCGCATTGTGGTGGAGCCGGGCGGTGCCGCCGCTCTTGCCGCGGCACTTTTTCATCCCAACCAATCTGATGGCGACGCGGTAATCGCCGTCGCCACTGGCGGCAACGTAGATGCCGCCGTCTTCGCACAAGCTTTGGAAACACTCTCATGACGGATTTCACGATTGCCAGCTTCAACGTCAAGAACCTGATTGAAGCAAAAGAAGAGTATTACCGGTTCGAAGAATTCACGCCCGAGGAATACGCTTGGAAAAGAGCGTGGCTCGCCGACCAGCTTTTGACGCTGAATAGCGATATCGTCTGCTTTCAGGAGATATTTTCCGAAAGCGCCCTGCTGGAAGTGATCAACGAGGCAAATGATCTGGGCGCAGCCAGCAATGCAGCCGTCATCCCCCACCCTTCCAAGCGATACGCGCGGAAGGCGATCTTTCAGAAGCTGGAATTTGAAACCTATACGGACGCGGCACTGGCATTCGCGCCCAACAGTTTTGATGGCGGCCCCGGTCAGCGTCGGCCCGGCCTAGCCATTCTATCACGCTTTGGTTTCGCCGAAGAACCAGAGATCATTCAGAATCTCGACGCACCACTGGAGGTGCCCTTTCAGGATCTGACGGGTGATGATGGGGGTTCCTATGTCTTGCGACGGCTTAGTCGCCCGATCCTCAAAGTGCGCATACCTGTTGGTGATCAGGTGATCACCGTCTTCAACTGCCACTTAAAGTCAAAACTGGGAGAATTTCCGCGGCCGGATGGTGCGGCCTTTGCGCCAGAAGTTGACCTTGTGAACTACGATCCAGCCGGTCGTGCCCTGGGAGCAATGCGATCTGCCCTGCGGCGTATGGCAGAGGCATGGGTGCTGCGCCGCATGATTGTTGCGGAACTCGACAAAGGGCACCCGGTCATGGTGCTCGGCGATTTCAACGATAGTGAACATGCCGTGTCTTCCGAAATCATTTCCGGCGAAGTGCCCTTCAAGAATTACGCATGGGTTCGTCGGCATGACGCACAATCTAGGCGCGATCGATATTCTGATGCGGAAAACGAAATAATCCAGACCAAGATTTCGCACTACAAACTGCATTCCGCAGAAAAACTCTTTGTGAAAAGATCGCTCCGAGATATGGTTTTCACTGCCGCATTTGGCGGTGTGTTTGAAAGTATTGATCAGATTTTTATGTCTTCGCATTTCTTACAAGACTCTTCCAATTCAATCGGTCGCATGGAGTATTTCAGCGTTCTTAACGACCATCTGACTGATGGCTCTCACCCAGAGGCACCACATAACAAACTGGCCTCTGATCACGGACAAATCATGGCGCACATGGTTCTGACAAAACCCGATGGCTGAGGTATTCATGCGCGATGGCGCTGGCCTGCATGTGACGGTTTCGGGACCTGTTGATGCGCCAGCCCTCGTTCTTGGGCCAAAACTCGGCACTTCACTTGAACTCTGGGATGATCTGGTCGCGCAAGTACCGGATGGCTTGCGTGTTATCCGCTATGATCTGCGGGGGCATGGTCTGTCCGATGTGACGGCGGGCCCCTATTCCATGGGCCAGCTGATTGGCGATGCAGAAACGATCTGCGAGGCTTACAGCATTGCCGACGCCGTCTTTCTGGGCGCCGCCGAAGGCGGGTTGATCGCACTCGGCCTCGCGGTGAAACGGCCTGACCTTGTCCGCGCACTTATCTTGTCAGGCGCCGCACCGAAGATTGATCATCCGCAGGCTTGGCATGCCCAGGCCGAAACTGTCGAAACACGCGGCATGGCGCAAGTCACTGATACCAGCCTCAACCGCATGTTTGGCAAAGATTTCTACGGCTCTTTGGCCATGGCCAAATGGGTGAACATGATGATGACGACAGAACCAGAGGGCTATGCCGCCGCCTGTCGCGCCTTTGCTGGCGCCGATATGATCACCCCGATGAGCGGGCTGCGCATTCCTACCCTTGGGATTGCGGGCACAGAGGACCAAAAAGTGCCCCCGGATATGGTCAAGGAGGGCGTTGATCTTGTTCCCGGGTCCCAATTTCAGCTGATGAAAGGCATCGGTCATTTGCCTGCGCTAGAGGCCCCGGAAGAGTTTGCGCAAATCATCCTGCAGTTTCTGGGTGACATCGGCCATTTCCCCGATCCCGATCAGGCAGCGGCGGCGCAATCCGGCTAGATTGACGCTTGCAAACTGAACCGAACGGTTTAATCCTGCCGCGATGAACAAACGTCTGGCGGTCACCTTTATCCTTGTTTCGGTCATGCTGGACAGCATGGGGATTGGGCTGATCATGCCAGTGATGCCCGACCTGATCCAAGAGGTCGAAGGCGCGGGGATCGCGCAAGCAGCCGTCTGGGGCGGGATCCTCGCCACGATTTTTGCGGCGATGCAATTCCTGTTTGGCCCTACGCTTGGCAGCCTGTCAGACCGTTTTGGGCGGCGCCCGATCCTGATCGGGTCACTGGTGATCATGGCTTTCGACTATGTGCTGATGGCCGTCGCCTCCACGATCACTTTCCTGGTCATCGCGCGCGTCATTGGTGGGATTACGGCGGCGACACAGTCGACTTCCGCCGCCTATATGGCCGACATCTCTTCGCCAGAGGAAAAGGCCGCGAACTTTGGCCTGATCGGTGCCGCCTTTGGTGTCGGGTTCGTATTGGGCCCGATGGTGGGCGGGGTGCTGGCAGAGTACGGGACACGTGCGCCGTTCTGGGCCGCCGCCGCACTTGCGATGGCCAATGCAATCTTCGGCTATTTCGTCCTGCCCGAAACCGTGACTGACAAGATCAGGCGCCCTTTCCAATGGCGGCGGGCGAACCCGCTGGGCGCATTTCAGAACATCGGATCTCTTCCGGGCCTGAAGCGCCTGCTGCTGATCACCTTCGTCTACACGATTGCCTTTTTCGTCTATCCCGGCGTTTGGGCCTACTTCGGGGCAGAACGCTTTGGCTGGGGGCCTGGGATGATCGGGCTTTCACTCGGCCTCTTCGGGGTCGGTATTGCCGTCGTCCAAGGCCTACTGATCCGGCCAATCATCAGCCGGATCGGAGAACGGAATGCAGTGATCATGGGTTTGGGCTTTGACGTGGCCGCTTTCATCGCATTGGGTTTTGTCACGCAAGGCTGGATCGCGCTGGCGCTGACACCACTCACCGCCCTTGGGTCCATCGCTGGCCCGGCGCTCCAGGGGATCATGTCGCGCACCGCGTCCGATGACCAACAGGGGGAGCTGCAGGGGACTGTCACCTCGATCAACGCTGTCGCGACCATTCTTGCGCCGCTGATGGTGACGCAAACCTTCTGGTATTTCACCACCGACACAGCACCGCTTTATTTGCCCGGCGCACCATTTCTATTGTCCGCTGTGTTGACCGTCGGGTGCATCATGGTCTTCCTGCAAACGCCACGTCCACAGCGCGCCCGCGCCACCTAAGGTCGTATTCGGGAAAGAACTCACTGCCGCCGCCCCGCACCCTACCCAAAATCACGTCCCGAGGGCCCCATGACCACCATCAAAGCTGCCGTTTGCCACGCATTCAATTCACCCCTGACCATCGAAGAGGTCACGCTTGCCGCTCCCGGATCCGGCGAGGTGGAAGTGACGCTGAAAGCCTGCGCGATCTGTCACTCTGACATCTCCTACATGGACGGTGCCTGGGGTGGGACGCTCCCCGCCGTCTACGGGCATGAGGCGGCAGGTTACGTCACCGGGGTGGGTGATGGTGTGCGCGGCGTGGCGGATGGCGATCCGGTGGTTGTCACCCTGATCCGGTCCTGCGGCACCTGCCCAACATGCGCCAGCGGCACGCCAACAGCCTGCGAAACAGACCTCGCAACAGGTCCGATTACTTCAGCCGATGGGGCAACAGTCCATCAGGCGATGTATACGGGTGGCTTTGCCGAGAAGGTCGTCGTGGATCAAAGCCAGATCGTGAAACTGCCCGCCGATATGGGGATGGAGGCCGCGGCACTGCTTGCCTGTGGTGTTATCACCGGCGTTGGTGCCGTGGTGAACGCGGCACACCTGCGCGCCGGGCAGGATGTCGTTGTGATTGGTGCAGGTGGTGTCGGCCTCAACGCCATTCAGGGCGCACGGATCGCCGGCGCCCGCCGGATCGTCGCGGTGGATATGTCAGAAGAGAAGCTCGCCATCGCAAAGGAGTTCGGGGCGACCGATGGGGTGCTCGCGACAGAGGCAAAACCCTGGCGTGCAGCGAAGGCGGCAATGGGGCGCGGGGCCGACGCGGTCTTTGTGACCGTCGGTGCGATCCCGGCCTATGACACCGCACTGCAGTATCTGACGTCTGGCGGCAAGGTCATCATGGTCGGCATGCCGCACACCGGCGCAAAATCCACCTATGAACCCGTGATGCTGGCCGCCACCGGGCAAGGCATGGTCGGTTCCAAAATGGGCGACGTCGTGATTTCGCGCGATATCCCGTGGATGGTGGACCTCTACCAACAGGGGCGGCTTAAACTGGACGAGCTAATCTCAGGCCGCTGGTCGCTGGAGCAGATCAACGAGGCAGTTGCGGACACGCGTACGGGCAGTGCCAAGCGGAACGTGATTGTGTTTGAGTGACGTGGGTTGGCGGATGAAGCTGCCGTTCGGCTTTGGCGTGGAGTTGCCCACTTTAGGATTATTTGCTGACACGCAACAAAGCAGTCCCGCTCAGGGTCACAAAGACGGACAACACCTTTCTAAGGTTCATCTTCTCTTTCAAGAAGACCACCCCGAATAGAAGCGCAAAGACAATGCTTGCCTCCCGAACGGCGGCGACGAGCGCGAGCGGAGCTTGTGTGCTTGCCCACAAAACAATCCAGTATGCTGCAAGCGAGATGATCGCGGACAATGCACCCATCTTCCAAACGCGCTTCGCTTGCGGAACAAGTTCGCGGCGACGACGGGCTACGGCGATCAGAATGATCGGGATACCGTTAAAGACGTTGAGCCAAAGGATGTAGCTGAGTGCGTCCTGCGAGAGGCGTGCTCCTGCGCCGTCAGCGACAGTGTAGCCTGCGATAAAGCAACCCGTCGCAAGAGCAGCGCCGATAGCTTTCGGTTGGCCAATCGCCCCCTTTTCGCTGAACACAAGGCTCATGATGCCACAAGAGATGAGCAAAAGAGCAATGCTGGCCTGAAATTCGAGCGTCTCGCCAACCACGACGACTGCAAACCCTGCAACCAGCAACGGCGCCGCTCCGCGAGAGATCGGGTAAACTTGGCTCAAATCACCGAACCGGTAGGAAATCGTAAGAAACAGAAAGTAGGCCGTATGAATGAAGACCGAGGCGGCAATATACGGCCAAGCTTCAACCGGGGGCGTCGCTATGAAGGGGATCGAAGCGACAGCAAATATCGTCGTTGTGAACTTGAGGACAGCTAGCAGTACCAGTCTATCGGCGCTCACTTTGACCAGAGCGTTCCAACTGGCGTGCAAGAGTGCTGCAAACAGAACCGCTAGAAACACTCCAATCGACATCTTCAAATCTCTACTTCGAGCCGATACCAATGGGCTGCTTTGGTTTCAGATTTATGACGCAGGAGCCGCCGTTGGCCCTAGAGCGGCAACTTCGAAGATTGGGCTCAGTGCCGACACCCGCCTCAATCATCCATTGCCCCATCCCAGTCATAAACCACGATATCCCCGGTCTCACGCGCATCCACTGACCGGTAAAGCGCCCTCGCCGCGACGTTATCGCCTTCTGTCGCAAGCCAGATCCCCTCGCATCCCCGTCCGCGCGCGACCTCGATCAGGCGGGTACAGAGCGCCTTTGCAATCCCCCGCCTCTGGTGACTGTCCCGCACACCGACCTCGGCGATAAAGAAGGCAGGCGCCTTGTCCGGGTGCAGCATCACCTGTCCGCTGGCCATGCCCACAACCGCCGTCCCTTCCAAGGCCAACACCAGATCATGCAGCGGTTGATCCAGAAATGCGCGCGCCTGATCGGGGCGGATCGCATTGTCAAAAAGGCCGTCTTCGACCCCCAACAGCAGGTCCAGATCGTCTGGACCTAGATGTCGAAGCGTGATTGTCTCGCCCATGCATTTCCCTCCTGACGGACCGCATCATGAAACTCGCCGATCTCGACGTCATTGTCACCGCCCCACCCGCGCCCGGCTGGGGAGGGCGTTACTGGATCATTCCGAAGGTGACGACGGACACAGGCATCGTGGGGTATGGCGAGTGCTATGCGTCCTCGGTTGGGCCAGACGCCATGGTCGCCGTGATCAAAGATGTGTTTGAGCGTCATATGGCGGGCGAGAACCCCGAAAACATCGAGCTGATGTTCCGCCGTGTCTATTCGGCAGGGTTTACGCAACGCCCTGACCTGACGGTGATGGGCGCTTGGTCGGGGTTGGAGATCGCCTGCTGGGATATCCTTGGCAAAGATCGGGACCGACCCGTGCATGCGCTGATCGGCGGGCGTATGAACGAGCGCATCCGCGCCTACACCTACCTCTACCCGCGTGATGACCACCCGCTGCCCGCCTTCTGGGCCAACCCAGATATGGCGGCAGAGGTCGCGCTGGACATGGTCGAGAAGGGGTACACCGCCGTCAAATTCGACCCCGCGGGCCCCTACACGATCCGCGGCGGGCATATGCCCTCGATGCATGACATTAGCCTCTCCGTCGCCTTCTGCCGCGCGATCCGCGACGCCGTGGGCGACCGTGCGGACTTGCTCTTTGGCACGCATGGGCAATTCAGCACTGGCGGCGCGATCCAGCTGGGCGAGGCGTTAGAACCCTACTCACCGCTCTGGTACGAAGAACCGATCCCACCAGACAACCCTGCCGAAATGGCCAAGGTCGCCAGTGCGGTCAGGATCCCGGTCGCAACGGGAGAGCGTCTGACCACCAAGGCAGAGTTTGCGCAAGTCCTGCAAACGGGTGCTGCGACGATCCTACAACCGGCCCTTGGCCGCGCTGGCGGGATTTGGGAGGCAAAGAAGATCGCCGCACTGGCCGAGACCTACAACGCGCAGATGGCCCCGCACCTTTATGCCGGACCGGTGGAATGGGCGGCGAACGTGCATCTGGCGGCTGCGATCCCGAACATCCTGATGGCGGAAACCATCGAAACAGACTTCCACCATCACCTGATCGGGGGATCGATCACGGTTGAAGATGGCTATATCCCTGTGCCAACGGCCCCCGGCCTTGGCATTGAGTTTGACGAAGATCTGGCGCGGGCCCATCCCTACACCGGTGATGGGCTTCACCTGCAAATGCAGGAGGCGCCGATCAGCTATCACGAGGTCAATAACTTTGCCGGCGGGGCACCCGTGAAGATGCAGAACGAATGACCGACCTGAAAGACAAGACATGACATCAAAATCCAGCGCGACGACGCTCGCCATCCTCCTCGCCTCACTTTCTGCGGCCCATGCGCAAGAGGCGCGATCCGTGTTTTCGGAGCCCTTTACAGTGGCCGATGCTGCCGAGGCTAAGTTAGAAATAGAAGCCCGGTGGGAGGCAGCAGAAGCTGAACAGATGGCGCGGTTCACATCACACGAAGGCGACATGAACGACTTTGTCCGCACGGACCCGATCGTTCAGATGGTGAGCTGGGAATATGCCAATTGCGCCGATCTGGTCAGTCTCTTGCCGCCGCCCATGCCGGGCTGGGGGATTGGCAGCAATGTGGAATCAACGCGCATCACGCTAGAAGACGTACGCGCAGAGCTGTTCTACAAAACCTTCGATCCCAGCTTGCCAAGTGACCATCCCGACTTCGTGCGATCAGAAGAAAGCGTCGTTATCCGCATCAATGACCAGCCAGAAATGGTCGAACTGACCAAGATGCGCATGGAAAACGAGATGATGCGCGAGATCGCATATAATGCGGGGCCCTACGGCTACCCAATCGAGAAATTCGGCAACCGCGCGCTGCTGGGCAAGTACACCGTGGATGTCTCAGGCACTGATGAGGCTTTGGCGCTCGCCTATTTCGAGCAAATGATCGGCTGCGCGATTGAGGGCGGTCTGATCGCCGAAGGCATCGACCCTGCCACATTGCGCGATACGCCCTAGCCCAGCGCGATGATCCTGACATCCGGCGCGCCTTTTGTGGGGCGGGCCGCACAGCAAGGCACGGCGGACTGATATCCATGGGGCAAGGGCGGCATCACCCGCCCATAGACCCCGACCAGATGAAAGACCTCCACGCCTTTGGCTTGCATGTCTGCCACCAGACGGCGTGACGGCGCAGGAAACACCTCGTTCAGAACCACCAGGCCCGGCCACATCAAGGGGATGTAGTCCGCAATGGCCCCTTTGCGCGCGACATCCAGCAAAAGCACCCGCTGGCCTTTCAGCCCATGCGGAAAGTCTGTCAGCCCGTGCGCCGGATCGACCACATGGCAAGTCAGGCCCTGCGCCCGCAAATCCTTTACAATGACAGAGCCGATGCGCCCAGCCCCGCCCAAAACGATGACGTCCTGCAGTCCATCGGGAAAGTGAGCGTCACGCATCCGCCCCACTGCGGCTGTGACTGCCGCAACCACCGTCATCTTGGTATCGCAGAAGGCCATCCCATCCGTTGCCTTCAGCACACCGGGAAGGATCCCGGCGACAGTGTTATCGCGCGCACCCATTTGACCAGCCGCCCGTGTCAGTCGCATTTGCAGCTTTGCGAAGTCATCTGCGTTGGCAGGATCGAGGAAATCCGCCTCGGTCATGGACGAGGCCATGACAATACCCCATTCATCGCCCTGCCGCATGATCCCGATCGGCGAGGGGCGCCAGCGAAACATCTCGGCGATCCCTGGCAAACCGTAGCTGCGGACAAAGGCCCTTGATCCCGCGTAGCAAAAGAACACCGAAGCCAGCCGCCCGCGCCGGTTCAACAGGCCAACGATCCGGTAGGGGACCCCGGTCAGGCAAAACACAGCGCAGGCAAAGACCGCGACCCGCATTAGAACCCCTTGGACATACACCATCGCAAAACTCATCCATGAAATGCTGTGAGGCTCACTGAATTTCGCGTGATCGGGTAGTCAGGTTCTCCGGACCCGGGCTTTTCACCTTTGCATTGATGGGCTAGCGTTGAACTGCGTTCATTTGAAAGGGCTAACATGGCACGCAAGACCGAGGCACGGCGCAAAGAACTGCGCGAGGCACTGATCCTGATCGCAGAGCGGACAATTGCAGCAGAGGGCCTAAGCGCCTTGCGCGCGCGCGACCTGGCGAAAGAGGCCGGCTGTGCCGTCGGGGCAATCTACAACGTCTTTGGTGATCTGACCGACCTGGCGCTTGCCGTAAACGCGCGCACCTTTCACCGGCTGGGGGCAGACGTGGCAGAGGCTTTGGCGGACGCCCCCACAGATCCCGTCGAACAGCTGGTGGTCATGGGACAGGCCTATCACCGCTTTGCTGCCGCAAACCACAACAGTTGGCGCGCACTCTTTGACATCGAACGCGCGCCGGGCGAGGCCGCACCGGACTGGTACCTGGCCGAGATGGGGCGGCTTTTTCAGTATATCTCTGATCCGCTCGCCGCGCTTTTCCCAAAGCATAGTGCCGCAGACCTGACACTTTTGACCCGCGCGCTCTTTTCTTCGGTCCACGGCATTGTCTTGTTGGGGTTGGATGAGGCGAGCGCAGGTGTGCCCTCGGACGATATCGACCGCATGATTGCCCTCGTTTTGCGACAATTTGCGGGTTCGCAGTAGATTTTTTGAACATTGTTCATTTTTTTCTTGCAACCGCCTACCTGACTTGCTATCTCCATTTTATGAACAGTGTTCATATACGGAATGAAAACGGAGACAGCGATGTTCAAGACACTTGCCACACTGATCGTTGGGCAGAATGCACGGGCCGAAGACCGCGTGCGCGATGCCTTTGCGATTGAACTGATCGACCAGAAAATCCGCGAAAGCGAAAACAGCTTGCGGGCGGCCAAGGCCACGCTCGCCAGCCTGATCCAGCGCCAGCGCGCCGAAGAGAAGCAATTTACCAACCTGCAATCCCGCATCAGCGACCTGACCAAACGCGCGAAAGAGGCGCTGGACAGTGACCGCGACGATTTGGCCGAGGAAGCCGCCCGCGCCATCGCCACAATGGAAAACGAACTGACCGTGCGCCGCGAAACCCGCGACCGGCTGGATCAGAAGGTCGTGCGCCTTCGCTCTTCGATTGAGGCGGGTCATCGACGGATCATCGACCTCAAACAAGGGGCAATCCAGGCCCGCGCCGTGCGCCGCGAGCAGACCATCCAGATGAAGATGGTCCAGTCCGGCGCCACCAGCACAGGTGCCGTGGAAGAAGCTGAAGAGCTGATTTCCCGCGTGCTGGGCAAGGACGATCCGTTCGAGCGCTCAGAGATCCTCGCCGATATCAATCGCGACCTGGAAGGTGACACCATCGCCGACCGCATGGCGGACGCCGGTTTCGGCAATGCCACACGCTCCACCGCGGACGATGTCCTCGCCCGCCTGAAATCATCCAAGAAATAACCCCATCCACTCAGGAGAAATCACATGTTTAACAAGAATTCCGACAACGGCCTGATCATGTTTGTCAACCTGCTGGGCGTTGGTGTCGCCTACGGCATGCTGGGCATCTCACTCTGGCTTTCAACCGATGTGCCGCTTTCGACCAAGGGCTTCTGGGCGATGTCCGTCATGATGCTGACCCTCGCACTCGTGAACTTTGTCAAATACCGCTTTGATGAGCGGATGTCCGAAGACCGCATTCAGCGGATCGAGGATGCCAAGAACGAAAAACTGCTGGAAGACTACGTCGCTGACAAAGTCTGACCCTTCACAAGTCGCTGCCCGCCACCGCGCGGGCAGCGGCCTTTTTTCTTTGCAAAACAGCACACCCACGCCAAAGTGATCCCATGAAGTACCTGCGCCAGTTCGCCGCCCGGATCGTCGGGCAATCGATCCGTATCTTTTGCCGCGCCATCACCGCCGTTCGTGCCGACTGGAAAGGGATCGAGCCTATCCCGCGCCAGCGCGTCTATTTCGCTAATCATACCAGCAACGCCGACATGCCCATGATCTGGTCGGTCCTGCCGCCTGCCCTGCGCCGCACCGTCCGCCCAGTCGCTGCTGCCGACTACTGGCTGAAAAACAAGTTGCGCGCCTTTGTGGGGCCCGAGGTTTTCAACTGCGTCCTGATCGATCGGCGGCCAGAAGTGGATGACAAACCACTCGACCGGATTATCGAGGCGTTGGACGAAGGCGCATCACTGATCATCTTCCCCGAAGGCAACCGCAACATGACCGATGATCCCTTGCTGCCGTTCAAGGCGGGGCTCTACAACATGGGGCTTGCGCGGCCAGAGGTGGATCTGGTGCCGACTTGGGTCGCCAACCTGACAGAGATCATGCCGAAGGGCGAGGTGATCCCCCTGCCCCTGATCTGCACCGTGACATTCGGGGAGCCGATCCATGTGAAGGACGGGGAAAGCAAGGATGACTTTCTCAAACGGGCCTCTGACGCATTGCTTGCCCAGCGACCAGAGGTGCGGACATGACAAGCACCACGAACGACATTCTGCTGCTGGCCTTTGCCAGTTTCGGCATCCTGATCACGCTGACCGTCTTTGGCGAAATCCTGCGCGCAAAACAGCCCGTGAATGAGCCGAACCCCGTCCTCGACACTTATATGACGCGGGTACAAAGCTGGTGGGGCATGGTGGCCTTTATCGGGGGGGCGCTCCTGCTCGGGAAACCGGGTGTCATGGTACTATTTGCCTTCGCGTCATTTGCGGCGTTGCGGGAGATCCTTACGCTCACTGCCAAGGCACGTGCCGATCACCTGTCGCTGGCGCTCGCCTTCTTTGTCGTCCTGCCGCTGCAGTACATCTTTGTCGGGCTCGGCTGGCAGGGCCTATACGCCGTGTTCATCCCGGTCTATGCCTTCCTCTTCCTGCCGATGGTTTCTGCGCTGCGCGGCAATCCAGAGCGCTTTCTTGTCCGCGTTGCGGAAACGCAATGGGCGCTGATGATCGCCGTCTACTGCGTCAGCCTGGTGCCGGCGCTCATGACACTCGACATCGATGGCTACGGCGACCAGGCCGTCCTGCTGGTCGCCTTTCTGGTGATGGTGGTCCAGTTCGGTGACCTTCTGGAATATTTCTTTGGCCGCCGCATCGGGCGCACAAAAGTCGCACCGGGCCTATCCCCCAAGACGTGGGAGGGCGTGATTTGCGGCGTGGCAAGCGCGATGATCATCGGCGCAATGCTGAACTGGATCACCCCGTTTGGCGTGATCGGGGCGGCGTTGATGGCGGGCTTTGCATGTTTTGTAGGGATGCTCGGAAATCTGGTGGTGGCAGCGATCAAACGCGATCGCGGGGTCAAGGACTGGTCACACCTGATCCCGGGACAAGGCGGGTTTGTTGACCAGCTGGATAGCGTGATCTTTGCCGCGCCCGTGTTCTACATGCTGACGCAGTATTTCTATACCTGATCACGCGCGATGAACTGCGGCAGCTTGCGCAGGTTCTTGGCCAGAAGCGTGCCAACCCCACCCACCTTGTTCTTGCGGATTGCGCGGTAATCCTCACCGCTTTTGCGCAGCATCTGGCGCAGGGATTGATTGCTGACCCCGCCCATCCGCATGCGGACCAGTGTTTGCGGAATGTAGTGCAGTGTCAGTTCTTCATCGCTCAGGAACCGCAACATGCCCTCGTAGTCGCCAGAAATACGGTAGCTCGTGTCATAAAGGCCCGCGTGACCAAAGATCTCGCGCCGCAGATAGAGCGTCGGATGTGGCGGCATCCACCCACGGCGCAGGGCGGCGCGGTTGAACCTGCCTGCGCGCCAGTTGCGGATCACCCGTGTGACGTCATCGCGCGCCACATACTGCAGATCACCATAGACCCCGTCCACCTCGGGGTCAGCGAACGCCTCGGCAATGCTGGCCACCACGCCGCGGTTCGCCAGCATGTCGTCCGCATGCAGCAACCCGATCACAGAGCCGGTGGCGCGCTTGATCCCCTTGTTGATCGCATCGTAGATGCCGTCGTCCGGCGCGCTTTCCAGTTGCATGCCGGGGAAACCATTGGCGCGCAGGTATTCCTGCGTACCATCGGTAGAACCGCCATCCTGCACGATATGCTCAATCCGTGTGTGGGATTGTGCGTGCAGGCTTGCAAGCATGCGGGGCAGGGTTGTGCGCCCGTTCCGGACGACCGTGACGATAGAGATCTTCATGCGGCCTTGGACGCCTTTGCTTTGCCGCTGCCTGTCACGTCGATACCCAAAACCATTTCAATCGCTCTTGGCGCGTCAGCACCTGTCATCTGCATGCAGCGCTGCACATCCGCCAGTTTTGCATCAACGAGGTAACGATACCAAAACCCCTGCAAAACATGGAACCGCCGCGCAAGCTTGCCTTCCAAACAACCTGCGCAAAGCAGATAGCGGTAGAAAAAATAGAGTCCAGCCCGAATGCCACCCGGAAGCCACGCATAGACCCGGATTTTGATCCAACGTTTGATGGCAGCGGTGCGATTGGCAGGCGGGGTATCTCGGAGCGGCAGAAAACCGTACCGCAGGTTCAAAAGATCAACCGCTTCCCGGCTCGCATAGCTATTGTGCTTTTCGATCCACCAGCCCAGCGATTTGCGGTTGTCGTCAATCAACTCACCCTTCAACGCGGCAACCGGACCATCCACAATGATGTGTTCGTCCATCCAGCGATCCTCGCAATGCCCTGCCCTGTTTCGGAAAAGACGCAATGCCGGCACCCGACCGACGCCGCCAAACCGTATCATCTGCCCCTGAAACATGATCCGCCGTGGCACGGTCAGCCCATCGACGTCAGGCAGACCTGCGGCAATCTCGCGCGCGAGCGTGGGTGAGACCACCTCATCCGCATCCAGCCGCAGGACCCAACCCGGCTGATCCCTGATCTGGCCAAGCGCCCAGTTGAACTGCGTCGCATAATTCACCCACGCGTTCTGCAACACCTCTGCCCCCGCCGCGCGCGCCAGCGCGACAGTGTCATCGGTCGAACCGCTGTCGACCACGACGATCCGCTGTGCGAAGCCGGTGACCGAAGCAATGGCGCGTTTGATGTGCAGCGCCTCGTCCCGGGTCAGGATGATCACCGTCAGCGCCGTCACTTGGCGGGCCTTTGAAACATCGGGTTCCCCTGCCCGATATGCCCTGCGCCCAGGTCCACCATCGCCACGGCCCGCGCACCAAGGATCGCACCCTCACCAATTGTGACCCCTGGCCCGACAAAGGCATCAGCGCAGACCCAGGCGTCCTCACCCACCCTGATTGGGGCGCGGACAAGCGGCCGCGTCGGGTCATGCCAATCATGGGTCCCCGCGCAAAGATGTGCCTGTTGTGATATGGTGGCCCTGGCCCCGATTGTGATCGTCCCCAAGGCGTAAAGGATCGCGCGATCACCCACCGCGGCGCCCGGCCCAATGTCCAGATGCCAAGGGATGCTGATCCGTACGGTCGGATAGAAATGCGCCTCTGCCCCCACACGCGCACCGAAGGCACGCAGGAGCATCCGCCGCCATCCCCAAAAAGACCGGGGGCTGAGACGAAAGAGAGGCTGGCACATGGCCCAAAGCACGCGCCCTGCACTCTCGTGCCAAGACCAGCTGCGGCGCGCCCGGTTGGCGCGAACATCGACACGCGAGGTCATGCCGTCACCTCGGTCGCGGCGCGCTCTGTGCCTAGGCTAAGGTAGAGTTCTGCAAAGGCCGTCACCATCGCCGCTTGTGAAAATTCACGTGCCATCCATGCACGGCCAATGCGCCCTTGTGCAGCCAGATCGCTCTCTGCCAGTACGCCGATTTCTGCGGCCAAATCAACCTTTCCCAAGTCCACGCAACGCCCGCAGCCATGGGCGTTGATCGCAGACCAAGGTGTCGCTGTGGTGGTCAGCACGGGCGTGCCGTGGGCGAGCGCCTCTGCCACGGCAATGCCGAAGTTTTCCGAATGTGACGGCAAAACAAAGAGGTCCGCCTCTGCCAAAGCCCGCGCTTTCTGCTCGCCATAGGCCGGCCCACACAAACGCACGCGACCGGCAAGCGCGGCGGCCTTTGCTGCCAGCTCAGCGACATAGGCCGCATCACCCTCGCCATAGATGTCGAGCACGAATGGGGTTGGCAGGCGGGCCATCGCGTCCAGCAGAAGATCAAGGCCCTTCTTTGGGTGCAGCCGACCCAGAAAGATCAGGCGACATCTGTCATCCGGCGCGCGCGGCGGTGGCACGGTCGCTGGCACGGCTACGCTGTTTGGGATCACGACGCGGGCAATATCGGGCAACCGCGTGACGCTGGCGTCGCGTTCCGCATCTGCCGTCGTGTGTAAAACCGTTTGGGCCGGGCGCAGGAACTGCGCAGCCTTTTCAAACCAGTGCTTTGTCCGTTTCCGCGGCACATCTGCCCACTCTGCTGTCGCCTGCAATGCCCCGCGCGGCGACCAGACGACGGGCCGCCCGATCAGCCGCGCAAGCGCCAAGGTGGGCAGGGTCGGCGCGCTGTATGTGCCCGTTAGATGCACGACATCCGCCCAGTAAATCGACAGCGGGAGCCGCGCCCAGAGCCCGGGTGCAATACTTTGCCCCGCGATCCGGCGCGCGTAGTGAACAAGATAGGGCAAAGCGCTAGGCGCCACACGGTCCGCCACGGACGGACCAGCGCTGTCAGTTGTCAGTACCCGCAAATCAAAGCTCTCCTGCGCCGCGATCCCATCGCAGATCGCTTTGGTCGACCAGATCGGCCCGCCCCAGTAGGTCGCGGGATAGAAGCTCGGTGTGACATGCAGGATCTTCATGCCACGGCCCCCACCACGTCGCGTTGCCCGATCTGCCGTGCGGGGTTGCCAGCCATGATCGCACCGGCGGGCACGTCCTTCGCCACGACAGCCCCTGCCCCGATGACCGCCCGGGCACCGATACTCCTGCAACCCGGCAGAATGATCGCCCGCGTCCCAATCCATGCACTATGCCCGATCTCTTTCGGGACGAGCTCTGGGGTCGCGTGCGGATCAAGCCCATGGTCATGGGTGTAGATCGACGCCTCGGCCGAGATCAAAACATCATCTGCAAGGATCAATCCACCCGAGACATCAAGGTAGGCGCCCTGATTAATCTGCACCCGATCGCCGGTGTGCAAGTAGCCGCGCGCATCCTCCGAGGACACCGCAGCGCCGCGCCAGATCAGGCAGTCGGCGCCCAAGCGCACGCTGCACGTGCGATGGATGGAAACCCGCGGCTGTATCCGTGTCCCGGTGCCAACCTTTTCAAGCGTCAGGCGGTGCCACAGGGTAGACAGCCGTCCACCGACACGGCGCCAGACCGCTCCAATGATCCATGCGATCCTAGCTAGCATGGGCGATCCCCTGAACCGGCCGCCGGACGGGCACAAAACGCGGGGCCCAGACCCAGAGAACGGCCAAAATCACCGCAGCCTGCGCGACGGCGCCGACAACAAACGCACTGAAGGACGACTGCAAGCTCCCCTGCACGAAAGGCAGCAGGATCAGCGGATAATAGATGGCCCGCGCGCCCTGCATCGCACCCACTGGCCGCAAAAGGAAAACCTCTGCTTTCCGATAGATCCAGCCCAGCAAAAACCCGACGCAGACCCCGGCCCAACCGAAGTTCAGGAAAGCCTCCCCCGGCCCGGTCACATTAAAAGCCCCGCCAGTCGGAATACCCAGCACATCGCGCTTGAGCATCACGCCAAGGTCGATGGCGGGTTTGTCCGGCCAGATCGCGCGCGGCACCCAGCCAAATGTCCACCATCCGTAACTCTCACCCCCCAGATACATTGCAGGTGCGACACGATCAGTCACGATGGCAGCGATGTTGATATCCAGAAAATAGGTGGAGCCGACAATCTGCTGCCAAAGGGCCCCGTCGCTGCCGCGCAGGGCGGTCATATAGGCAGAGATGGCACAAAGGACGGCGAAACCGAACCCGCCCCACAACACTGCCGACCGCCGCAGGTGCCCGCCAAACAAGGCGTGCGTTGCCGCGGTGATCAGCATCAACTCCACCAGCTCAAACCGATCGCCCGAGACAAGCGCGATGCCTACAAGGACCATCGCAAGAAATAGAGCGAGCGCAATTGTGGTGGGCTCCTTCAGGACGGTGGCCCGGGCGAACACGATGGCAAAAGCAAGCTTTGGCAAGATGAAAAGCGTTTTCAGCCCGGCCAGTGTGGCCCCAACCCCGGCAGCATTCACGTCGATTTGTTTTGCGCTGTTCAATGCGCGCAATGCATCAAGCGAGACACCGGTTATCCCCCGGGCGGCCAGTGGCTGGCCCAACGTCAATACTGCCACCGCACAGGCAAGGCATGTGAGCATCCAAAGCCCAGTGAAATGCCGCGCGACACACCTGTTGGCACGCACCGCAGACGCCTTCGGAAACGGTCGCGCCGCTGCGAGGTACCCAAAGCACATCAGCAAAATGAAACAGGAAAGATAGAGCGCCCCGGCCAGCAGGGCCCAGGGGCTCTCGGTATGCGCAGGATAGAAGGCCAGGTCAGGCAGAATCGTGTACGCCACAGCCTTTGCCAGAAACCCAAACCCACAGAAGTAGGCCAGCACATGCATCGGTGATGCAAGCCCGATAACGCCATAGCGTTGCCCGATCAGAAACGGCAGGACCGTGCAGAACGCAGCGATCAACAAGACTAGGAGGGTTTCCACGCTTCCCCCTCTTTCCCCGGCCAAAGCACCCCTGCCGACGTATCCACACCCAAAAGACCCTTCAGGCGCCACCAGAGCAAAACACTACTTGCCGTGATGGCGCACCCATAGAGAGCCGCGTTCAAAGCTGGGCTGAGGGCCGTCGACAAAAGCCCCACAGACCCCAGGTAAATCATCAGCGCAGTGCCCCGCGCCATCACCGTCTCTCGCCCCAAGCCGCAGAGGGTTGCCACCGTGTAGCCAGAGGCAAACCAGACTTGCCCAAAGGCGGCGCACAGCAGGACCAGAAAGACCGCTTGCGGCATTGCACCTGCCACCGCGGGCAGCACAAGATGGAGCAATGGGATGCTCATCAAGCCCAAAGCAAACAGCACCGCGCCCGCAGTGAATGCAACGCGACTTCCTGCAGCGCTGGCGTTCTGCAAGTTCTGTATATCTTCCGCGCCCTTGGCGGCGCTGATCTCTGCCGCGCTGACCCAGGTCGCGACACTCACGGGGAGCGCCACAAGGTTCGCCACGCGGCGCAAGATCGCATAGATGCCCAGCACCTCTGGTGCCATCAGCAGGCCGCCCACAACGATGTCCATCTGCGCCACACCACCGCCGAGGATGGAGGTGGCCCAAAGTGCAGGCGCATCTGATGGTACGTGCCTGTCAGCCGCCTTTCCACGCAAAGCGACAAGGCAAGCGGCCCCGCCGAGCAGCCCAAGACCCAACATCAGCATTGCCGCCAACCACAAGACACCCGCGGCGTCAGGCGTAGAAAGCAGCATCCATGCGGACAGGAGTGTCAGCTGCGGCACCCCATCGCGTAGTACCATCGAGGTTTGCACATAGCCGAGCGCCCGCACCACACTCGCCAGACACGACAAGAGGTTGACCGCAACTGCGGCGGCCAAGATCACCCCCCATGGCGGCAACGGCCACAGGGATTGCAAAGGCAGCCAGATCAGACCGGTTAGTCCAGCGGGCCAGATCAGCGCAAAACACGCGATCCGCCAACCTCCCATGCCGGAACCGTCGGTAAGCGCGCGCAAAAGCACAAGCGGGCCACCGCAGGAGACCACCGTTGCCAGCACCATCACCGCACCCCAGGCGAATGCCAGTTCGCCAAACGCGGTGAACCCCATTTGGGCGGCCAAAAAGACCATGATGGCAAAATTGGCGCCAACAATGCCACCGCGCAGCAAAACCGTTCCACCGGCAGCCAACTGAAATGCTCTGACCCAACGCGCCTGCATACCACATCCAAAAAACCGGCGTGCACCGCCAGCAACGATCCACGCCTTTAGGTTTCGTTCATCCATCTTAATGAAGGGTTAACCACTTTCATGTCTGCTGAGGGCTAGGCGCTTTTAGACAAGGACGAACACGGCGATGACCGATTGGCCAGACAGCCAGACCAGGGCTGCGGCATTGGGGGAACGGGACTATGTCGCGCGCCCATCTGTCGATCTGTTGCATCTGCTGCGGATCCTGTGGTTTGGCAAATGGGTCATCCTATGTGTCATGGCGGTCTGGATCGGGGCCGCGGGCTACTATGCGTTTGCGATCGCGCAGCCGCGTTTCACCGCCACCGCAACGCTTCAGGTTGAGGTGCAACCGGTCAGTCTGCAGGACGTCAGTGAACAATGGCCCAACCCCGACACTGGTGTGGCAAGTCTGAACACCGAGGTGACTATTCTCACCTCTGCCAACATCCTCGGGCAGGTTGTGGCAGAGCTTGATCTGCTGAACGATCCAGAGTTCAACCGCTACCTGACGCCGATGTCCCCCTACGCCCCCCGTGCGATCCGCACCCGGCTGCGCCATTTTCTGTCCGGAACCAGCGAAGCGCCGACGGGCCCGCTCGCCGTCTACGAAAAAACGATCGAAAACCTGCGCGGCGCGGTCACGGCCAATCGCCCGCGTGACACCTATATCTTCCAGATCAGCGCGACGAGTGGGGATGCAGACAAGGCCGCGCGTATCGCCAACACGGCGGCAAACATCTACATCCAGAACCAGATTGCCGCGAAAGATGACGCAGCGCGCGAAGCCGTCGGCTGGTTGCAGGGCCGGGTGACAGAGCTTGAGAGCAAATTGCACGATCAGGAAACCGCGATCACGGCGCTCATCTCCACCGCGCAAATACAAGAGGACGGCAAGCTCGATGCGCTCAGCAATGCAGTGCTGGCGCTGGATAGCCAGATCGGCGCCACCGAGGCCGCGCTCGCACAACTTCAAGCCAATGGGTCAGAGACGGTGCGGAACATTGCAGAGGCCCAACAGGTGGCCACGCAACTGGCGGAACTGCAGGCTGAGCGGACGCGGCTACAACACCAGCTGTCCGCACAGTCTGCAGGCCTTGTGGCGCTCCACCAAATGCAGCGCGAAGCGGAAGCCACGCAAACGCTCTATCAGGCTTACAACAGACGTTTGCAGGAAACCCGGGTGCAGCAGGGGCTGGCCCAGCCCAACAGCCGGATCATTGCGGCGGCCACGGCGGGGCAATACGCGGGACCACGAAAGGTCTACATCCTGGCGCTCGCGATGCTGGTGGGTGCGCTGACAGGGATCGCGTTGGTCATGCTGCGGCAATCGTTCCGAAATGGCGTCTACGACGTGAAGCACCTGCAAGACATTGGAGGCGTGCCGGTGCTTGCCTCAGTCGCAGACACTGCCTTGCCCCGCCCAAGAAAATTCATCAACCGGCTGGGGCAAAACCGCCTGCCTGCACTGGCAAAGGCCGTTTTTGCGATCCGATCACACGTGCAATTGGGCAGCCCATCCAAGGCCGCGGGCAGCTGCCTGCTCTGCATCTCAGCCGTCGCGGAAGAGGGGGCGGCAGAAATCACGCTGGGGCTGGCACAGGCCTTGGGGCAGGCTGGCCAGCGCGTTTTGCTCGTGTCTGCGGATCCGGATGCACTCGGGAAGCTGGCGCGCGGCTTGTCACTGGTGACGGTGGGCGCGGCAGGCGAAGCGGACACGCCCAACGCGGCGCTACGGCCTTTTGCGGGATGCAGCTTTGACATCGTCAACACCCATACGTGTGATGAAAGTGCGGATCTGATCCTCACCGATGCTTTCGCGGAAGGGTTGAGCACGCTACGTGCCCGCTACGATACGGTGCTGATCCTCGGCCCGCCAATCAATACGCACCCGGAAACGTCAGTTCTCGCCAGGCAGGCCGATCAGGCACTGCTGTGCGCCCGCTGGGGCCGGACATCGGGTGCAGAGATTGCGGCGGCGCTCGCTGCACTCCGCAATCACGAGGTCAGGATTGCTGGCACTGTTCTGACGAAAGTAAATCATCGCAAAGCAAGGCGCTGGCCGGTCCCCCGGCACAGCGCCTTACCGATCTGACACATCAGCGGACCGCCATCACATGGCGGCTGTGGAACGCCAGAACATCCCCTGAAGTGACGGTCAGACCACTTGCACCATCAGCCTGCACATAGGCTTTTGCGATCCAATCGAGGCTGCCGCTTTCGGTCCGCGCATCCAGGTTTGGGCGCAGAAAGGCGGAAAACTGATCAATTAGATTGCCGGTCGCGGGGGTGATTGCGGCCTCCACCCCATAGCTAAGCGCCGCGGCCTTTGCCACGCCGGTAAGCCCGATGCGCCGCGCACCGACGAAGGTGATGTTGGCAGGGTTGGTGCCCGCGTGATCGGTCAGGTTCACGAGTGTCTCTTCCGGTGCGGCCACAGTGTCGATCACCGTTGACGCGCTTTCCCCATCCCAGCGCACCATGGGCAGCATTGCCGCGTAAAGCCATTCGACGTCGAGCTGTGGCCCTGTTGCCGTCACCGCCACGTCATGGGTCACAGCGCCCGCGACAACACCCCGGCTGAGCGTGCAATCGGCCACAGGCGCTCCGGCTTGCGTTTGCCATGTCGTCGTTTCGTCAATGACAATGCTGTTTCCGATGCTCAGGCCCAGCGCGTTCACCGTTTCATCCCACGGCGCGCCGTCCAGAGTGACGGTGCGGGTGACCAGCGGCTCATTGCCGTGGGTCTGGCCGCCAAGCTCTGTCGCGGCACCAGATTGCGTGAAACGGATCGCGTATTCGCGCTCCGACGCATAGTCGATGGCCACGAAATCCGGATAGGTCGGGCGGTTGTCAGCACGCCAGTCAAGCGCCCCGTCGCTGGCGATACCAGAGGCATGCGTCGGCCCCGCCGTTCCGCTCGTCCCATTGGCACGCGCGGAGTAGTAGATGCCGTCATAATGCACCTCATCCCCCATCTCGTAGGCCGTGTTCGGGGCCCATTGCGGGGGGAGCACGCGATCGTCTGTCAATGTGCCGGTGATCGCAATCGCCTCAAGCAAAATGGCGTTGCCGCCAGGTGATGCGGTACCGCCAAGACGCACCGCAACTTCATGCGACCCGGTCAGGCCAGAGGCGACCTTCACCGACAGCCGCCGCTGCAGATCCACAGCGCTGTAGGTGGAAAACGCCTTGAACCCGAGGCTGGCAGGATCGCCGATCTCGTTCACCAGCGCCTGATCGCCGTCGATGTCGACGCGGATGTAGCCGCCGCTCGTCCGCCCGGTGTAATGCACCCAGATATCATAGGGGCGGTCACGGCCCACAGTAACGGTGGCCAAGGCGCTGGCCGAATTGGTGCTGATGGCCCGGTTGCCCGTGTAGCTGCCCGCGATGCCAGAGCCAGAGGATTGCAGCTGCGACCAGGTGCCGGTCAGCGTCAGCGCCCCAATTGGGTAGATATTCCGCAACTCGGCAATCAGCGTCTCACGCCAGGACAGGCGCTGGGTCGGGTCGTTGTTATCAAGCCGGAGGCAAGCGGCATGGGTTGGGCTGACCTCTGTCCAGATGTTCAGACCGCCAGCCGCCCCATGCGCCAAAGCCACCGATTGGCCACCACCCGGCGCGAAATAGCTGGCGAAAGGATCGGATGAGAGCGGCCCGGCGTTGGCGCCGCCCAAAGACAGGTCAAAGCCGATCATGGATCAGTACCACGCGATCAGCTGCGCCGTGGTGCCTGTCGCCCGGATGCGCGTGGGCCGGATGGCCAGCACTGTCCCCGCGGTCAGTTCGTAGCTGATGACTTCACCTGCGGCATCTTCCATCACCGCGGTGCCCGCCGCATTGACATAGAGCGCACGCGGGCGCTGCGGCAGGTCCGCCACGTCGGTCGGGATCACGATGTAATGCGAAACGGCAGGGGCGGTCAGGCTGACATAGTCAGTGTCAAAGATATCGGGCATCGGGTTCTCCAGTTCGGAATGCCCGGTGGTGATATGCGGCTGGGTTTGACAGGGGCCTACAGCGCCGCGCGGGTGGCGGCGCAACAGAAGCTAGGACTGGCGGACAATCCGGTTCACATGGCCCATCTTGCGGCCCGGCTTGACCTCGGCCTTACCATAAAGATGGATCGCCGCATCGGTCTTGGCGATCTGGGGCACCTTGTCCATATCCACACCGATCAGGTTCTCCATCACCACATCCGCGTGACGTGACCCATCGCCCAACGGCCAGCCCGCGATCGCCCGAATATGCTGCTCGAACTGGCAAATGGTGCAGCCGTTCTGCGTCCAATGACCGGAGTTGTGCACCCGCGGCGCGATCTCATTCACGATCAAGCCTTGCGGGGTCACGAACAACTCCACCCCCATGACGCCGACATAGTCCAGCGCGTTGAGTATCTTGGCCGCGATCAACACGGCATCCGTTCGCTGCGCGGGCGTCAGGCGGGCTGGAACTGTGGTTGTGCGCAGGATGCCGTCCTCATGCACATTCTCGCCGGGGTCGTAACAGGCGACGGCCCCATCCGGCCCACGTGCACCTATGACGGAAACTTCATGGCTGAAATCAACAAACCCTTCGAGGATCGCGGGGGCACCGGCCATCGCCGCAAACGCCGCATCGGCATCCGCCTGCGCCGTGATCCGCGCCTGCCCCTTGCCGTCATAGCCCATACGGCGGGTTTTCAGGATACCGGGGACGCCAATCTGCGCAATTGCTACATCAAGAGATGTGCGATCTGTCACATCCGCAAAGGGGGCCGTCTGCAAGCCAAGCTCTTGCAGAAACATCTTTTCCGTCAGCCGATCCTGACTTGTTGCCAGCGCCTGCCTGCCGGGATGGATCGGAGCGAGCGTTTCGAGCAAGTCAAGCGCGCTCGTCGGGATGTTTTCAAATTCATACGTGATGACATCGACGAACCCGCCAAAGGCGGTCAGCGCTGCCGTATCGTCATAGCTGGCCGTCGTCACTTGATGCGCCACGTCACCTGCAGGGGCGCCAGCCCCGGGCTCAAAGATATGGGTTTTCAGACCGAGACGCGCAGCCGCGACCGACAGCATGCGTCCCAACTGCCCACCACCCAAGATGCCAATGGTGGCGCCAACCGGCAGAGGTTCAGTCATCGCTTGGTTCATCCGGGATAGAGGCACTGAGCGCCGTCCGCCATGCGTCCAGCCGCGCTGCAAGCGCCTGATCCTGTAAGGCAAGTATGCCCGCGGCCATCAGCCCCGCATTCTTGGCCCCCGCCGCGCCGATGGCCATCGTCGCCACGGGATACCCCCGCGGCATCTGCAGGATGGAATAGAGGCTATCGACGCCCGACAAGGCCTTGGTCTGTACCGGCACGCCAATCACCGGCACGCGGGTCTTGGAGGCCATCATGCCCGGCAGATGTGCAGCACCACCAGCGCCCGCAATGATCACCTGCAAGCCGCGATCAACTGCCGTTTTTCCATAGTCCCACAATCGGTCCGGCGTCCGATGGGCCGACACGATCTTGGTCTCATACGCCACACACAATTCGCCCAGCACATCGGCCGCCTCTTTCATCGTGGGCCAATCCGATTGGCTTCCCATGATAATGCCGACAGGGGGATGGGACATTGCAGTGCTCCACTTTCAGGAAGCGGCACTATAGCGGCGAGGTTGCGGGCAGCAATCCCGCTCAGGCGATAATGTCGGGCAAAATACGGTCTTCCAGCGCCGCGATCTGATCTTTGAGCGCAAGTTTCTGCTTCTTCAACCGCTTGAGTGTCAGCATATCGGGCGCATTGCGCTCGTGCAGGGCGGCAATCGCCTCATCCAAGTCACGGTGTTCGCGGCGCAGCACCTCCAGTTTGACGCGCAGCACCTCATCCTGTTCCATCTTCGCCGATGTGTTCATCGTGACCCTAACTGTTGTTGACGGAACTCTAGCACACGGCCTTTACGGTTCCCCACCAAAATAAGCGTCGGACTTGATCAATGCACCCCCTGCCCCCATATTTTTGCTGTGGCCGCCAATGATGGGGCCGCAATCGACAGTCGCTTAGATCAAAGGGCATGTCTTATGACAAAACTGGCTTTGGGAACGCATCCGTTCCTTCTGGGGTTCGAACAGCTGGAAAGGCTCGTGGAACGCACCGCGAAAACCGGCAACGACGGCTACCCCCCCTACAATATTGAGCAAACCTCTGAAAACTCCTACCGCATCACTTTGGCTGTGGCGGGGTTCGCGGAGGATGATCTGGCGATCACGGTCGAGGACAGCTCTCTCGTGATCCGGGGACGGCAAAGCGACGACAGCGAGGGACGCATTTACTTGCACCGCGGGATTGCCGCGCGGCAGTTCCAGCGTTCCTTTGTGCTGGCAGAGGGTGTCGACGTGGGTGAGGCCGTGATGGAAAACGGTCTGCTGCACGTGGACCTGACCCGCGCTGTGCCGGAACGCATCGTCCAGACGATCAACATCAAGAAAGGGTAAGCCATGGACAGCAAATTTGATCTTTCAAAAGTCAGCCAGAACATCGTCTATGTGAAGCCCGTCGCAGCAGCGGACCTGCCTGCCGAGGTGCAGGATCAGGTGGGCGACGTGGATGAGATTTTCGCCGTACACGACGCAGAAGGCGCGCAACTGGCACTGGTCGCCGACCGCAAGCTGGCGTTTCACCTGGCGCGCGAAAACAAGATGACGCCGGTGACTGTGCACTAAAGGCTGATGTTGCCTTAGTGCACTAGCGCACGCAGCACAGCGGATCGCGCTTGGCACCTTAAGGCTGTTGCAGAACTAGTCCGGCGACTCTGTGATCCTCCAGCCGTCGGCTTCTTCAACGAGCTTAAAGCTATCGGTCCAACCACGCACCCGGTCCCCGTCTTGGAACCCCATATCGAGATGAATTTCCATAAAGCCCGGTGAGTACTCATGCCGGCGCGTCAATTCTGCCTCTGCTAACGGTAAACCAGGCCAATCGTCGAAACGGCGCTCGTTACGCGGGGTCAGTTCGGTTGCTTTCAGCGCTTCCCACGTGTCGTCTTCGCGCATCTTGCTGATCAGGAAAGCGATCACGGTTGCCTCTGGCGTCTGTGTCCCTTGTTCCCAATCATCTGCCATTTCCCGCGTGACGAGGATCGGGCTTGCATAAACCTCTTCGCCCCATTCATTTTCGGTCACGTCGGGGATATCCACAACGTTCTGCGCGGATGCCATCGGTGCAAAGATCAGGAAGAGGGCCGAAACTAAGAAAACGCGTTTCATCGTGGAATCCTTTTTGAATCAACATTCTCAAGAGCTAAGAACGACGTCGTTCAAAGTCCATGCAAAAGCGGTCGCATCTACGCTTTGATCAGCCCAAGGCTTTCCAGTTTCAGAATGACCTGGTGCGCGCAATTATCCACCGGGATACTTTCCGTCTCCAGCCGCAACTCAGGGTTTTCCGGCACTTCATAGGGGTCGGAAATCCCCGTGAATTCCTTGATCTTGCCTGCGCGTGCGAGCGCATAGAGCCCCTTGCGGTCGCGCCGCTCGCATTCTTCGATACTGGTGGCGACATGAACCTCCACAAAGGCGCCAAACTGCTCAATCTCTTCGCGCACTGCACGGCGCGTAGCGGCGTAGGGCGCGATGGGCGCGCAAATGGCGATACCGCCGTTCTTGGTGATCTCTGACGCCACATAGCCAATCCGGCGGATGTTAAGGTCCCGATGTTCCTTGGAAAACCCAAGCTCTGACGACAGGTTCTTGCGCACGATATCCCCGTCGAGCAGCGTCACCGGGCGCCCCCCCATCTCCATCAGCTTGACCATCAGCGCGTTGGCCACGGTGGACTTGCCGGAGCCTGAGAACCCCGTGAAGAAAACCGTGAACCCCTGTTGCGCGCGCGGCGGGCGCGATTTGCGCAACTCGTTGACCACCGCAGGAAATGAAAACCATTCGGGGATTTCCAGCCCTTCGGCCAAGCGGCGGCGCAGCTCCGTGCCAGAGATATCGAGGATTGTGACCGCGTCCCTATCCGCGATCTCGTCCGCGGGTTCATACTGCGCGCGGTCCTGCACGTAGACCATGTGACGGAAATCGACCATCTCGATGCCCATCTCATCCTGATGCTGACGGAACAATTCTTGGGCATCATAAGGCCCGTAGAAGTCCTGCCCGGCAGGGTTCTTCCCCGGTCCCGCGTGATCACGGCCCACAATGAAATGCGTGCAGCCATGGTTCTTGCGGATGAGCCCGTGCCAAACCGCCTCGCGCGGGCCGGCCATGCGCATGGCGAGGTTCAGGAGGGACATCGTTGTCGTGGAAGACGGGTATTGATCCAGCACCGCCTCGTAGCAGCGTACCCGCGTAAAGTGATCAATGTCACCGGGTTTCGTCATCCCGACGACGGGATGGATCAGCAGGTTCGCCTGCGCCTCTTTCGCGGCGCGGAAGGTCAGTTCCTGATGCGCGCGGTGTAAAGGATTACGCGTCTGGAAGGCCACCACCTTGCGCCAGCCCAGCTTGCGGAACAGCGCGCGCAGTTCGTTCGGCGTGTCGCGGCGGGCACGGAAATCATAGTGGACGGGCGGCTGGATACCGGTGACAGGGCCGCCCAGATAGACCGTACCCGCCGTATTGTGCAGGTAATTCACCGCAGGGTGCGCCACGTCATCCGCGCCAAAGACTTTCTCAGCCTCCCGCGCCTTGTCAGGCGCCCATTTGTCGGTGACGGTCATCGTGGCAAGGATCACGCCCTCCTGATCGCGCAGGGCAATGTCCTGTCCGATCTCGACCTTTTCGGCAAAACCTTCGGAGACGTCGAGCGTGATCGGCATGGGCCAGAGCGTCCCGTCAGCAAGACGCATTTTGTCGACCACGCTGTCGTAATCTACCTGCCCCAAAAACCCTTTCAGCGGGTTGAAGCCGCCGTTCATCAAAAGCTCCAGATCGCAGATCTGGCGCGGCGTCAGGTCGTGACTGGGCAGATCGCCCGCTTCTACCTTCAGTTTCTGCGCGCTGTCGTAGGAAACGTAGAGTTCCGGAATTGGGGCAAGGTCTTGGGCCATGGTCTCTTCTGGCTTTGAAAACAACTGACCCGGGCATACGCGCGCAGGCCCTGCGTTGTCCATCGGGACCTGCGAAAAAGGTCAGCCGTTATGGCAGACCGGGCAAAGCCCCAACCATGTTGCACAACCCGCCTGAAACCCGGAACCGGGTTGCTGCATCCGGCTATTCTGCGGTTTTGACCGTCTCGCCCTCAGCCAGTTCGGCAATGAACTTTTCTGCATCAAGTGCCGCCATACAGCCCATTCCCGCACTGGTTACCGCCTGACGATAGACGTGATCGGTCAGGTCGCCGGCTGCAAAGACACCGGGGGTCGCCGTGCGGGTCGTGCCCGGCTCCACCTTCACGTAGCCCCCGTTGTGGGTTTCCAACTGATCCTTGACCAGTTCCGTGGCGGGGGCATGGCCGATCGCCACAAAGACACCTTTTGCCGGAATCTCCGTGATCTCGCCCGTTTGCGTATGCTTCACGCGCACGCCTTCCACGCCCAGAGGGCTGTCAGCGCCGATGACCTCTTCCACCTCATGGAACCAGAGCGGTTCGATCTTGGGGTTGTTGAACAGACGGTTCTGCAAGATCTTTTCGGCCCGCAGCTCGTCCCGGCGATGGACGAGCGTCACTTTGCTCGCGAAATTCGTCAGGAACAGCGCTTCTTCCACGGCTGTATTGCCGCCACCGACGACGACGATTTCCTGACCGCGATAAAAGAACCCGTCGCAGGTGGCGCAGGCTGAAACACCAAAGCCCTTGAACTTTTCTTCCGACGGCAGGCCAAGCCATTTCGCCCGCGCACCGGTGCAAAGGATCACAGCATCGGCAGTGTAAACCGCACCGCTGTCACAGGTTGCTGTGAAGGGGCGATTTTGCAGGTCGAGCTTGGTGACGATATCGCCCACAATCTCGCAGCCCATCGCACGGGCGTGTGACTCCATCCGGACCATCAGGTCGGGGCCCTGCACCTCGGTATCACCGGGCCAGTTTTCCACCTCTGTCGTGGTGGTCAGCTGGCCGCCCGGCTCAATCCCCTGGATCAGCACAGGTTCCAGCATCGCACGCGACGCATAGACGCCCGCAGTATAGCCCGCAGGGCCGGATCCGATGATCAGAACTTTGGTGTGGCGGGTGTCGGTCATGGCAGCCTCTGTTGATACGCCCCCTTGATATAGCTAGGTGCCGCCTGCGTTAAAAGGGGCATCCGGGCGCGACCAAACGACTTCATTTGTTGCGAAGCCTTGAAATATTGTTGCGCGTGCACCTACATAGACGTAGTATTCAAAAAGAAAAATCAGAGGGAACTGATGCCGGGCACCAAATTGGACGAAATCGACCGGATGATTCTGGCCGAACTGCAGGCCGACGGTCGGATGACGAATGTCGAACTGGCAAAACGGGTCGGCATCTCTGCCCCACCCTGTCTGCGTCGTGTCAGAACACTGGAAGAGCAAGGCTTCATTGAAGGCTATCATGCAGATGTCAACGCCCGCGAGCTTGGGTTCGAGGTGCAGGTTTTTGCCATGGTCGGGCTCGTCAGCCAGGCCGAGGCGGACCTCAGCCGGTTCGAGGCACTCTGCCAAAGCTGGCCGCTTGTCCGCGAATGCCACATGCTCAATGGTGAGGTGGATTTCATCCTGAAATGCACCGCGCCCGATCTGCGAACCTTCCAGCGCTTCCTGACCGAAGAGCTGACGAGTGCAGACAACGTCGCATCTGTCAAAACCTCTTTGGTGATCCGCGGTGCCAAGGATGAACCAGGTGTGCCGTTCGACGTGCTGGAAGCCCGATTGGCGCAAGAGGCCTGAGCCTTACTGGTTAACCACCATCGAAAGCTCATGCGCCGCGCGGCGCAGATCATCCAGAAACGTCACAAGGTCGGGCAGGTCGCGCCGCTGTTCCGGCGCATGAATTGACAGTGTCGACATCAGGCGGCCCTGATTGTCCATGATTGGCACCGCAATGGCGGTCATGCCTTCCATGAACTCTTCGGAGTCGGTCGAATATCCTTGGCGCCTGATCGTCTCTAGCGCGGCGGCCAGGGCATCAGGGTCCGTAATCGTCTTGTCGGTCATCGGCTCCAGCGCGTAGTTCTTCAAGAAACGCTTGAGGTAATCAGGACGCAGTGAAGACAGGTACATCTTGCCGCTTGCGGTGCAGTGGAACGGTACCTGCGTCCCAACCGGCAACTGGATCCGCAGCGGCCAGTGCGTTTCCACCCGGTCGAGATAGTACATCCCTTCGCGCTCTGGGATGGCAAGGTTGCAGGTCTCACCCACCAGAACCGCCAGCGATTTCATGATTGACAGGCGTACCGTTCGCACCCTCTCGGAGGAGAGCGTGTTGGTCGCCAGAACCCGCAAGCGGCGACCTGGGCTATAAGAGCGGCCGTCAATGTCGCGCTGCAAGAACCCCTCGGCCTCTGCCGTGGCAAAGAGCCGGTGGATCGTCGGCTTGGGCAGACCAAGCTGTTCGTTCACCACCGAAGGGGTCACGGGGACCCCGGCCTGCGCAACCTCCTCCAGCAGCATCAAAAGCCGCAGATTGGTCGGTATTTGGCCGGAGCCCTCTGTCAAATCGTCAGGCATTGCTCATGCACGCTATCTCGATGGCAGCAGCGCCAATGCCGTTGCCGGAACCAATGCAACGAAGAACCACACCGCAATCAACGCCACAAGATAGGCGACGATATAGCGAAGTAGCCTGAAGTAGGGAACTCCCGTCACACCGGACGCTACATAAAGGTTCAAGCCATAAGGTGGTGTAATGAATCCGATGGACGCACCAACAAGGAAGATCACAGCAAAGTGGATCGGATCAACACCCGCTGACACCGCAATGGGTGCCAGGATCGGCGCCAGAATAATCGTCACCGGCAGGCTTTCCAGAATCATGCCAGAGAAGAAAACGATGAACATCGCGGTAAAGAGCACAGCATAATAGCCACCCATCGACGTCACGAAGTCACCGATCACCGATTGCGCACCAAGCAGCGAGAGGATCTGCTGCATCACAACCGAGATCGCGATCAGTGGCGCCAGAATGCCAGAGATCTGGGCAGAGCGTGTCACGATGGACGGGATCTCGGGGATCGTGAAACCTTCGACCACGAACATCTCTGACCAGCCCTTTTGCTCGACCGGTTTGTCCTTGTCGCTGCCCATGATCTTGTTCAGTGGATAGCTGACGAGACCCGCCAGAATACAGAAGCCAACGGTCACGCCAGCCGCCTCAGTGGGCGAGAACTTACCGGTGTAGATGCCCCAAAGCACCAGACCGATGGCAAAGAAGCCGAGCCATGCGCCAAAAGCCGTTTTCAGCACGCGGTTCAATTGCAACGGGATCAGATAGCCCCAGCCGTTGATCTTGCAGATCACGTAGCAGGCAAACTGCATGCCAAAGACCATCAGCGCGCCCGGGATGATCCCCGAGATAAAGAGGTCCGAAATCGGCAGGTTCATCAAGAAGCCGTAGACAATGAAGATGATCGACGGCGGGATGATGATCCCAACCGTACCACCTGCCGCCGCTGTCGCGGCAGAGAAGCGTTCGTCATAACCACCCTTGGTCATTTCAGGGTGCAACATCGAACCAATCGTCGCGGTTGTTGCCGAGTTGGAGCCCGAGATCGCAGCAAAGAGGCCGCAAGCCCCGATCGATGCCATTGCAAGACCACCGCGGAGCCACCCAAGACAGGAATAGGCAAAGTCCGACAGGCGCCGCGCGATGCCAGAGCGGTTGATCAGGTCACCCGTGAGAATGAAGAGCGGCATGGCGAGCAGGGCAAAGCCCTTGTTGAACACATTCAGCAGCTCAGACCCCATGTTGTCGAGCGTCAGCCCAAGAACAAAGGAACAACCAATGACCCAATAGGCGATGACCAGCAGCACCGGCACACCCATCATGAAAAAGAACGTCACCCCAAGCGAGATGATCGTGACCCAGGTTCCGGTATCCATCACACATCCCCCCCGATGACAGCCTGCTTGATCAGCGGCTCATTCTTGCGCCAGTTCGCGACGTCGTCTGACAGGTTTTCAAACACACGCGCGGCCAGCATCACGAAGGCCAGCGGTATCGTGGCGAGGAACCACCACTGCATCGTGTTGTCTGTGCCCAGAACGATCTGGAAATTCGCAGCAGAGTTCGCGGTCAGCCGCAGCGTCGTCGTTACAACGATCACAGCAAGACCGAGCCAGAGGATCGAGTCGAGGACGAGGCAGAACATCTGCCCGACCCGCGGCATCCTGCTGCGGAATTCGCTAAAGCTCAGATGCGTGCGCAACCGCACGTTATATGAGGCGCCAAACCACGCCATAATCATGAAAAGAAACGGTGGGATGGTGGTCGACCACGGTTCCTGGTCGTTGAAGATAAAGCGGTCAATCACCCCCCAGAAAATGATGAAAGCGATGGCCAGATAGCTCCAGACCATGATCGTCTTTTCCAAGTGGCGGTCGATGAACGGCACCTTGCGATAGATAAAGAGGACCAGCAGACCCCCAAAAACCGTCAGGAAGGTCCCAAACAGCCAGGCACCCTCGGTGCGAAGCGCCGTGCGGATCATGAACGCATCCTGCGACGCAAGCGCGCTGAAGATGCTGAGAAATTCACTGAACATGGATATGGCCTCCCCCGTCCATATCGGTCGGTTGCCCCGACTCCTCTGACAAAAAAGCCAGCCCAGTTTCCCAGGCTGGCTCTATGTAGTCTAAGCGGAGATTACGCTTTCCACCAACGGCGTGGTTCGACATTTTCTGCCAGGGTATGCGGGTTCGTGCGAACCTCGTCATAGATTTCCTGGTATGTGTCGATGCCACCGGCCCAGCCGTTGATCCGCTCACGCCACTCTTCCCAGAGCGCAGGCTGGAACTCGGGTGAGCACATTTCCTCGGCCTTGCGAATTTCGGCGTCGGAGAGGCTTGCGATGCGCACGTTGTTTTCGGCAAAGATGGTGCCTTCGAGCTGCGGGGTTGAGAAGCCAACGGTGTTGACCAGTGCCGCTTCGTTTGCAGCCTGAACATGGACCTGCGCCAGATAGGCGGATTCCATGATCGCGTCCTGAATTTCAGGCTCCATGCTGTCGAAGACAGACGCCGACATCGCTGTGTGCTCTGTTCCGCAGAAGAAGCGCAGGTCAACACACTGCGATACCACCGGCGACATGTTGGCGTATGCCACGGCGGATGCCCATGTTTCGGCACCGTCGATAAGGCCTTGCTTCAGACCGTCGAGCGTTTCTTCCCACGCAATCGGCACTGGGTTCAGGTTCAGCGCCTGCATGGCGATCCGGCCCAGCTGTGTGCCCGTCACACGGTTCTTGGTGCCGGCCAGCTGGTCGATGCTGGTGACGGTCTCACGATCCTGCCAGGACAGACCCAGCTGGATGCCGCGCAGTTCTGCGTGGCTGAACAGGAACTTCAGGCCGTGCATCTTCTCAAAGGGGTCGCGCAGCACTTCCTGGCTCTTCGGGCTGTAAAGGAAGTGATACTGGTCGGCCCGGCTGCGGAACATGTAGGCATAGTCCAGAACGTTCAGATATGGCGCACCACCGGCAGAGTTCTGCGTGGAAGCGGCATACATATCCACGATGCCCTGCTGCGTCTTCTCAACACAGGACAGCTGGTTACAGATCTGGTTGTCACCGATGAATTCAACACGGACCAGACCGTCGGTGCGGCTTTCCAGATCGCGCAGGAACTCCAGCACACCAGCCCGCTCAACAAGCAGGTTGCGAGTGTTAAAGCCAGCAGCACCCATCTTAAGCGTGTACTTCGGCTCATTCGCGAAGCGCTTTTCATAGCTTGATTCAGCCGCTGCCGCGAGGTTTGCAACGCTCA
>JBCBOD010000016.1:0-42176 GCA_039821425.1 Pseudomonadota bacterium
AGAAACTCAGGTAGAGCGAATAGACGAACGGGAAGATACTCATCAGCATCAGGTAGATAACAGCCGGCACGATAAAGATTGCGCGGGTCAACCGTTCAGACCTTTGCTGTTCCTTCGCGGCTGTGTTCACCGCTCTCGTTTGGGAAATGCCTGACACGACGCTTCTTTCCATTGTTCCCGACGACCGTTGCGGGTCGGTCAAGGGCTTCTGTGCTGCCGTTGTCAGAAAGGAACCGATACGGTGCCAACGTTGACGAAAGGCAGATTTCTGCAATTAATGATCTTGCGCCCCCGGCCCGTTCCGCTCGCACAAGTGGGAGACGGACCAGGGGACTGGTGTCCTGCCAGTCTTTGGCAGGGCACCCCTTGATGGTTACCGAAGCAGACCTTCCGAGCGGAGAATGCGGGTCACATTCTCGTTTGCCGCTGACAATGCATCTGCAGCTGACAGTTCGCCCACAATTGCGCGGTTCACTTCAAGTCCGATGGCATCAATCACCTGGAATGTTCCAGGGTAGCGCGGACGACCATCTGGCCAGGCAGCCTTGGCAGAATCGTAAAGTGTCTGTGTCCAGAACTGCTCTTCATTGATCTGCTCATCCTGAAATGCCGAGTGCCGCGATGGTGGACCACCGGCAAGCACGAAGTCACGGTGAACCTCAGGCGAGGCGAACCATTTCAGAAAGTCCCATGCGGCTTCTTGGTTTTCCGAGTGCGCGTTAATGCACAAGATCCAGCCACCAACAGGTGGCACTGATGTCTGGCCATCGGCATGCGGGAACATGGCAACACCAAAGCTGTCCGTCACTTTCGAGATTTCAGGATCAGTGAAAAGCGGTGTCCGGACAGACCAGTTGTTGATCATCGCGACTTTGCCTTGGGTGAAGGCATTTGCACGTTCGTCCCATGCAAAGTTTTCGACACCCGGAGGGCCGTACTGCGCGATCTGTTGGAAGAACTCGACCATTGCGATGCCTTCAGCCGAGTCGAGCGTTGGCGTCAGGTCGGCATAGACATCCTCGGACCCGACAAAGTTGCTCACCCATGGCGCACCACCGGCAGAATAGATCCATTCGAAATACTGCTGACCAGCCGCAGAACCGCGCTGAAAGTTCATCGCCATCCCGCCTTCCAACTCTGGATAGTCCGAGTTGTCGTGGAAATACTCAGCTGCCGCCAGCATTTCGGAGAATGTGGTCGGTGGTGCAAGACCGGCCTGTTCGAAAAGGTCGGTACGATAGTGCAGCATGTGCCAGTAACCCGCAATCGGCAGGCATTGACGCTGACCGTTCCAGCTGGCCTGACCGGCAAAGCTTTCGATGTAGTCGTCCCACGCGATGATTGATTCATCGGTCTGCGCGATCAGATCTTCCACGGGCGTGATACAGCCTGCCTCAGCAAACTCGCCAACCCAGATACCATCAATGAACAGAACGTCGTATGTGTCGTCCCGCTGGCTGCAGTTCAGGATTTGCTTTTCATACAGGCCACCATAGCCCAGATCATCCTTGCTCACGTTTGCACCAGTGACGGCTGCAAAGTCAGTCATGATCTCGCCAAGTGCGTTTGTGAAAGGGTCGTTGATCAACTGGATGCGCAGGCCGACGCCCGTATGATCCCCCAACTCTGCCGCCCAATCGGTGCCATGGCCGTCCGCGACGGCCGCACCTGCCACAGCCGCGCTGGCCAAGGCAAAAGCGCAAGTGCTTTTGTAGATTTTTCTCATTCTCTCCTCCGAGTCCTCTCTGTTTTTGGTTCGATGAACCTGTCTTGGCGCAGGCCGCGCCCCTCCCGTTCGCCGCAGAGGACGCTGCGACGTTCGAAACTGATGATTGTGATGATGGGCCGTTCTGACCGCCCCTATCGGGTGGTCTCTTTCATTGGCGCTATGTCACTAGCTTCGGCCCAAAGCTCCCTTGATATCCAATATTTCTCCTCCTCCGCCCTTCTCCCCATGAGCGTTGATTGACTTGACCGAGTCTCGGATCAGCAACTCGGTTTCAAGAACGGTATTCACGACGGGTCCACTTTCTCCTTTGATCCGTTTGAGCAGTTGCGACCAGACCGCCTCGGCAATCTCTTCGACCGGTTGTCGTATCGCCGTCAGCTTGGTGCGACGCGCAGACATCCACGCGTAATCATCGAAACCCACTACCGAAACACCGAACGGAAGGTCAATTTGGCGGTCGGCCAGAAAGCGCAGCACGGCGAGCGTTGTCATATCAGTCGTCGCACAGATCGCGGTCGGGGCTGTATTGTCGTCAAACCAGGCGGATAGAAGATCAGCGCCGACCTCTGGATCAGCACCCAACTGTACTGTCTTGGCCGCGCCACCATAGCGTTTCAGCCCAAGCGTTACACCATCAGCGCGCTGACGGATTGGGTGAATCGCGAGATCTGACGCCGCGATGAGCACGTTCTTGTGCCCGCTTTTCCCCAGGTACATGCCGATGCTTTCGCCAGCACCGATGTTGTCGATTGTGACGGTGTCCACGACACCGAAATTGGCAACACGATCAACAAGCACGCACGGCGGGGACGTCTTTGCAGTCAGTTGTTGCGGGAGCTGATCGGTACAAGGTATCACAATTGCGCCCGCAGGCTCCCATGCAAGAAGCGCGTTCAGGCGGCCCGCCTCGATCTCGGGTGTGTCGTCGGAGTTCCCGACGATGATCTCATATCCGTCTGCCCGGGCACGGTGCTCAATCTCGGTAATGATGGATGTAAAAAACGGATCCGCGAGGTCGGGGACCAGCATACAGACGACCGAGTTTCGGCCACTACGTAACTGGGAGGCAGCCTTATTGACCGTATAACCAAGTCTGTCCGCGGCCTCGCGAACCTTGTCAGCCAATTCGGCATTCACAGGCTTCTTGCCACTGAACACGTTGCTCACAGTGGCTGTAGACACACCGGCCGCCTGCGCGACGTCTTTGATCGAAATTCGTTTCATAGTCCTCCCAGCAAAACGTCCTGTTAAACGTTTTACTGTTAATCGTTTAACTTCCCCTATCGCGGCTGTCAATGGCGAAGTAGAATTCCTCCCCAACCACCTCAGTCCGCGAGACGCTTCCCGTCACGAAATGAATGCAGAACCCTTGGGTTTGGTGGAAAGAGTGACGAATGCCTAGGAACCCGCAACACCATGAACGACAAAAACCTCCCCGACATCCTTCCGCACCCGATGCGGCATGTCACGGCGCTGACCGGGACCGGGGCGTCCGATGGCAAAGGCCGTGACGGGGTCGACACCGCTGGGTAGCTGCAGCATCCGCCGACACTCTGCAACGACAAAGCCCTGCATCTGGTGTAGTTGAAGGCCTCGGCCCAGTGCCGCCACCGTCAAATGTGCGACCGCCTGTCCGGTATCGTAGAAGGCAAAATCGTTCTTCAGACCATCTCGCACGCGCTCTCGTCTGGCGACACTGAATACCAAAGCAGAGGCGTCCTTTGCCCAAGCCTGATTGCTCTCGGTCAGAACGCCAAGGAAGCTTTCGAACGCCGCTTCGTCCTGACGCTGCGCTACATGAAACTGCCATGGCTGTTCGTTGTAGGCGGACGGGGCCCATACCGCCGCTTCCATGATTGCTGTCAGATCATTGGTTTCAATAAGGCTTTGGTCAAAGGCCTTTGGGCTAAAACGTTCGCGTAAGTCGATCATCTTGGGTCCCTCTCTTCTATGAAGAAAGACTAGCCGATTGATCAGACTTGTCTGGACTACTGGCACTGCTTTGTGGTCTGGAATAGAGACCATGCAGAAAACCCCTCTCAACCTATTGCGCGCCTATGCCGCGATCTATGAAACCGGTGGTGTGCGCTCTGCTTCACGGGTCCTTGGCGTTGCCCACTCCGCTGTCAGCCGGTCACTGAGTGAACTCGAGGCTTTCCTCGATGTTGACCTTGTTGAGCGTATCGATGGGCGGCGCGTCCTGACCTTCACTGACGAAGGCGAAAAGGTTGGCAGGGCCGCGCTCAAGGCGATCAAGGATCTCGACCGCACCCTCGACAGCGTCAGGCGGATCAAAGGCCGATCGTCCGTTGTTCTCGAAACGACGCCCAGCTTCGCCACGCGGTGGCTTTTTCCCCGATTGGGCGCCTTTGAGGAAAAACTGCCTTGGATCGAGCTTTCGGTCACGATTGATCAACGGGTCGCACGGCCAGGGCAGTTGCAATCGGATCTTGCGGTGCGGTTGGGCAACGGCCCGTGGGACGGCTTTACTTGTGAACCGCTTGCCGATGACGCGCTGATCGCTGTTGTTTCACCCAAATACCAAAAATCGGTCCGTGGTCGGTTTCAACTGGCAAAGTCACAGCTCCTGCATGACCGCGATCCAAACGCCGGCTGGGACAGATGGCAGGAAAGCTTTGGAGGTTTGTCGCAATCCTATGACGCAGGCCCACGCTATACCTCAGGCGACCTTGTCCTCAGGGCGGCCGAACGCGGCATGGGCGTCGCCCTCACCCGCCGTTCACTTGCCATGGAAAGTCTCGAAACGGGTGCCTTGGTTGTCGTCGAGGAAGGCAAGTCTATCCGACTAGAGCGGTCTATTTGGCTGGTAACAGCGGGGCAGACCGAGCCACGCAAGCCCACTCGGAAAGTCATTGAATGGCTGCGCGGTCAGTTTTCTCCGCCAGATATGAGCCCTTGAGAGTACCTTTGGTCAGATGAGCACTGCGATCTCGCATAACACACAAATGGCATTTGGAATGCTCTGGAAAGCGGGTTTCCCGAAACGCACTATGATCCGGACAGAATAAGCAGCCCCGCGAAGCCTATCAAAGTCCCGCCCGCGCAGACAGCAAACACACGTCGGGAGATCGTCCGTTCCATCAAAGGTGAAAGCACCAGCCCACCGGCAGCCCAGACGGCTAGGCAAATACTAGGGATCGCAACCGTGAGCACGCCTAGCATCACGATAGAACCTCTTTCCTGTGCGGCATATGTGGTTCCGACTGTCGCAGCGAGGACCCATGTCTTTGGGTTCACGATTTGAAGCGCAAGCATTGCCAAGAGTAGCTTCATACCTCCCAAAGGAAGACTCTGATCTTCGTCTTGCAGAGAGGCACTGTTGTCAGCCCACCCACTCAGCACAATCCGGATGCCAATGTAGAACAACAAACCAACCGCCAAGAAACGAAAGACATGCACAGCGGCAGGCCATTGCGCCGAGACTGCAGTCAACCCCAATTCCACTGCAAGGACCAAGACCAACGTACCCGAAACAATACCAACTATTGGCGCTACCGCACTTCGTAGCCCTCCCCTTGCGGCAGCTGACATAACGACAAAATTGTTTGGCCCTGGTGTGATCGCCGCAGCAAAGAGAACGGCTGCGATAGAACCAATCATTTGACCGGCACCACATCACCGCTCCGCAAGCATACGGAACGCTCACCCAAGATGTCTCTTTGATGCGGCGCGCCCCAATCGACCGTCGGCGCCGTTGCCACGATACCAAATGGGTTGAGATCGCGATCCTCGCCATAATAGGCGGCCCTGATCGCGGGCTCATCGAACGTGGCACGGACACCAGGCCACGCCATGACGTCTCTGGCATAAGCCCAAAGGTGTTTATAGTCCGTCAGTCGTTTGCGCCCGCATTTGAAATGTCCGTGATAGACCGCATCAAATCTCGCCAAAGTCGGCCAAAGGCGAAGGTCGCTCTCGGTCAGGACCGGGCCGTGCATGAACCGTAACTTGCTCAGCCTTGCATCCAGTTGGTCAAGCGTCTCGAAGACTTCTTCGACCGCACCGTCATAAACATCCTGCCGCCGCGCCTTACCAGCGCGATACACCCCGTTGTTCAGTGTTCTGTGGATCAAGTCAGATGTTTCGTCAATTTCACTGGCAAGGCTATCCGGGCGCAGTGTCCAGTCCTGACAACCCGCGGCCGCGACAGCATCCAAGCCGCGCAGGATGTGAGCCGACTCGTTTGACACAATGACGCGCTGTTCCGCATCCCACAAAAGCGCGACAGTCGCGCGGCCGGTGTATGTGGGGTCAGACAACCGATAGAGTTCGTGAAGATGTTCGATTTCGACGTCCGCCCCAGGAACTTTCCAAGGTCTCTCAAGCGTGCCGAGCCTGTAGCCTTTGGTACGGGGCCCCCGTGCAATATGCACAGGGATAATATGATCAAGGCACTTGACGGCCCGGGTGAGTGTTGACCTGTGGGACCATGGACATGACAGGGACGCGACAAGGTGAAACCTGCCGGGCTCGGCTTCCATTGCTCGCAATGTTTGCGCCTCCACTGGCTTCGCAAACGCCGACGTAGATCGAATGTAAGATCCATTTTGGATGGTCTGATCTTCGTCGGTCCAACGGCCGTCAATCAACATGCCCATTGTGAACTGCCTTCGAACGCTGGGTTGGGGGTTTCATTCAGCACTGTAGCAACTGAGTTTAGGCAGAATGGTCTGATCGAGTGACAGTTTGTTCTACTCTTTAGACCGGCCGCCGAAACAAAACCGGATACTACAGCCAACGGACAGGAAATCCATAAATTTGGGGCACGAGCTGACTGTCCCCGCAAAGTCGGAAGGAAAACAACGTGCGAAGAACAGTCTGTGCTTTTTCTGGCGCTACATCCGGCAACCGCGCCGAGTATTCGCCAGCTGCAATCGAGCTGGGAGAGTACTTGGCTAAGAACAATTTTCGTTTGGTATATGGAGGCGCTAACACGGGACTTATGGGCCAGTTGGCGGATGCAGCACTGCGTCGCGACGGCGAGGTTGTTGGAGTCCTACCGGAAAAGCTTGCCTCGCTCGAACTTGCGCATGCGGGACTTAGTGAGTTGAAGATCGTTGAATCAATGCATGAGCGCAAACAGCTCATGGCGGCCCTTTCAGACTCCTTCATCGCGCTTCCGGGCGGCATCGGAACTCTGGAGGAGAACTTTGAAGTCTGGACCTGGACGCAGCTAGGCATTCACAGCAAGCCGATCGGGTTTCTAAATGTGTCCGGCTTTTTTGACGGCTTGGAAGTTTTCTTGGATCACTTGGTGATTGAAGGTTTCCTCACCCCTTTTCATCGGTCCCTTGCGTTTTTTGAACCCGATCCTCAGTCATTAGTCCGCGCTCTTCAAGAAGTTGATACACGCTATGTACCGAAGTGGGACACAAGTCATGATGCTTTGGGTTAGACAACTGCCCAATAAAGACGTGCTTGGCTTAACTTACGCCGCAAAATAGCTCTGAAAAGACATCTCCTAAGCGTCAGAAACTGTTTGCCAGCGGATTGTCCCCAGAGCAGGTGAACTATTCCCTTTCATAAAGCGGCAGGAGCAACAAGCATTCTCTATCGCTTAAAGCCTACCGCGGAAATCCGACTGTAGACAAGATTGAGCATAGTGTACGGACCAGCAAACAACGCGTAGGCATACGTGTTATGCTGTGTCGTGGTGACCATAAACAAGCCTTGTAATCAAAGCCTACAGTGCCTCAGGAAGCATAATTGCTGTTGCTTCATTGAATTCATCAAAACTTGAATTCAACGCCCTCAACACGACAAGAAACTCAATGACATCGAGCCTCCGTTCGTAGGTTTCATACTTGCCCACAAACGACGGCGGCTTCGACAGACGCTTTGCGAGGTCAGCTTGCGACAGCCCCTCGCGCGCGCGAAGTTCTGCCAAGAACCGCACGGCCGATCGATAAGCTTCTGTATGAAGGGTCCCAGCCAATTGTCCTGTCCATCCTCTCGACAGGACCAGCTACTCCCGATATAGGATTAACCCCAAAATGGGAGTATCGTCGGATGTGTTGCGCACCACTGAGTCGCACGGCTTGGCTCAATCAATCGGGTTTCGCGTCCAAGCAAAGTAGATTGTGCAGAACATTCGAGACCTCAATCGTCAGTGACTGCCAGGAACCTTCCATACTCGTCGGAAACTTCACGCGCTTCCTCAAAGGCCCGCGCGCGCTCAGCCTCCAAGCACAGGAAGTAGCTCTGAATTTCGCGGATATAGAGCTCGAAGTCTTGGCGGATGAGATCGGCATATTCGCGCGCCGCACCCGGGTCACTTGGAACGAAGGGCCTGGACGGCGCAAGGCATGTTCCAGCTGCGGCATCCGAAGCAAAAATACCTGCCAAAACTATACCCGCCCCTACCGAAACCCAATGCGACCGCCGGTTGAGCAAAGCCCTTATTCCCTTGATAGAATCCATGCGCCATGCCTAATGGGTGCGTGACTGTCATACAGCCGCAGCGTCAAAAATATAGCTTGCGGACATTTGTATAGCATCGTATGTCTAGGCATCAACTCCTGATGCCTGGTCATTCGCCTTATTGGAGAACGAGACCAAGGTGACGGACCTAGAAAAAGAAGCACCGAATGTGGTCACGGAACCCAGATTCCGCGACCTCGTTGCGAGCGGCTATCGCGTCGAGGTTGTGTGCAAGGAAGAGGCCTATAAGAAAGGCCCGAACTGGCACGGCATGTGGATTGTCCGTGCCGTCAGCGACGAAGGGCTGGAAAAACTCCTTGTCACAGCCCGAACACGTACGTCGCGCAACGACATCAAAATCCGAGAAATCCGCACCGTCACAGGGGTCATCTCCTTCTTGCAGGGCATCGGCTTCTCCCACGCAGACATCCCGTTGCAAGCCGACAAGCGGACCGTACTCAAGCTCTCTGACGACGAGCTGGCGTCTCTGCAAGACTAGCGCCGCACTCTCGGCACTTCTGTTACCTGGCCTAGCCTCGGCACAGATGGTGCTGGTGATGGAGAGCGATGGCTCCCTCTCACCGTCCCGATCTCAAAGCGATTTCGCCCGCAACTACAATGACGGCATTGGGCAAGGCCCTGCTTCCAATGAGATGCCGCTCTTCGGAGAGTTGGGTGGCGAAACAGATGAGGTCCTGGCTGCAGTAGTCGTCCCGCAGCGCGTGGTGCCGCACCCAGATATCCTGAACGGCATCGAAGAGATCGCTCTGCGCTATGCCGGTCACCGTGGACTGCGCGCGGCCGACATTACTGTCACAGATTGGCTGAACTTCTTCCGCGCCAACATCGAGATCGAGAGTGCTTACCGTGTGGATGCGCTTTCCCATGCCGGTGCCATCGGTCTTGGCCAACTCATGCCGGACACGGCGCGCATGCTCGGTGTCGACCCGCATGACTGGCGCGAGAACCTCGATGGCTCTGCGCGTTACCTCGCGATGATGCTCGCCGAGTTCGGCGAGGTGCGCCTCGCGCTCGCCGCCTACAACGCCGGACCGGACGCCGTCCGGGAGCATGGTGGCATTCCCCCTTACCGCGAGACCCAAAATCACGTCAGCCGCGTGCTGGCCGTATTCAACCGGCTGGAAGGAGCGACCCCATGAAGCCGCAGACGCATTTCTTTATTCTTTGCTTTTCTCTCCTTGTGCTCATCGCCGAGCCAGCGTTGGCACAAAGCATCGACCTTTCCCCAATCCAGAACCTTCTGCAGGGCATCGTCGACGCGCTCACAGGACCGCTGGGTGTGGTCATCGCAACGCTCGCCGTGCTCGGCGTCTTCCTGAGCTGGTTCTTCAACATCATCGATCTGCGTCAGGCGCTGTGGGTTCTTGTCGGTATCGCTGGCGTAGCTGCAGCCCCCACGATCGTCGCTGCCGTGTTTGGCGGGTGAGTAGAGGCGGGCGTGGCAGAACGGTCTCCCCTCTTCCTGGGCCTTGTCCGCCCGCCAAAGCTTCTGGGTTTGCCGATCATGTATGCCATGGTCTGGCTCTTCGGCTCAGTACTGCTCTTCGTCTGGATCCAGCACCTCCTCGTGCTCGGCATCGCCGCGATCATGTACCCGGTACTCTGGAAAGCCGCTGATTGGGACCCGAGGTTCATCGACGTGATGATGACAGCACTGCAGGAAACCCCGCCCACGCGGAACCGGAGCATTCACGGAGGCGACAGCTATGCCCCGTGACGAGACCATCGACGAACGCACGCTGATGCCCGACTGGTATGCCCGCGAAAAACGTCTCCCGCATATGCTGCCCTATGTCAGCCTCGTCGATGACCAGACCGTGCGCACCCGGGTCAACGAGCTCTTCCAGTGCATCCGTCTCAGCGGCGTGAACAGCTATACGACCGACGACGCCTATCTCGACAAGGTGACCGCGCTTTTCGCGCGGATAATCGCGCAGCTCGGGCCAGAGTTCAGCTACTACGTTCACAAAGTGTCCAAAGCCATCACCCCGGACCTCCTCCCCGTTCAAGGTGATGGCTTCGCGGCGGCGGTCGACGCGACCTGGCGCGAGAAGCTTGGGAGCGCGGGTCTGCGGGACAAGACCCTGACGCTCACCCTCCTCCATCGACCGCCGCCAAAGAGTTTTCTCGGGTTCATGGGCCGCAGCGCGCCGGACCGGTTCAAGGAGGATACGCAGAAGCGTGTCCGCCGCCTTAAAGAGGCTGTTGGCGTTTTCACAACTGGTCTCGCGGACCTCAAACCCCGCGTGCTCAACGCGTCCTCCGGGGAACTGATCGGTTTTCTCGGGGCGCTGAACACCGGCCAGGAGATGCCGCTCTATCCCGCGAACCGATACGGGTTTCTTGCGGCCAATGTGGCCAACACCCGTGTGACCTTTTTCGACGACCACTTCGAGCTATCCGAAGGCGTGGTCGGGCATCGCTACGGCAAGAGCTTCACGATCGGGGAATATGCCGAGGGCACGACCTGCACGATGTTCGACATGCTGAACTTGCCCGTCGACATGATCGTCACCCACTCCTTCACGCCGATCAATTCGAACCTTATGGCCGGGCGGATCAAACGCCAGAAACGACAGATGCAGGCCTCGCAAGACGCGGCGCTCTCGCTCCTTGAAGCCTTGGACATCGCGCATGACGATCTTGAGGCGAAGCGCCAAAGCTTCGGCGAACACCACATGGTGGTCACCGTCTTCTGCGACAGCCTTGACGAGCTGCAGACCCTGGGCGCCGAGATCGTGAACGCCGCCGCGGCCGAGGGCGTGAAGATGATCGGCGAGCGGATGGCTGCGAAGGCGCACTATTTCAGCCAGCATCCCGGCAATCAGCCGAAGCGCGTCCGTGCAAGTGCAATCACCAACCGCAACTTCGCGGATTTCGCGGCGCTGCACCGGACGCAGCTCGGCAAGGAGAAGCACCAGCTGCCTTGGGGCCAAGAGATCACGCTCTTTCCGACGCCGGAGCAAAGTGCATATCGCTTCTCTTACCATGAGCATGGCTCACCCGACAAAGAACCCACCAGCGGACACACACTGATTCTCGGGCGGCCCGGCTCAGGCAAATCGGTCCTCTCAGCGTTCCTGATGACGCAGGCGCGGCGGTGTGGGGCGCGCATCTTCGTCTTCGATTATCGCCTTGGTATGGAGATGGCTGTGCGTGCCAATGGCGGGCGCTATGCCTCGATCAAGGCTGGCCAAGCGACGGGGCTCAATCCACTTTGGACGGAGATCGACAACCGCGGTACCGCGTGGCTCTCGGACTGGCTGGCCTCCCTGCTCTACCGCGCGGACAAACCGCTGACGCCAGCCCAGACAAACCGTATTCAGGAGGTCGTCCGCCAGAACGCAAGCGCACCCAACCCGCAGCTGCGGAACTGGAAAGACTTCGCCTCCTTGTTTGTCTCCACTGACGACAATGGTGACCTGCATCAGCGCCTCATGGAATGGACCGAAGACGGTCGTTACGGCTGGATCTTTGGCCAGAGCCTCGAAGACACCTTCTCGCTCGAAGGCGATGTGGTTGGGTTCGATCTCACCGGCATTCTCGACAGCGAAAGCGAGAAAGAGCGCATGGCCGTGCTGTCCTATCTCTTCCGCCGCATCGAGCGGGAGATCGAAGACCGACGGCCAACCATCATTGTCATCGACGAGGCCTGGAAGGCGCTCGACAACGCATACTTCGCGGAACGGCTCTCGAACTGGCTCGTGACCGCCCGGAAGCAGAACACCGTCGCAGTTATGATGACCCAGTACGCGAGCCAGCTCGAACGGACGCGGACCGGCAAAACCATCGTCGAAGCCGTCCCGACCCAAATCCTTCTTCCGAATATCCGAGCCCATGCCTCCGACTACGCAATGCTCAATCTGCAAGAGAAAGAGCTCGACGTGCTGTTGAACACCGGCAGTGCAAGCCGCTTGGCCCTTGTGCGCGACGACACGGGCTCCGTCGTCATTGATGCCGATCTGTCTGCCCTTGGCCCCTACCTCACGATCCTCGGCGGCATGGAGAAGGGTGAAGCGCTTGTGGGGGCAGACTATCGCGACCGTCCTGACTTCTGGAGGCTTTCATGATCCGCGTCCCCTTCCTCTTTGTACTCATCGGATTACTCAGTGCCTGCGCCCAGTATCGCGAGCCGACGGTCAATTGCTTTGCGTTTCGCGCGGCTGTGGCTCCCGTTGAGCCGGATTGCATCTTCACGCCCTTGGAGACCACGGAGGCGGACATTGAAGTCTAGGGCGCTCCATATATTTGCGGCCTGTTTGCTTCCGGTCACTAGCTTCGCCCAAGGCGTGCCCGTCAACGATGGCGGCTTGACCGCCCGCGATCTCGTCGAAACACGGCACCGCGAGACCGATCTCGGCATTCAGCGCGAGACCCTCTCTGTTCAGGAACTCCTCACGGAAATCGAACAGGAACAGCTGGCCGTTCTGCAGAGCATCCTCGACGCGCAAACGAGCTTTGGCGGTCAGGGTCTGCCAGCCATGGTCTCTGATCTCGAAGGCGGCAGTGGGGATGCGGCACGGTCGGTCGAAGCGGTCTACGGCACCGGCGATCTGGACCCCAATCCCGGCGGCGATCTCATGTTTGGGGATGCGGGCCAAAACATCGAGCAGCTGATCATCCGAGTCGCCCAGGAAACCCATGGGCGGCCCGGGATCAGTCAAGCGGGCCTGTCTGTCATCCAATGGCGCGCACTTTTGCAAGCGCTGATTTGGCAAGAAAGCCGCTTCTCCATTGGAGCACGGTCGCCCGTCGGGGCCTTCGGGCTCACTCAGATCATGCCGGGCACCGCCAGCGATCTCGGGATCAACCCGGAATATTACAACAGCCCCTACCTGCAGGTCGAAGGCGGTGCGCGCTATCTCGCGGCACAGCTCAACACCTTCGACGGCAACATCATCAACGCGCTCGCGGCCTACAACGCGGGACCGGGACGTGTCTTTGAGTATGGCGGTGTGCCGCCCTTCGCGGAGACCCAACACTATGTTCAGGTCATCCCGGAACGCTATAACCTCTACCTCTCGCGGATCGGCGGCATTGAAGCCTTGGGCACGATCGATCCGGCGCTCCTTGCAAATGCGAACCTGTCACTCACGGGCCATGGGGCAGCCTTCTATGGCAACAACTCACCACTCGCGATCCAGCAGGCCGCCCTGCGCATCCGAGACATCGTCATCCGGATTGGCGAGACCGAGGACATCCAGGAGAGCATGGCACTCAACACCTACGCGCGTGCCGAGCTCGTCCGCCTTATGGCTGCGCGTATTCGTCTGCAAGCCGCGCGCACCCAACCCCTCAGCGCCGCGCAACTTCAGCAAGCTGCGGCCCGCATGGCGGAGCAGGAGTTCATGGAGTTCACATTGGAGGATTTGGATTGATGAGTTTGGTTTCGAAACCTGCATCATGGCTGCGCTCGACCGCGGTCATCGGGGCGCTTTTGGTCATGTCGCCAATCCCGGTCAGCGCCCCTGCCTTCGCCCAAGGCGTTCCGACGGTTGATGCTCAAAACATCGCGCAGAACATCCAGCAGCTGCGGCAGATGATCGAAGACGAACTCCTTCAAAACGAGCAGTTGCTGCAACTCCGCGAACAACTCGCCACGCTCACGGACCAGCTTGCGGAGTTGCATCGCACCTATGAGGCCCTCACCCGGCTTGCAGAACTTCCAGAGATCATTCGCACGGAGATGGAAGAAGAGCTGAACGGTCTGCTGGACCAGGAGTTCGGGGATATCATCGCGACCATCGAAGCAATCCGGACGGGCGACTTCTCAGGTCTCACGGGCTCGGGTGCCAGCGAGATCGAAACCCAGATGGACCGCGTCCTGGCCGACCTCGGCTTCGACGAGGACACGCTCGCGGAAATGGCCCGCAGCGGCAATCCAGGTGCGGAGCGCATCGCGACACAGGCCACCACAGGCGCACTGGTCTCGGCCGCGGCGCAGAACAGCTACGACGATGCCGGGCAGAGCCTTCAACGCGTGGAACGTCTAGTCGGCCTGATCGACGACATGGATGAGTTGAAGGAAAGCGTCGATCTGAACACCCGCGTCACAGCCGAGCTCGCAATCGCGCTCGTCGCTATGTGGCAGCTCGAAGCGGTCCAAACCGTTGGGGATGGGACCGGCGGTGTGATCGACGCCGCAACCGTCGCCGAAGAACAGCGCTTCATGGAGTTCACGCTCCCCGAGCTTCGCGCGGAGTGAGGTTGGAGCTTTGGACGAAGAACAGGCCATCATCGAGGAGGAACTGGTTTATGGCGCGCTGAGACGGGAACGGCTCTGGCAGCGATTGGGGCTGATTGGTCTGATCTTTGGCTTCGTTGGATGCCTGAGCGCGGCAGCCGTAGCGATTCTCGATGTCGATCCACCGCCGGTCGTCGTGCCCTACGATCCGGAAAGTGGCTTTGCTCTTCCCGAGGCATCAGTTGGGGCCACGACCGTCACCGAAAACCAGGCGATCATCGAAGCCGAAGTATTCCGCTATGTGACCGAGCGCGAGGTCTACAACCAGCTCGACAATGACGTCCGCATCCGGCGGGTCTTGGCGAGCTCGGACGGCGCGGCGGCCGCCTCTCTACGGCAAATTTGGAACTCTGCGAACGCAGAATACCCGCCGACTGTCTACGGTCCGAATGCGCGACTTGAAGTCGAAATCCTCAGCATCAACCGGATCGGCACCAACCGCGCGACCGTGCGGCTGCGCAAGCGCCTAACGTCGATCAACGGCGTCCAGACCGGTCTCTTTACAGCGACCCTGCTTTTTGAGTTTCGCCCCGAAGAGCGGCGCTCCATCGATGAGGTCTGGACCAATCCTTTCGGCTTCACGGTCGTCGAATACGCCATCCGCTCTGACAGATTGGAGAACTGATTTGTTTCGTTTCTTGGTCGCCTTTTTGGTTCTTCTGATGCCTCTGAGCCCTGCCTTCGCGGAAGCCGTCCCACGTGGTGGCCCCAACGATAGCCGAGTGCGGATCGCGACCTATCAAGAGGGCCAAGTCTATCGGCTCAGCGTCTCGCTCACCCACGTCACGACCATCGAGTTCGGAGAGGGCGAAAGCATTCGGTCGATCATTGCAGGGGACACGGAAGGTTTCGAGATCGACGGCGTTCCGGGCGGACGGGCCTTTGCCATCAAGCCACTCGCCCGCGGCGTCCATACCAATGTGACCGTCTACACCAACCGCCGGAGCTACTATTTCAACGTCAAGGAGGCGTCGAACCCGACCTTTTATGTCGTGCAGTTCCGCTATCCGGAGGACGAGCAACGTCCGCAGAATGCGATTGCGCAAGCGGCGCCGAACTACAATTACGGAGCCAGTGAGCGGTTGGAGTTCACACCCCTCCGCGTTTGGGACGATGGCACATTCACCTATTTCCAGTTCGAGCGAAATGCGCCCGTGCCGGCCATCTTTCGGTACTCGAACGGCAGAGAGCGGACGGTCAACACGCAGGCCACCGAAGACGGCGTGATCCGTGTCTCAGGTGTGCACGACCAATGGGTGCTGCGGATCGGCGAAGAGGTTGTGTGCATCCAAGCAACACCGCCAGTGGGGATCTCGTCATGAGCGACAATAACGCCGATCTCGAAAAGCGCCTCGCCGCGCTTGAACAGGGCAGTGGGAGAGGCGCGACGGCTCCGGCCAAACGTTCACCTTTGCTTGCGCTTCTTGTTGTCGGGCTCATCTCCCTTGGTGGGATTGTCCTCTATTTTCTCGCGCAGCCGGAAGAAGAAGCCGCCCTCCCAACGGCCACGCCGGATGAGTTCCAGCTTGAAGGTGATGGCTTTGGCGAAATCGAGCCCTTCGTCCCACCACCGCCTCCGGACCCCGAGGTAGTCATCGTTGAGACGGAATCCGCCGAGCCGAATGCCGAACTGCTGGCGCAGCTGGAAGCGCTGCAGGCTCAGATCGAGGAATTGCGGAATGCGCCCGATCCTGTTGTTCCGGAAGATACCGCCGCGGCGGAGGCCATCGACGCACTGACAGCACAGATCGCCGCCCTGCAAGCCGCCTCGGAGAACGCGCAACTCCAATTCCAGGAAGAACTTGCGGCCCGTGATCGGGAACTCCAGCAGCTGAGGATGGATCTTGATCTTGCCCGATTAGAAGCCACGACCCCTGCCCCCGCGCCAGTCGGTCCAACCGAGGACGAGCTGCGCGCCCGTGAGGAAGAGCGCCGTCGGCAAGAAGAAGAGGCCCGGCGACTGGCCGAGCTGCAGCGTCGCGCAGAAGAAGAACGCGCCTTCCAAGAACGCCGCATCTCGTCCCCCATCATTGCGTTTGGCGGTGTTGGAAGTGATCCGTCATCAGGCGAGTTGGCCGAGCGCACCTTCAGCGAAGTGACTGACTTCGTTTTGAGTGGTGCCCTGCCTGCCACGGTCACCCAAGCCGAAGTCATCGCCAACCCGTCGAACACTGTCATCCAGGGCACGATGATCCAGGCGATCATGGAGACCGCGCTCGACAGCTCACTCCCCGGCCAAGTCCGCGCAATCATTTCCGAGGATGTCTACAGCTACGATGGAACACGGCTGCTCATTCCTCGCGGCTCTCGCCTGATTGGGCGGTATCGGTCGGACCTTGAGATCGCGCAAAGGCGGGTGACCATCGCCTGGGACCGGATCATCCTCCCCACGGACCAAACGGTCCAGATCAGCTCCTTCGGCGGCGATGAATTGGGACGCTCCGGCGTGTCCGGCTTTGTCGATACACGCTTTGACGAACGCTTCGGCTCGGCCGCCCTCATCTCAATCATATCCGCGGCGCCCTCCGTTGCGGCAGGCGAAGTCGAAGACGAAACCGCAGCGGATGTGCTCGAAGACGTCGGTGACGATCTTGCCGACGCCACAGACAGCGTGATCGGCGAGTACCTGTCGATTGGCCCCGTGATTTACGTTGATCAAGGTGCGCGCGTCACCGTGATGGTCGACCGCGATCTGGAGATTTTCTGAGCCATGACCTTGAGCTATCTCCAAGCCTCCCTCGACAAACTGGCCGATGCCGCCCGAGACGATGTGATCGAAATCTGCATCAACCCCGACGGGACCTTCTGGGGTGAGTTCCAGGGCGATCACTTCATGCGAAGGCTCGATCAAACCCTCAGCGGCACCGAGCTTCGCGATCTCGGCAATCAGATTGCCTCTGGCGCCAACACAACGCTCAGCAAGGACAAGCCCATCGTCTCGGTCTCGATCACCTATCGCGACCGACCGATCCGCGCCCAAGTCATCACGCCGCCTGCTGTCACAAATGGCATGTCGATCTCCCTGCGGTTCTTCTCCAGCCTGCCGCTTGATGAGATCGAGCTGCAATACCTCTATGGGGAAGAGCGCAAGCTCGAGGCGTTGCGGCAGGACAAGAACCGCGCGTTGCGGGAAGTTGTGGCGGCAGGCGATATCTACGCCGCTGTCCGCTTTTGCGTCGAGAACAAACTCAACATGATCGTCTCGGGCGGCACCTCGACAGGCAAAACCGTCGCCGCGCGGAAGATCTTGTCCTATGTCGCGGATGACGAACGGATCGTGACGATCGAGGAGGCGGCCGAGCTTTTGCCAACTCAGCCGAACGCGGTCACCTTGATTGCCAATCGGGACGCGGAATTCCAATCGGCCGATGTCCTACTCACCGCCACGCTCCGCATGCGTCCAGACCGCATCATCCTCGGCGAGGTCCGCGGCAAGGAGGCCATGACCTTCCTTGAAGCAATCAACACCGGCCATGGCGGATCGATGACCACGCTCCATGCCGAAACCCCGCAACTCGCAGTTCAGCGCCTCGCCATCGCCGCCCTCAAAACGGAGATCCCGATGACCTACCAGGACATGGTGACCTACATCGAAAGCTCGATCGACGTGATCATCCAGGCGGGGCGAGAGCGCGGCAAACGCGGGATCACAGAGTTTTATCTGCCGGGCACCGAGAGCGAGACGGAGGTCGCCGCATGAAACGCTTCGAATATCAAATCGTGACATTCCCGATGGATAGCAAAACCAGCCTCATCGCGATGCAGGAGGACTTGAACCTACGCGGCAGCCAGGGTTGGGAGGTGGTGTCGGTCAGCACCTCGGAGTTTGCCAATGTCGGGCACACCGCGTTCCTCAAGCGCGAGATCGACGTCGATCAATTGGAGGAGGCAACGTCATGAGCAAGTCTTTTGTCCAGTTGGCACTTCTCACCGCGTTCTTGACGGCCCCTGCCCTTGCTGAACGCGATCTCGTTCCAAGTCTCGACAACGCGCCCGACATCTGCCTCGATCGACCCTCAGAACCGGATTGGATGCAGAACATCGCCCTCCGCGAAGCATACAAGCGTGTTCTGGTTCAGGACATCTATCGTGCGCAGAACCTCGAGCGCGTCGTTGAGGTAGGTAACTGCGATTGTGACACGCGCTTACCGTCGTGGGACGCCGCCGAGGCCGTATTCTTCGAAAGGTTCGCCTCCGCCGAGCGATGGGAAATGCTTGAAGCGTCTGATGACCTCAATCGTCGTGCAAACGCAGTTCGCCCCGAAGCGATGGCGATCTGCGAAGCCGCCGACAATTGGTGAGATAATCCATGAGCGTCGTCACCTATTTCGTGGAAACTTCCCAGAGCTATCTGGATTCAGCAGCTGAGACACAATTCGGCGCGGTGGCCGCGACGGTTGGTACGATCTTGGCACTCGGCGCTACACTGGTATTCGCACTCGTCTGCATCAACATGATCTACCAGTACCGTGCGATGGACGGGCGCACGGCTTTCTGGCTGGCCGTGAAGGTCGGATTGATCGGGATATTCGCGACCAACTGGGTGCAGTTTAATGCATTGTCGTCTGCCATCCTGAACGGCATCGACAGTGTTGCCGGATCGCTCGTGGCATCAGTCGGGGGCGGGACACCAGGACCTTCGGGCACGTTTGCCGAAGAATTCGATCGGCTCATTGCTGAGCTTGGCGACTATCTGAATGCGGCAGGGTCCGAGCTCCAGTGGATGGCTGGGGCGCTTCTCGATGTGCTCGGTGTGTTGTTGTTGTCCATCTTGGGCGGACTTGCAGCGTTCATCCTCGTTGCATCTCGCCTAATGATCGCCCTTCTGATCGGCATCGCACCCGTGATGATCTTCCTAACGCTGTTCGAAGTGACCAAGGATTACTTTGCGCGCTGGCTCTCAGCACTGGTGTCATTTGCGATCTACCCGATTGTCGTGGCTGGCGTATTCGCTACGATTACTGGTGTCTCGACTGCCCTCATAGGTGAACTCGGTGACCCGGAAGGAGCGTCGAATATTGGCGCGCTCAGTCCCTTCTTCATGATGGTCCTGATGGCAAAGGGTTTCATCATCGCGACGCCCTTCATCGTGCGGGCGATTTCGGGGAACATCATGATGCCGGCTCTGTCAGGTGGCCTTGGAGGGGCATACAGCTTTGGGCGGGCGCTCGGTGGGAGCCAACAAGCCTACAACCGTTATCTAATTGGTGGGGCGACTGGCGCTGAGTATGCGGCGCTAAGGGCGCGTCAGTTCTTTGGGGTGCAGCAGATGCCGCAGCGGCGAGGTGTGAATGAGAATATGCCAGTCAATCCGGCCGGTTCCTCGACAGGAACTGGTGCTCAAATGCTCGCCCAGTTAGCACGGCTTGGCCGACTAGGAAGAAGGTAGGGCTCGCCAGAGCAAGGTGTGACCGACGATGCTGGGTGATCAAGCTGCAGAAATGAGAAGTCGTCCACAAAGTTTGATTTACAAAAAAATCGTGCCGCAAGGAATAGATACCTAAATTGGAATTCCATAAGCCCAGATAAACCAGTGGTGGTTACTTCTCGTCCTTTCTGAGCCCCAACAGTAGCACGCTCACGTCTCTACGCAGGTTTTGTTGGGAAACGTCCAGATCGCCGGTCAACAGTCGGAACCAGAGATATGAACTGATCCAGCGCGCGGCGTGTTTGGGAAAAATCCCGTTTTTGATCTCGCCGCGCTCGAGACCGCGTAGGATCAAAAAGCTCGTCTCAGACAGCCGTTCATCGGAAAACCTTCTTAGCGCTTGGCCAGCCTTTTCGTCGGATTGAGCTTCTGCGATCACCGAGCGGAAGACAGCTCCCGCGGGAGTATCTCGCCAATGGATTGTGATCGCGGTGATGAAAGCAACTATGTCGTCTTCCAAGTTACCGGTATCCTGGAACGCGATCGTTTTTTGCCGTTGGTAGACGTCGAGCAGCAGAGCAGCTTTACTGCTCCACCACTTGTAGATGGTTGGTTTTCCTGCCCGTGCGCGTCGCGCAACTTCCTCGATGGTGAAACCACGGAGCCCACGTTCAGCAAGCAGGTTCTCGGCGGCGTCTAGGATCGCCTCGGCGCTCGCTGGGTTGCGCTTTGCCCCGATGGATCGGCGTTGCGTGTTCTCCGTCATAAACTGGGTTTAGCACAGCTCTTGACCTTACGAAACGACTCGTTCAGCTTATAACGAAACGAGTCGTTTCTATTGGGGCTAGTCATGGCAAAGTCGCGGCATCCTTCTCTGCTCTTTACGTCGCTGGTCCTGATCGGGGTCTATCCTTTGATTACCGTACTCTCATATGTCATCGAGTCCTTGGCGGGTCACTGGCCCCTCTGGCGGCGCACAGCGCTTCTGACGCCACTAATGATGTTCGCCATGCTCTACGGACTGATCCCTGCAATCCAAAGAACGCTCCGACATCTACCCGTGGCGGACGGCACGCAACCATCAGAAAGGCCCCAGAAATGAAAGTCCTGCATATCAACGCTTCACCTCGTGGCGAAGAGAGCCATTCTCTAAACATCGCAAACAGCTTCTTAGCCAAGCTCGCAAAGATCAAAACGGTAGAGGTTGATCAACTCGACTTGTTCGACGCTAATCTGCCGCCCTTCGGACCTGTCGCAACAGCCGCGAAAATGGCTTTATTTTCAGGTCGCGATCAGTCAGACGAAGAGATCGCAGCCTGGGAAGATGTCCGCGCTGTGTTCGACCGCTTTGCGCGTGCTGATCTGTATGTGCTGAACGTACCGATCTGGAACAACGGAATCCCCTACATCCTTAAACAGTTTATTGATTTGGTCACGCAGCCAGGCTGGAGCTTTGGCTTCGACCCCGAAGCCGGATACTCTGGTCTTTTGACCGGCCGTAAAGCGGTTCTCATCCATGCGAGCGGTGTTTGGCACCAGAGCACCGGCCCAAACTTTGGCGCTGATTTTTCGACACCATTTTTGGAGGACTGGCTGAATTTCATTGGAGTGGAGGACGTGAAACACCTGCGCGTTCAACCGACCGTCTTGAATGCCGACTTTGAGGCAACAAAGGCTAACGCAAGACGTCAAGCAATCGCGCTTGCGAGCGCAATCTAACGTACAAACGAAAGAACGATTGAGGTCTCAAAGCCTATGCTCAGCTGATAGATGCCGGGCATAGGGTGTACTGAAATTGTAGAAGCCCAATCGTAGGCGCCCAAACGAAGGGCTATACAAAACTCAGTTGCACCAAGATGCCATGTAGGCCTTTACCATCGTTTGTTTTTAGTAAACGCGCCGCTACAAATATCAATGTCTGTCATAGTCGCGACTGTCTCAAAAGAGTTGTTGCACAAGCGCGAATTTGTTCAAAAAGAACGCAACACTGATTTCCTCGGTGTTGCGACGAACAGATGCGGCTTCGCGAGAAGAGCTAAAGTGCAGGCAAGCTTCACGTCCTACACGTTGAAAGAAACTTGTTCGGCAACCTTCGCGTTTGCTCACTCAGTTACCTTTTTATCCAGCTACGACGCGATCGACTGTTGCATCGCCAACCGAAATCTCCCCCTCGAACCGCTCGAGATCGCCAAGCGCATCTTCCACCAGTGCCACATCTTCGACGCTCGGTGCATCAACACCCAGCTCGGCTCCCGCCTCAAAGTCCATCTCAATCTGACGCTGATCCTCCGCCAGAACAGCCGCCCGCGCCCTTCTCCCGTCAGGTCTTTGGCCCGCATCTACAGGCATGTCAGTGACCCGCTCTCCAATCCCCATCCGCGCCTCAAGATCCTGCTCGGTCAATCCTGGCCCCCGCGGCGCTGTCGGCATCGCCTGAACGCTCAACGGAAGCTCCCCCATTGGCGGCAGTGGACCCTCCGGAAACGGAAGCTCGCCTTCTTGCGCAGCATGGATCGACTTGAAGAACGGGTCCTCGAAATACACCACCCGCTTCGCGCGCACCGGCATCTGCGCATCCACGACCAAAACGATCTCATCAAGCGGCAACCGGCGTGCCTCGTCCTCTGGTAAGAGCGACACCTCTTCAGTCCGCTCGGACTGGCTCCGCCCTTCAAACGGGTTCTTTCCGACGGCCCGAGAGCGCGTGACCACTGTTTTCGTGGTCTTCCCGACGGCCTTGCTCAGCTCCTCGACGGTCTTCTCATCCGAGGGTGTCAGGTAAAGTTTAATGCCTGCATTGCCCTGCAGCGCGCGCCGCGTGTTCTCGCCGTAGATCTCATCGATGGCGGGGATAGTCTGCGTGACAACTGCCAAATGACCCCGATAGTGTCGCAGAACCTCGATGCTCTCGGCGACGATCGGCATTTTCCCAAGCCGGTTGAATTCATCGAGCATGATCATGACCGGCCAAGGTTCATCCGGGCCCGGCTCCTTGTCCTGCAACGCTGAGAGTAGGTCGGAGAAGAAGAGGCGGATGAGCGGCGCGAGCGGCTTTACCATCAGCGGCTGGACCACCAGGTAGACGCTGAACGGCTTCTTGCGGATTGTCCTGAAGTCGAAATCCGAGACCGCCGTCGCATCATCGATGGCCGGGTTCTGCCATTGATCGAGACCGGAGGTCATCAGGAGCGAGACGTAGGAGGTCAGCGTGTCGTTGTTGGTCGAGGCCAGCCGTGTGAATATCAACCGCGCCGCAGCATTCTCGACCTCATGGGACCGTGCGAGGTATTCCTTCTGTTTGTTCCCACCAGAGGCTGCGATGCGGTAAATCTCGCCTAAAGTCGGGCGGTTGCGCTGGAACGCCAACAGCCCCGCGGCGACGAAGAGGTCGATGCCGCCCTTGAGAAGGCCCTGCACCCGTTCATTGTCGTTCTGCAGGAAAAGCGTCGCAAGGAGTTGTAACTCCATCTGCTGCCGCGCGGGATCCTTCTGCTCGTAAATCCGAAGAAGCGGGTTGTAGCGGTGTGTGCGTTTATCGTCCCAATCCGTCGGCGCGAACCGAAAGACCTCATCTCCATGTGCCGCGCGATGACGGGCCGAGGCCTCGAAACACTCCCCCTTTACGTCGAGCACAACGGCCGAGCCCTGCCAGGTCAGCAGGTTCGGGATGACAAAGCCCGTCGTCTTCCCGCGCCCGGTTGGCGCCACGATCAGCGCATGAGGATAGGTTTTTGAGCATAGAAACGGCGCGCGCGATGATGGCTTCCCGAGCTTGCCGATTACGAACCCGGTCCCTGGTTTTCCGAAGAACCCGTTGCGCTTCATCTCACGGCGGGTCTGCCAATGGGTGTATCCGAAGCGGGTGAGCGCCGAGCCAGACATGGCGAGGCTCATCAGGAGACCCACGACCCCTGCCCCGCCCATGATCAGGTTGATCAACCGGAAGTCGTCGGGTCGTGCGTGCCGGAGCGCGAGATAATTCTCCGCGATGTAGAAGAAGTCGATTTCGGCCTGGAACCCCAGATCGCGGAAGGTCAGCACAGCCGAGGCGATCACGTAGCCCATGGCGACGGCCACGAGCGAGACCAGCACCACGCCGACGGCGAGACGACCTCTTCCCATGCCAGCCATCAGTGGGTTTCCCCGCGTTCGCTTTCGCCATCGACAAGATCGGCGCGGTGCAACTCGTATTCTCGGTCGGCGATCTCTTCGACCACGGCCCGTGCGGCCTCGCTGTTCGCAGTCGCGGCGTCGGATTTCAGGTAAGCCTTGGCCGCGTAGAGCCGGTCCAGGCGGTCCTCGATTTGGTCTTTCAGGACATCGACGTTCCCCTCGCGCAACCGGTCGATCTGCGCCTCGTCGAGTTCCCGTTCGACGGCCTCGCGATAGCTCAGCCTCTGCGCGTCATCGTCGAATGGCGACGTCAAATTGCCCGCGCGCTCATGATCGATGATGCGTTGCACCTGCCCAGCCAAGCGCGGCACCGAAGCGGCCGCGCGTTCGGTATCGGGTTGACGTATGGCCTCTGCCATTCGTTCGCCCCGATCGACAAAGAGCTCATCCTGCCGCTCGTCGATGACGCCATCGTCGCGCAGGACCTCGTTTCGCTCGAGCGTAATCCCAAGCTGTACATGGGCACGGTTGAGCGTTTCTCGGGCTGTTTCCAGATCGGAACGACGATCCAGGTTCAGCCCATCGGTTTCCGCCACCCGCTTCAGATCGTCCGCGATCCATTGCCGCTCGAGCGCCGCGTTCTGCGCGCCTGTCTCCATCCGAGCGATGACCACCGAAGAGCTGATCCCTGTGCCTCCGAGTGCGGTATCGACCTGCGCCCTGACGTCTGGTTCTCTTAGCCGCTCCAACTGATCCCGGTCGATATTGGCTTCGGAGTAGACCCCGCCGTCTGACGGTTTTTCGATGAGCGTCACAGATCGCAATCCGAGCGGCTGCATATGCGCCAGGCGAGACTGGATTTCGTTGAGGCGGCGTTCGAGAGGCGGTCGCTCTGCCTCTGGCTTCTCGGCGATCACGCCCTGCACGCGTTCGACCTGTTCGGCATATCTGATCCTCAGATCATCAAAGCTTTGCTCCTCGGGCATATAGACACCTCCGTCCAAATTCAGTTTGCCGCCCCGCGCCAAGAGTTCTCCGGCCCGGAAGAGTGCTTCAGAGATATCCTCGCGGGCCTCTCTTGAGACCTCGGCGGCAAGCGCGTGAAAGACCTTCTTCGTGTTCGCGATCTCGGCCAGCGCGCGCTCAAGGTCTGCCCCCACCCGCGGCCTTGGCTCTGGCGCCCTGCCCTCATCCTTGGCGGCATAGACCTCGCGCGTCCGGGCGGGATACTGGATCACACCCCGATCGACCCGTCGGGTCGCCTCCAGGCGGACGCCGAACTTCTCAGCCTCTTCGACCATCGCCAAACGGAAGTCGTCGTAGTTGAACCGGTGATCGCGGCCTAGGAAGAAAAACTCCCCCTCCTGGGACCGCCGGTTCAGGACGATATGCGCATGGGGATGATCTCGGTCCTCATGGACCGCAATGATGTAGTCGAAGTGTCCCTCATCGGTTTGGAAGAACCGCTCCGCGACCTTCGACGTGATGTCGCGCACGTCTTCGCCGCGCGTCCCGATCGGGTAAGACAGAAGCATGTGGGTCGTCTGCCCGAGCTTCGGTTTGAACCCCGCGCTCCAGCGCTTCGCGAAGCGCTCGGTAAGGTCCTTTATCTCCTTTGGCTCGAGCTTCGCTTTGCCATCCAGGAACCCGGAACTGTCCACGATGTGAGTGGACTTGGTTGTGAGATATCCGAGCTGGTTTGAGAGCTCGGATTTGGAATGTGTGCCCCCGCCCCGGATCGCCTTGAAGACCGCCGCGCGGTGCCCCGCTGCCGCCCGGATGAGTTGCTTCTGCTTGGAGACATGGAGCCCTTGCATGGAGCCCCGGATGCGGCTCCAGCCATCCCGGAAGACTTCGCCCGTGACGGCATCAACGGCGTCATTCAGCGGCATGGGCAAACTCCCTCAAGGCCGCTGTTGCCTCCAGCTGCATCGCGTCGCGACGCCGACGAATGAGCAGATCGATCTCATCCGCAGAGTCCAAAACGAACCGGGCCAGCCCGCGCATCTGGGCAAGCTGCAGCTCCGAAAAAGCCGCTGCCACCTGCCCCGTTTGGTTGGCCTCAGCCATGCGTTTCGTGAGCTGCGCCACCCCATTGCCAAGCTCGTTCAGAGAGGTCCGATAGCGTGCCATTTCGGCTGCCAGCTGGACGTCCGGAACGAAGGTCCCACCAGACGCCTGGATGAGCCGTCTGAGTCCCTCCGTACGTGTCTCGATCCCCGCTGCGGCGAACACCTGATCGAGGGCCTCCAGTTCATTGGGCGTCAGCTTTACTGTTACGGCGGCCGTCGCAACGGCGGTGTCCTTCTGCCGTTCCTCGTCCGCCTTCAGGACATACCGCACTGCCCGTGACGTCACCCCGAAGCGCTCGCCAAGATCAGAGGTCGAGACACCCTCCGCCGCCTCGCGGACGATCTCCATCTTCTCATGATCGGTTAGACGCTTCGAACGGGACATGCGGAAGAAAGCCCCCCTATTTCCTGCCACCTTCATACAAGGCCACCCTCACCATACGATGCTATATTGAAGTGTCAATGATATATGTTCGTATGATCAGCCACAGGCGGCCTTGTATTCCGCTTCTCGCCGAGCGGCAGAGCCGCGAGGCCGCCCAGATTGAGCTCTCAATTCAACCGTGGATCGGGGAACAGGGACGTGCCGGCCTTTGCCCTTACGGCCTCCAAAACCTCAGCATAATTGGCGACACGGGCGTCCCGACGAGCGCCCGGTCCTGGCGGCGTTCTTGGCTACGAAAGGGGCCGGACACGGATGCGACCGACCCTTGAGAGGGCACGAAGAATTGGGGGGGAGTCACCCCTCCCCAAAGGCGGTCACTCCGTCACCGGGTCTTCGTCGGTATCGTCCGACCGGGGCTCGAAGAGGACGAGCTCCCCGTTGATCGGCGTGGCGAAGAGCTGGATCGTCATGTGCGACTTGGCGCTCTCACTCTGGGGGAAGGCGACGCCGACTTTGTGGAAGCGGGTCTTTCCGTCTTTGCCGGTCTCGGGTGTGGTGACTGTGAAGTACTTGGCCATATCGATCTCCTTTCGTTTTCGATGCAAACGAACAAGCGGGACCGTCCGGATCGGATGTCAGGCGAAACTTTGTCTCGCGAGGAATGGGCGCGCAGCGCACAGGGGAAAGTTCTGCTTGAAGGGAGCGGAAGGCGACCGGCAGACGGGCCAGGTCCCGCAGATTGCATCAAGAAGAAAACGAAAGGAGATCGAGTGGACATCGGTGTTCTGAACGGCACCGCAACCCGATAAGGGCAAAGCGTTTTACACGCCTCCACATAAGCCGCCGCGTGCCCGCAGACGCGTGAAAAGACGCATCCGACAATCCTCACTTAAGCGCGCAGCATCCAGGGCGCGCCTGCCTAGAGCCTCAGCGGTCTCTATCGGTCTTTTGAGATCAGGCCCCGCTCTGTGATGGCCGTGAGGTTGTCCGGGGTTCGGCGCGAGAGTTCGGTGCCGTCAGCCGACATGGCCGCGTCCACAAACTCGGTCTTCTTCAGAATGCGGCCATCGGCTTCTACCCAGGTCCTGCTGTCGCCGTCGTCCCGGGTGATGGACCCGTCGTAATTGATCCGGATCGAAACACCACCAACCTTCACTGAGACTGTGAAGGGGTCCACGACCACACCTTCCCAGGCATCTTTGTAGTCCCGTCTCAGGACGATCACATCCGGGCGCAGCTTGATCTGCACATCCTGTGCCGTATCGCCGTCGGCAGATTTCAGGACGACAAAAACCTCCTGCTCGTCTGGGTCTTCGTGGATCGTCGCGCGCCCGTTCTTGAGGGGCCAGACATGCGGCTCTTCGCGCTCCCGACCTCCTGGGTCACGATGAAATCCGATGTAAAGCTGAGCGGACTTCCAGACCCGGTGCAGCGACTTTGTGAGCGTCGTCATCTTGAACGTCCTTCTCGATCGGTGAACCGCTTTGAGACCGAGGTCGGTCTTTTCTCTTGGCGATGCGGTTTTGTTTTTCGGATTGGGGGCGGTGTAGTACCGCCCCCAACCCTTGCTCAGCCGAAGTAGTCGGGCACCCAAGTATCGATGCGGGCCCTTTGTGCCTCCGTCACGCCATGCAGCTTCTGCTTGGCCGGGTCCGAGAACAGGTCCTCCAACGTTTCCGCCTTCTCGCCCTTCTTCATCTTGGCGAAGGCTTTGGCCCGCTCGTCGGTGGGACTGATGTCAAGAAGCTCGCAATAGATGCCTTCCATCATCGGACCGGACACCCGCTTGAAGAGGTTTTCTGCCGTCGGCGTCCAGACCTTCCGGATCGCCGCACCGGATTTCTGTTCAAGGAATTCCGTGAAGTCCGTGTCTCTGCCGGTCAGAAGCTTCGCAAGCAGCCGGGTCAGTTCCGCATCGCGGTGCTTCTTGCCCTTCTTCTTGAACGTGGCAAAAACTTTCTTGAGGTCCACGTCCCAGCGATCCGGAGGCGCGGTATCTGGCATGCTCAACCGCTTGTCTACAGAGAACCCATCGGCACAGGACGGTGTGTTGCTCGATTGTCCAGTCGTGAGACCCAGCACATCCCGGAACCCGGTCATACCGCTCAACTGGAACGTCAGAAGATCAAGCAGCAGGTCCGGCTGGTCCAGCATCGCGTTTTGCATCGCGGCCAGTTTGATTGCATCCAGATCGTCGCGCAGCTTTTGCGAGTACGGGTTCTTTGGGGCCTTCTCGGCAGAGCCATGATGCGAAGGGGCCAGAATGCCCGCCTCAATCGCGGCCTTCTTTTCTTCCGGCCGAACCAAGCCGCCAGTGACCTGCAACTGACCGTCTTGACCCACATGGACCACGCACCCGGCCAGCGCCTTTTGGTCCTCGGTGAAGTCTCCATCAAGGATGGCTTGCAGTTTCTCGAGTTCGGCTTCTCCCGCCTCGTTCAGCACATCGCCTTCGGCAAGCTCTGCAAGTTCGTCGTAGCGCTCCGCGAGATCATCCGAAAGAACACCCTCGACCGGATAGACCCGCTCGAACCTGTTCTCTTCCATGAAGTTCCACGACAGATAGGCGTCCTCATGGGTCATCACCCATGCCCAGCCCGCGTCTTGCGCGACGGTCTCTGCTGCTGCTCCCAACCGTTCGGCAAAGACCTCGTCCAGAACCTCCCGATCTTCGAAGAAGACATCATCCGAGAAGAGATCACGCGCGATCTTGCCGCCCGCCTCCTCGTAGGCCTGCACCCCGATAAACAAAGCACAGCGGTCCGTTGACTTCACGGCCTTCGGGTGCAGTACCCCATCGATCTGGTTGGTATGCGTGATCCGACCCTCCGCGATCAGCTGGAGCACTTCAAGGATCAGTTTCTCGTCGTCCGCTGTCGTTAGCTTCTGCGCCACGGTCAGGTTGATCGTTTTGGCCTTAAGCGCATCCAATGCCGCGACGGGCAGATGGGCGAGTTTCAAGCGGCCTTTGACATGGGCGACAGTGACACCGAATGCGCTCGCGATGTCATCCGCACTGGCCTGTGACTGTGCCATCCGGCCATAGGCGCGGATTTCGTCTGCGGGGTCGAGATCGGCGCGGGCTGTATTTTCGGCATTCGCCCAGACCTCGGCCTGCGTCGCATCTTTGGCCAGCAGGACGGGGATGGATTTTCTGGTCTCCTGTGCCGGATCGCTTTCGGCAAGATAGGCCAGTGCTCGAAGACGGCGGCCACCGGCCACGATACCGATCTTGCCGGTGTCGTCTTGTAGCCCGCCAAGGTTCTGTAACAGCCCACAGGTCTTGATGCTCTCGGCCAGCGCCTCCACGGCCTTCTGCGCCACCTCTTGGCGCGGGTTCAACTCGTGCAGATAAAGCTGGTCGAGGGATGCGTAGATGATGGTCGCGTCAGCGTTGTGTTTGGATTGGTTGGTCATGGAAGTCATCCTTCTCGGTTGGTTGGAAAAGTGGGTTGGTTGGGTTCCGCTGGGACGGGCGTGCTTCGTGCGATCACACGCGGTCCGCGCGTCCTAGCGGCTGCTCGATGGTCAGTATTCGGAGGCGTGCATGACGGTGAGGACGCGGCGGGTCACCGTGGGGTTCGCCGGGTCGTCACTGCCCATGCTGTAGTCGGTGTCGTAGAGATCGATCTTCCAGAAGATGTGGTAGTCGTTGCCGGCAACCTCGAACTCAAACGCCCCGAAGCCGTGATCGCCGTAAGGATCGTTGTCCTCGGTGAAGACGTCGAAGCCTTGCACCCGTTGCATGATGATGGCCTTGGCGGCGGGTGACATGTCGGCCACGCCGCGTGTCAGAACGATCTGACCCGGCACCGTGAAATCCGCACCCCACGTCCGCCGAAACCTGTCATTCTGTTCGGCGATCTTGGCCGCCAAAGCGGCCTCCGCCTGAGCCTCATTTGAGGTATCTTTCTCTTTCTCCATCCGTTTGCTCCTTTGTGGTTGGATGGGGTCTTTGCCCCTTGCTGTCTGGTTTTGAGCCAAGCCCCTTCGAGGGGCGCGTCTCTAAAACCTGACCCACTGGCGAAGTGCCGGAGTGAGCAAACGCCACCAAAATCGATGGGACTGGTGCGGCCCGCAGCGGCCACGCCGCGAGGACACGGGTCCTGTCTATTTTGGTTGCGTGCGCGAGAACCCAGCGGGTTCTAAAGCAACGTCTCCTTGGTCCGAGCGCAAAGCGCGACCGACAAGGAGACCAGAAAGACTCAAGGAACGGAGTTCCGTTGCCCCAGGGATCGAAACCCTACAAGTTCGGATCATCGGCCCGAGGCAGACCCATGCGAACGGCCCTTCCAGCGGCTCCGGAGGAGACGGTGAAAGGGCCATATTTGAGCAGGGTCTGACCGGGTCGGATGTTCCGGGCGGAGGTCGGCACTACCGACCGGAGCCTGAAGAGCGCGGTTGCGCGAACGCGAGGGCGCGGCAGGGGCCATCAGGTCTCAGGGGCGGAGTAACGATAACCGAGAAGTATCCTCACCTCACTTGGGAGCAGACCTTCGTTTCGCCTGCGGCAAATGTCGGCAGAGATGAAGGTTTTTCGACGCGGGCCATTGCGCGCGGGATCGGCTTGGATTGACTGTGGCCCGCGTTGACAAACTTCTCAGGGAGGAAGCCGCGGGGCCTGGGTGCGGTCTATGGGGAAAGAGCGTTGCCGGTGGGGTCTTTGGCTTTTGCGGAGACGCGGATTTTGTCTTTGAAGGTGGTTGACCAGGCGATCGGTGTGCCGCTTTGGCGTGGGTCTACCCATGATGCGCTTGATTGAGTGTTCTCTGCGCGGCTTGTGGCATGGTTTCGGGCAAGTGAGTTTGGCCTGTTTGGCTGGGCCAACCGGCGTGCGAATGATGGTATGAACCGGCCTCCGGTCATGCGGCCTGTTTCCTCGGTGGAGCGCGGGATCTTGGCGTCTCGCCACGTTTTAACGTCTCGATGATGCGCATCACCCAGCCGCAGTCGGGGCATGGCTCTCGCAATGTCAGTGGGACGGTCTCGACACTGGGCGTGTCTTCTGGCGTGGCCTTTTGCGCACCGAGCAATGTAAGGATCTTCGCGATGTTGGCTTTGCGCTGCGCGGAAGCGAGAAGGCCGTAGTGGCGGATGCGGTGGAAGCCGTCGGGGAGAACGTGGATTAGGTATCGGCGTATGAACTCATCTGTCGCAAGCCGCATGACCTTCATGCGATCTCCCCGCTTGATCCTGTAGTCTTTCCAGCGGAACGCCACGGTGCCCGCATCGGCGCTAACGAGGCGGCTGTTTGAGATCGCGATCCGGTGGGTATAGCGGCTGAGATAGGCCAGCACCTGCTTGGGTCCTCCGAAGGGCGGTTTGGCATAGACCACCCAGTCGGTTTTGCGCAGCGGAGCGAGATACGCGGCAAAGGCTTCGGCGTCCGCCAGCTTGGTCAGGTCACCGAAGAAGGCAAGCTGCCCGGTCCGATGCAGCGCGATCAGCCCTTCGATGAACAAGCGTCGGAACAACCGAGACAACACTCGGACATGCAGGAAGAAGCCCGGTTTGGAAGCGACCCACCTTGTGCCGTCAGGTGATAATCCTCCACCGGGCACGATCATGTGGATGTGCGGATGGTGGGTCATTGCCGATCCCCAAGTGTGCAGGACGCTGGTCATGCCGACGCGTGCGCCGAGACGCTTGGGATCACCAGCGATGGTCATGACCGTCTCAGCCGAGGTCTTGAATAAAAGTCCATAGACCGCCCGTTTGTTCCAATAGGCGATGCGGGCAATTTCGGCTGGCAGCGTGAAGACCAGGTGGAAATACTCCACTGGCAACAAGTCTTCGGCGCGGGCGACCATCCAGTCACGCGCCGCCGGTCCCTGGCACTTGGGGCAATGCCGGTTCTTGCAACTGTTGTAGGCAATATGCTGGCAGTTGCACTTTGTGCAGGCTGCCACATGTCCGCCGAGCGCCTCTGTCCGGCAGGCTTCAATGGACGACATGACCTTGAGTTGCCCCAGGCTCAGGTGCCCCGCATTGGCCCGCCGATAGGCAGGCCCATGATCACGGAAGATGTCGGCAACCTCCAGCGCGTGCCGCGGCACGCAGCAACGCCCGTCAGGTCACATCCTGGATGTGCTCAAACGGGCTGGATACATTGCGCAGCGTCTTGGTCGCCACGTGGGTGTATCGCGCCGTCGTGGTCAATTTGGCGTGGCCGAGGAGCACCTGGATCACCCGGACGTCTGTATCGGCCTCAAGCAGATGGGTGGCAAAGCTGTGTCTGAGCGAGTGCAGCGTCGCAGGCTTCTTGATCCCAGCCATCGCCTTTGCAGAGTTGAAGGCACGATTGAGCGAGCGCGGAGACAAGGGTTCGACACGGCTCTGCCCGGGGAACAGCCAGCCCTGTGGACGCGCCTCGCGCCAGTAATCTCGCAGAAGCTCTAGCAAGGATGGCGACAGCATCACGTCGCGATCCTTGCCACCCTTACCGCGCTCGACATGGATCAGCATGCGGTCACTGTCGATGTCCCGCACCTTGAGATTGGTCACCTCGGAGGCGCGCAGCCCTGCGCCATACCCGATGCCGAGCGCGGCCCGGTACTTTAGACCCGGCCCAGGGGCCGCGGACAAAATCGCCGAGACCACCTCGAAGCTGAGCACGATCGGCTGCTTCCGGGGCTCGGTGCGGAACTGCATGTACTTCTTCATGTCCTCCCGATTGCAGGTCATGCCGAAGAAGAACCGCAGCGCCGTGATCCGGGAATTGTAGACCGAAGGCGTGACTTCGGTGTCGGTCATGTGAAGCTGATAGGCGCGCAGTTCATCTGGGGTTGCGGTATCCGGTGAACGCCCAAGAAAGGCCGTGAAATCCTTCAGCGCCCGGATATGGGCCTTCTGCGATGTCTCCGCCATCCCGCGAATACGCATGTCCTCGATCATCCGCGCACGCAGCGGGCTCATCTTCTCCTGTGTCATGGGAACCTCCTGTCCGATTGAGAAACCTCAATCGTCAGGCACGTCAGTCACATCGCAAAATCCGCCAACACAATGTTCAACGCGCTACCTCAGCAACAAGCGCCATTGCCGCGAGAGCGGCTTAGTCCCCGAGCCCAATTTGAACGATGCTGCGGCCTGCACAAATGTCCGCTTTCGGTTGGTAGCAGGCAGAAACGAAGCTTTGAACTCGGCTTCGTGACTTAACTTATTGGAATCGCCAATTGCAATTCAGTCCGTCAGGCTCAGAACCGAGATCAATTTTTCGGTTTTCTATCCCTGCTTTGGCATCGCAAGTGCCACCATGCCGCGATCCGCTGAAGTAGGGTCCGGTTGTCAGGGTATTGGAAAACGACCGTCGCCTGGTCCACATAGGAGTCCCATTCCCGTTGTTTCGCCTCCAGTTCTCTGAAAACGCGGGCTTCGATTTCTCGATCACTAAGCTCTGTGTTGCCAGCGTCCTCCGGATGCTCAGCATTTGCCTCATCTATCATTGGTGGTCGCCGGACTGCTCATCATGAAGACTACGGCCCGCAAGTGTAGTTTGACCGTCTGGGACACGGGGGATTGGAGTTCTGATCAACGGGATTCTGATTGGTCAGCTTGTCCAGTTACGAACATCCTGGCATTCGCTTCCATGTCTTGAACCAGGTCTGGATTTGACACTCGCCACGCCAAATAGCCAGCATACCCCTGCTGGTTCAAAGTGGCACGTTCGGTGGCTGCGGCTCTTTGGTAGTCGTAGACTTGGATATCGGGAACGAAACTCAGCTTCACTTGCATATAGATCGACGTGCAGCTCTCAATCTCGGAGGCATTCAAAACCCGAACTTCTGCAGCTTCAGAGCACATCAAGTATGCGGCTATCAGAGCCAGTGTTTCCGTCGTCATGTTGTCTTTGTCCTTTGATCATTTGGCTTGAAGCCGTCTTGATCAACAAAAACGCGGCGGCGAAAATGACCGCTATAGGTCCGGCTAAAAATTTCTAAAATTTGGCCGTGATATTTTGTCTATAGGAGTTCTTCAGCCGCTTCTGCAGCGTCAAGTCCAGCGGCGATCCGGAAGAACAAATCCGCGCGCCCGACATAGTCAGGATTTGTGCTCAGCCACTTTCCGGCTAATCGGGCTTCTACCAGACTGGGCGCGATTTCTGCGACCCGTGCGTAAGCGGATTTGGCTTGATCAATCTGGCCAAGCCCAACAAATGCAATCGATAAAATGATCAATGGGGTCGCGCTGCTGGCGGACTCAGCGAGGGCTGACTGAGCGGTTTGCACGGCGGAGCGGTAGTCACGGACAGTAAACTGAGCAAACCCCAGTGCGGCCAAGAGCGACCCTTTGGCAGGGTCGCGTGGGCTGCGTCGCAGGGCCGCTTCGACCAGAGGAACGCCCCGGGACGGGTCTCCATAAAATCCTTCATACAACCCAAGCCAAGCTAGTGTTACCGCACAGTTCGGGTTCATCTGATGTGCTTGTCGAAGCTCCGGCAAGCCGTTCTCAGAATCCTGGTTCATAAAATGCAAAAGGGCGCGGAGCCTTCTAGCGTGATGGTCGGTTTGATCGACCGCAATTGCACGGGTCGCAGCTTCGATACTCTCAGCCAACGAAGCTGGCATGGAGCCAGTTGTTCCATGATAAACATTCCACCAACCTACCCAAGCCAGGACACGCCATGCGAGGCCATTTTGCGGGTCAAGTGCCAAAGCCTTTCGTGCGTGTTCTCTCGCGCTATTGCGCGGTACCGGATCATACGTCATCTCACCGCCGGAAATGATTGCCCAGCCTTTGCGTGCAATGCCGTGAGCGGCCAAGTCTTCGGGAGCTGTTCTCTGAACGCGCTTCGCTTCGGCCCTATCGATCCAGGGAGCAAGCGAAGTCACAATCCTTCTTACGATCCGTTCTTCCGTTTCGAGTTGATCGGCCAAATTGGCTTTGAAGCTCTCCGCCCAAATCTGGTTGCCAGAGGTCGCGTCGATGAGTTGGACAGTTACACGTAACATATCCGAGGAGATACGTATGCTGCCCTCAACAACATAGCGGACACCTAGTTCTCGTGTGATTTTGCGCAGGTCGCGAGGCATATCCAGATATGCAACAGCAGAATTGCGTGCGACGACGAAAAGGTCACGGAAGCGCGACAGCTCGGTAGTGATATCTTCGACAACACTGTCCGCGATCCAATCCAGTTTTGCATCGCCGCAATAGTTGGAAAACGGCAACACGACCACCGAAGAACGCTCGGCAATCTCCGGAATGAGTAGGTCGGTCTCGACGTTCAACGCAAACCTCAGACCACGTCCTGGGACAGTGGCAATGGCGTTCGCACCAAGTGCTAGACGCAGATTAGCCACTTGGACATTCAGGTTGTTATCTCCGACCATTGCATCTGGCCAAACAGCCGCCATAACTTCATCACGGCTAACCACTCGGTCACGATTTGCAATCAGATGGCTCAACAAATCGAAAGCACGGGCACCAATCGCGACGTCGGCATCACCTTTCGTCAGTCGGCGCAATTGGTCGTTGAAAACAAAATCTAAGAAGCGAACATCATCCATTAGCTCAACGGTATAGTTCATTTCTGAACGCTCAAGCAGAAACGTGACCTAGGAGGCTCTATATTAAAGGTGATAAAGCAGTCATTGGCAGAAAGGTGGCGAAAGTCAGCTTCGTCAGCATCCTGCCTGTTCGTGCGACACGCAGCAAACGTCGATCCAAAATCAGACCAGCCCTTGGTGCAGATCGCGGCGAAGCTCTCGAACGAGCCCAGAGTTACGGGCATTCTGTTCCGCAGCTATTGTCTGCTTCCGTTGGTAGTATGGAAAAGGGCGGCCCCATCTTCGGATCCGCCAGAAACCCGTTTGCTAAGCTGGCTTGAAAAGCCGTTGCGCGAACAAACCGTTTTGCTTGCTGTCGCGTAGCAGCTTTGCGCCAGCCAGAACCGCCAGGTCAGCAACTGGCTCGATCAGCACAACCAAAAGGTAAGCCGCACCAAAGCTGGCCACGGCTGACATATTCTCGGCTCCAAAGCCCTGACCATAGAATGCCCAGAAGGCGACCCAAGCGATCACGCCGCCTTGGTAGGCGAAAGACAGCTTCAGGACTTCGCTGTAGTTGCAGTCAACAAAAGCCTTCTGTTCGGGAATGATGCGTTTGGCCAATGCGTCGATGACGAACAGCGGGAAGAGCAGCGTGGTGACGTTGACGAAGAACATTGGCATGTCCGTGGGTGCGAAGAGCATACCTTGGACTAGCAAACCGCCTGCTAAGCCGACCGCTGCTGGTCCAGCGCCAAGCAATAGCAGAATTGTTGTCCCTAGGATGAAGTGAACCTCCGAGATGCCAACGGCAAAGTGCGGGAAGACTTCGAAAAAGAGGAAAACGGCTGCGACAGCCAGAACGCTGCGCACTCCAAATGAGATAGCCGAATGTGTTTTCAGGTCATCTGCCGCAAGTTTGAGGGAGTAACCCCCTGCGGCTGCTGCCGTGCCATAGGCGAGGACCATTTTTGCGCCATCTACGACGCCGGGTTCAATATGCATATCCAGTCTCCTTGCCGTCCTTCCTGACGACATTTGGTGCCGAGGTCTCGGCGGTTGCGTTGGCGGCAGGTCTCCTGACTCGCGGTTCAACGCGCCCCCGGACCTTCCCAACACATGTGTCAGTGGTGCAGTTTCGGGCTTGCTCGCCGCTTACAGTTGCAGGGGCAGTCGAGGATTTTCACCTCGTTCCCTTTTCAGCCGGACGCACTGCGACCGACCACCGCACTTTGAGCATAGGCATGTTGAACCGGCGAAGGTCAATGCCGCGCGACACTTCACTCACAAAAATCGTCGCACTTGGCCGCGATACTGCTGGTATGACAAGCCATACGTCTTTCTCAACCACGGCTCTTCTGCCAAAGGCGCAACGAGCAAAACAAGGATGGCGGCGGCCCCTACCAGAAAGACCAGCGGTGCAGCGGTCAGAAGCATCCAGCCGACTATCATCGCTGTGTCGGCTACGTATTGTGGGTTTCGTGAATACCGATAGAGGCCGTCTGTCTTCAGGTTTCCAACCTCACCGCCCGTCTGCGGGATGCCAAAGCGAGAAACTTCTGTCCAAACCGCAAGGTTGCCCAAGACAATGAGTGGGACCCCCAATCCATTCCGAACCCATCGCGGAAGCTCAATTTGTCCCCAACCCAGAACACCAAGTGCCAGAAGGACACCGAAAAGCGTGAAAGTCGGCACCCAAACCAAAATCGGCGTCCAATGCGTGTATCTGCGCGGAGGCCACAGTCTTTGCGCGGGAAACGCGATGGACCAGATGATTGCCGCCAAGGTAGCCCCTGCAATCCCTAGGCCCAAAAGGGTGAGGGAGATTTCCATTACGCCTCGGCGTGAGTGTGTGCTGAAGCCTCTTTCCGTTCCGCCAATGCTTGGCGCACGATCTGGAATGCCGAAGACAGGAACAAGCTCGCCATGATCGCAGCAACGATAAGATCAGGCCACCCTGTGGCGGTACCCCAGACACCCAGAGCCGCGAACATAACCGCTACATTACCTATGGCGTCATTGCGTGAGCAAAGCCAGACTGAGCGCACGTTCGCGTCCCCATCCTTGTAACGGACGAGCAGTAGGACGCTTGCGAGATTGGTCACGAGAGCGAAGAAGCCAACGACTCCCATGATTTCGGCTTCGGGGACGCCGACATAGAAAACACGGTACAAAGTCGATCCGAACACCCAAAGGCCCATGAGGAGTAAGCTCACCCCTTTGGCGAGTGCTGCATTCGTCCGCGCCCTGATTGAAGCGCCGATCACCGCAAGCGAGATGCCGTAGGTCAGCGCGTCCCCCAGAAAGTCGAGGGCGTCGGCCTGAAGGGCCTGTGACTTTGCGTAGTGACCGGCGGTCATCTCGACCACGAACATCGTCGCGTTCAATGCGATGACGATCCATAGCCGCCTTTTGTAATCGTCCGATACGCCGTCGAACTTGGCGTCATGTCCGCAACATCCTGACATTGGAAAGCCCTTTTGAATCTGTCTTGAGAATAGTGTAGTGTCTCTAGTCACTAGAGGTTCAAGAGGTATTTTGATGTTTTCTATCGGAGAGCTTTCAAAGCGCACGAAGGTAAAAGTGCCAACCATCCGCTACTATGAAGAGATGGGCTTGCTTTCCGAGCCTGAACGCACCGAAGGCAACCAACGCCGCTATGATGTGGCGGGATTGGAGCGCCTAAGCTTCATCAAACACGCGCGCGACCTTGGCTTCTCGATTGAAGCGATCTCCGAGCTGATTGAGCTTCAGGGTCACCCGGATCGTTCATGTCAGGCCGCGACGGACATCGCGGTCGCGCAGCTTTCGGAGGTCAAGGCAAAGATCAAACGTCTACGTGCACTCGAAAAAGAGCTCGTTCGGTTATCCAAAGGCTGTGACGGCGGCGGCGTTTCGGAAGATTGCTACGTTCTCGCATCTCTTGCCGATCACAAGTTTTGCGGGAATGAACACTGATTTGAGGATTGTAGCAATCGCGATGCCAGGGTTTGAAAGCAAGCTGCACATCATGTTCGGTGTATGTGTTTAGGTTTTGCTCGCATTGTTCTCGCGACGCTTCGCAAGCTCACGATAGAGTGCGGGTGGGCTCACCCCGATCCAATCAGCGACGCGCACCCACTCACCGTCTTTCGGGTGGTCAAAGAGTTCTAGATAGGCATCAAGACGATCTGCCACTCTTCGCCTGCGCATAATTTCAATGCGGGTGCGCAACCCCTGTATCTCTCTCGCAGTGCGCTCGAAAGCTTTGATCGAAAGACGATTTGATGAAGCGACATTCTCCAAATGCGCGACCAACTTGGCTTTGGGGATCATTGAGACCGTTGTCGCGATATCCGTAACAGCATCGCAGTGATATCGATCCGCAAAAAGGGACGCTTCGGCCACCAGATCACCCGCATTTGCTGTATGTAGTGTCAAAAGCTCCCCATCTTGCAGCGCCCGCTGCAAGAAGAGGCGCCCTTCGTTTATCAGAAACGCCCATTCAACTTGGTCGCCTCGCCGAAACAGCGTTTCACCTGCGTCCAACGTTCGGCTAGATGCGCCATCAAAATAATGAAGCCAATGATCTGACATGATTTCTATCATGTTCAGTTTCGCCCGCGTTATGCAATGCCTCGATGCTAACGCTGGATCGACCAAGGACGTCAATTATGGGTATCAAACACTTTGCAATTCTTTTGATGGCTTTCCCCAACATCGCGTTGTCTCAGACCCACGATGGAAATTATGGTTCAACACCTTCCGCTTACGCGGGCGAGCAAACACGATTTATCAAGTCTCTCTCGGAGCAGGACTTGGAAGAAATCGCGCGCGGCGGCGGGTGGGGACTCGCCCGCGCCGCCGAACTCAATGGCGTTCCGGGGCCGACACATTTGATCGAGTTTGCCGATGAAATTGGTCTGACCGAACAGCAGCGTAGCGATATCGAGGCGATCCGAGCGCAGATGCAGGCAGACGCCATAACGGCTGGCGAACGCTTCATTGCGGCAGAACAAGCGTTGGACGGAGTTTTTCAACAAGGTGCGCCAGATGCCGAGGTGCTTGAACGATTGGTCACAGAAGCCGGTCGAGCACGGGCAGCCCTCCGCCTCGTTCATCTGAATGCCCATCTGTTGGCTTTGCCACTGCTGACTGATGCCCAGGTCAGCCGCTACTCGGTTTCGCGCGGTTATTCAAATGATCCCTGTGCCTCTATTCCTGAGGGGCATGACCCGGAGATGTGGCGTAGCCATAACGGATGCAACTAGGCTCGATTACGGCGACACATCCTCGTGACTTGTCAAAGCCATATACCCCCAGTAGGTATTGGGTATGTTTCGCTTGGTTCTCTCGTTCATTCTTGTTGTTGCATTCGCCGGTGCCTCCACCGCGTCTGTCATGCATGGCTTGAACCATGGATCGGACCACGCCGACCACCACGCCCAAATGTCAGAAAGCGATCCTTTGGCTGATGCTGAGAAGGCGCTCGCGGACTGCTGCGACGCAACCAACGGCATGGGGTCAATGCCCTGTTTTGGCGATCTCGCGGCCACTTCTGCTATTGCGCAGGTCAATCCCGCGAGCAGATCGGTCGTTAGTGTGTTTTACGCTGATTTCGACTTTTCAAACCTGACGCTCGCTGTCCCAACCGGTCCTCCGAAAGTCTGAGCGGCAACGGGCGCTTGCCCGCTCATTCATTCAACTTTCAAATCAGAGGACCGACAGATATGATCACACGTCGTCACTTCGCCACCCTATCTGCAACAGCTCTTGTCATGGCTGCCCTGCCTGCTCGTGCTGAAACACCTATGCGCGTTCTCGCGTCGCCAGGCTGCGGGTGCTGTCACGCCTGGGCTGACCTAGCTCGCGCACGCGGCTACGCCGTCACCGTCGAGGAACTGACCGATCCCGAGGCGCAAAAGTCTGAGCGCGGCATTCCGCTTGAGCTCGCCTCCTGTCACACCATTGAAGCGGATGGTTATGTCTTCGAAGGGCATGTGCCGTTCGAAGCACTGGAAGCAGTCTTGCGGGATCGCCCAGACATCACTGGGCTTGCTGTTCCAGGCATGCCGATGGGTTCTCCTGGCATGGGCGACGACCCGTCCGCCCGCTACGATGTCATTGCGTTTGGTGGAGAGGCTGGCACCGGCACGGTTTACTACCGCGCTGGCACGGCGCAGCCGTTCGACACCTGATGGTAAGTCGGAAAGCCGTTTTGCTAACCGGTGGGCTCACGCTCGCCGGTTTCGCAGCCGCATTTGTTCTGGCGCAACCTTCCCAAACGGTTGGTATTTTGATGCCTGACGACGCCGAAGTGATCGCCGTGGGCCAAGGCATCTACGCAGACCAATGTGCCGCTTGCCATGGTTTGCGCCTAGAGGGGCAGCCAAACTGGCGGATGCGTGGAGAAGATGGACTGCTGCCAGCACCGCCACATGACGCAACAGGCCATACGTGGCACCATGATGATGAAACGCTTTTTACCCTGACCAAATATGGGCTTGCCGGTCTGATGGAGAACGCGCCGCCATCCGGCATGCCTATCTATGAGGGTGTGCTCACCGATGACGAGATCATTGCGGTGCTGTCTTTCATCAAGTCGACTTGGCCAGATGACCTTCGTCAGTATCACGACGAACTGAATGCCCAGTCCGAATAGAGGAAAATTCAGATGATCAAACAAACTCTTCTCGGCCTGGCCGTTGTAGTTGCTCCCGCTTTTGCTTTTGCGCATTCCAAGTCCGAGGCAACGACACCCGCCAACGGTGCGACAGTCACCGAAGTGCCGGAGCTTTCAATGCGGTTCGATGATCCGATGCGGATCATTTCAGTCACGCTCACCTCTCCAGATGGCGACGTCGAAATCGACCGCGAGACGGATATGGACCCCGCAACGGAATTCCGGGCCACGCCTGTGGAAGTCCTTGCGCCCGGAAGCTATCGCTTCGACTGGCGCGGCATGGCGTCAGACGGCCACCCGATGCAGGGCAGCTTCTCCTTCACGGTCGCTGAGTGACCGGACTCGCACCGATCGACGGTCTTGTCGTCTTGGCGATCGTGGCCAAGGCGGTTGGCTATGGCGCGGCGCTGCTCGCGATGGGGGGCGTTCTGTTTTCCTTTGCCTTCTCAAAGCGTGCCGACGTGTCTGTCCTCCAGCTGGCACGGAAGCTCGCTGTTGGTGCGGCCCTTTTCGGTCTCGTCGTCCTAGCCGTCCGCTTCGGCATTCGTGCGGCACGGATATCCGGCATGGGCTTTGAGGGCGCGACCGACCCGATGATGCTCGGCTTCGTTTGGGAAAGTCCACTTGGGACCGCCGCGATTTGGCGCGGGATAGGC
>JBCBOD010000182.1:0-4747 GCA_039821425.1 Pseudomonadota bacterium
CGGCGGTAAGAGCAGCCCTTCATGTCGAGCGCAGCGAGGTTTCGTCGGGCAATGAGCAAGACGCGGACAAAGCCGTTATCCATCAAGGAAAGGGTAGTGACAGCTTTGACGCCGCAAGACTTGGATAGTGGTTACGACTGGCCTAGCCTCATTCCATGGGTCAGGTGACTTCGCTCTTTGCTCGAAAGGTCGTTGGCGTCGCAGGCGATGCCATTGATGCAAACGCAGTGCTCGCATCCGTTGGTATTGATGCGGAAGGCGCGTGGGACCCCAAGCACATGCTTGATGAAGAAGCCTACTACGGCATGATCGAGTTGATGGCCGAGCAGATCGACATAACGTCTTTGCCATTGATCGTTGGTGGGGCGATGCGTCCTGACGAATACGGCGCGCTGGGCTTGGCTTGGAAAGCGGCACCCAATCTGCTTGGCTCACTGTCGCGCGTGGCGCGATACTGGCGCCTCTGGACCAGTGTCGCGCAGTACGAACTGGACGAAACAGCTCGGGGAACGCTGTATGTGCAGCACCGGGAAGGCCCCCGGCGGCTCGGAATGCGCATCTCGATCGAGGCAACCTTGGCCAGTACCGTATCGCTCAGTCGGCAAGTGTCCCCGCGACCGTTTTCACCGATCGAGGTCTACTTCCAGCATCCAGCTCCGAAAACGCTCGTTCATCACGAAGCTTTTTTCGGCTGTCCCGTTCATTTCGAGGCTGACAAGGATGCGTTGCTCCTTTCTCGTCAGTCTCTGTCCGAACCCAATGTGCTTGGGGACGAAGGGATCACGCAGTTTCTTGTCGCGCATCTCGATCAGGAACTGGCGCAGATCGACGACACACCCGCTTTGCAAACGCAAACAAAGGGCGAAATCGCGCGCGCGCTCAGCGAAGGCCTGCCCAAGATGGCGGACATCGCACGCAGTTTGGGCCTGAGTGCCCGGTCGTTTCACCGGCGTCTCGCAGAACAGGGGCTGAGTTTTCAGACATTGACCGAAGAAACACGCCGCGAGATCGCCATAGCCATGCTGCAGGAAGAACGCTACGCGCTGTCCGAGATTGCGTTCCTCACCGGGTATTCCGAGCAAAGCGCTTTCAACCGCGCTTTCAAACGGTGGATGGGTATCACACCGGCGACCTATCGAAAGTCGCTCCGATAAGGCCCCTCGACCTGCCGTGATGGCAACCGATGTCAAAACCATGGCAAGCGCAGTCAATACCGGCACCCGTCGGTCTGTCTAGACCTTGGTCATCAACTTGACCCAAGGAGAGAGAGAAAATGACCGCACTTATCGTTGCACGTTTCGACGTGAAAAATCCCGAGAAAATGGACGTCTACGCCGAAGCGGCAGGCCCAACAGTTTTGGCTCACGGAGGCGAGTTTGTCGCCATCGGCGACAAGGTCAGCGCGCTGGTTGGGGAGAACGCAATGCAGTCCATCGCAATTGTCAGCTTCCCTGACGCCGCCACGGCCAAGACATGGTTTGCCTCGCCTGAATACACGGCCTGCAAACCTCTTCGAGAAGAAGCTGCAGATATGCAATTCACCCTCTACGAGGCCGAATGACCACATCGAAAAACTACGACCGATAAGGGCGGCGTTGGACATTCCAGCGCCGCCATTCGTTTTGCGGCATGGTCCAATGCGCAACCAGATTGGCAGCCGTTGTCAAAACCGTGGCAATCGCGGTCAATACCGGCCCGGTCGGTCTCTCTAAACCTTGGTCATCAACTTCAACCAAGGAGACAGACAATGATTGACCAACCCATCCTCGTGATCGGCGCCACCGGCAAGACCGGCTCTCGCGTTGCCAGCAAACTCGAAGCCAAAGGCGTGGCCGTGCGGCGCGGTGCCCGGCGGTCCGAAACGCCCTTCGATTGGGAAGACCCTGCCACCTGGGCGCCTGTCCTCAGCGGCGTTTCAAAGGCCTATGTCACCTACTTCCCGGATCTCGCTTTTCCCGGGGCGGTCGAGAAACTGGAGGCGTTTACCAAGGTCGCGACTGAGACCGGGCTGCAGCATATCGTCCTGCTCTCGGGCCGCGGCGAGCATTTCGCCAGCATGGGCGAAGAGATCGTCCGCAACTCGGGCCTGCCCTTCACCATCGTGCGGGCGGCGTGGTTTGCGCAAAACTTCAGCGAAGGCTATCTGCGCGACCCAATCCTGGGCGGCGTGCTGCCGATGCCGGGTGGCGATATGCCTGAGCCGATCATCGACATCGACGATATCGCCGATGTGGTGGTCGCCGCCCTCACCGAAGAGGGCCATATCGGCGAACGCTATGAAGTCACTGGCCCGCGCCTGATGACATTCGCCGAGATGGCAGATGTGCTGACTGCCACATTGGGCCGTCCGATCCAGCATATTCCCATCACGTTTGAGGACTTTCACGCAAATGTCGCGGTCTCCGGCGGTGACTTCGTGGCCGAGGTGTTTACGCAGATCGCCCGTGAAACGCTGGATGGCCGCAACGCCTACACGAGCGACGGAGTAGAGCGCGCTCTGGGCCGCAAACCGCGCGACTTCGCAGAGTTCGCACAGACCGCAATGGCCGCAGGCGCCTGGTCTGCCGCCGCCTGATCCTCGCACCACGCGGCGGGAGGCACGGCTTTCCCGCCACGTCACCCTCAACAGGAGTTCCCAAAATGTCGACTGCTTTCTTCCTTCTTATGCAATTCGCAATCCTCGCCTATGCCCTCGTCGGCGGCGTGTTTCTCGCCTTTTCGGACTTCATCATGCGGTCTCTCGCACTGACGGCTGGCCATGGCGGCGTCGAGGCCATGCAGGTCATCAACCGCGAGGTGTTTCGCTGGGTGTTCATGGCGTTGTTTCTCGGTATGGCAGCCGTTTCGGTGATTGTTGCGGGCTATGGCGCTTTCGACGTCTCCGGCGCCGCGGGAACACTGATCATGATGGCCGGGCTGGTCTATCTCATCGGCTGTTTCGGCGTCACCGTCTTCTGCAACGTACCGATGAACGAGGCACTCGCAGGCATGGAGATGTCATCGGGCACCACGCGCGACTATTGGCTTGAGACATACGTCCCCCGGTGGACGTTCTGGAATTCGGTGCGAACGGTCGCCAGTACCGTTTCCGCTGCTCTTCTTCTCTTCGGGCTGCTTTGGATGATCCAGAGCCAGTCGCAGCCCGTGTGATGCGCGGTTCAGGAAGGGCGGTGCGAAATTCTCGTTTGCCACCCTTCAACACCGGGCAACAGGTCACTCCGACAGCACCGAGTTATGAGCGCCATGAACATCCTTGAAAAAGTGAACATCATCATTCTGCTGGTTACGATTTCCTACATCATGGCGCTCAGCAATCTGCTCTCCAACATCAATGACATTCAGCCACATGTCGGATGGCTGATTACGTTCTTCACAAGCATCGGGCTTTTTCGGCTACTGATCCTGCTGGTGTACTGGCTGATCAATCGCTCCGATGCCCTGCTTGCGCTCTATCACCGCAACAAGTTCGTGAAGGGCCTGTGGACCTACACCTACGAAGCAAATGGCAAAACCCACTTTGGCATTTGGCGGATTTTTCAGGACGTCGCGTCGCTGTCGATCACGGGATACGGAGTTGGCGAGGACGGAAAGATGGACTCGCACTTTCGCAGCATCAGCCAACCCTTCGAACATCAAGGCGTGGACGAGATCATGTTCGCCAGAACGGACGTCGCAAGCGGAGACGAACACTACTCCAAATCGACGCTCTATATCGATCCATTGAGCCGCCGCTCTTGGTTGTCCGGCCCCACTGACATCAGAGCTCAGTCAGTTCTCTATGGGTACGAAGAAGATGGGATCCGCCATGCGGAGCTCGTCTTGCGCCGCGCTGAACAGGGTCTGAGCGAGCGCGAGATAGTTGAGAAACTGAAATCCGAAGCTCAGAAGACCGAAGGAGCAACATTGACGGGCCTTTAAATGAGTTAACGCCAGAGACGTGCTTGCCAGGGGAAGTGCTACACGCCATCTTCGCGTCAAACAGCTTGCTGGGATTGTCCGTTGAGATGAGGTCGTTTTCGGACCAACTTGCTTTAGTCGTGCGCACCACACTTCTGGCCGGCTTGATTTACACAAGCGTTGCGCAGGCGCCCGCTTTTGCCCAGACGACGTCTAGAGCGCTTGTCCCGGCGAATGACACCGTGGATCAGCGTGCAGATGGCAGCGGCGCTTTTCGCACCCATTGCCTTGAATCCCATATCAGCCATGACGACCCGCTGGTATATCCCAGGCAACCCGGGGCCGCGCATGAGCACGTATTCTTCGGCAACCCCATTGTCGATGCGCACACAACGATCGCCGATCTGAGTGGCGCGACTCGCACGACCTGTGACGGGAACGCAGTCAACCGTTCGGCCTATTGGGTGCCGGCGCTTTATGATGGGCGGGGCGCGCGGATCGCGTATGTTGACCCCCTGTTCTACTACAAGACCGGGTATCATGTCCCCGCGGCATCGATAGAGCCGCCGCCCGAGGGTCTTCGGATGATCGCCGGCAATGCCCACGCAACAGCGCCCCAAGGCACACATGTGGTCAAGTTCCGCTGCGCAAGCTGGCACACTGATCGCCAATGGTTCGACACCGGTGATCCGCTGGATCACGTGGACGCCCTGCCTGATTGTGCGCTGGATGACCTGCTCGAGGTGCGGGTGGTCTTTCCGCAATGCTGGGACGGGCGAAACCTGTCCGCCCCCGACAACCAAAGCCACATGGCCTATCCGCGCCAAGCAGAACCGCCCGTGGCGGGAAC
>JBCBOD010000216.1:0-2702 GCA_039821425.1 Pseudomonadota bacterium
ACCATGATCGTTGTCATCACCACTTCGCGGCGGGTCGGCCAGACGACCTTTGACACCTCGGCGCGGACTTCCTGAATGAACTTCACCGGGTTGGCGGCCATTGGGCATATATCCTTATGCGTTTGAACAGTGGCGACATACGGGGTCCGTCAGCGGTTTTCAAGACTATCACGCGCCCGGCCGCAGGAAGGTGATGCCTTGCATCGCTGCAATCCTGTCACAGGTCGCTGCATAGCCCTGATCGGCCATCGCAAGCGCGTCCGCGTCATAGCCGCTAAAGGCCGGATGCTGGTCGCTGACGGGGTGAAGCTCGCGCGCCGCCTGCCCGGTCAGGTTCAGACCATCTGCCTTGTTGCGATGCAGGACCGCGGCAACAGCAGCCTCTGATAACCCACGGTGAATGTAGCGATCAACGTAGGCCACGTGGCTTGCCGCAGGGCCAACCAATGCCGTCATGATCTGCGGAAAGAGGGGCTGATAATCCTCATACCGCCAGAGAGTGACCGACCGCACGCCCGCTGCCTGTCGCACGGCATCCGCCAGATCCACCCAGCGCACGGCGCTGGCGGAGTTCAACCGCTGAAATCGCTGTGGCGGCATGATCTGCCCGGCAATCAGCGACTGGCTATAGGCCGCGGTGAGAAATCCCAGCGGATGGCGGATCGCCATGCAGACATCAACCTCTTGCCCCAGCGCGGCAGCCAGCTGCGCCAAGCGTGCGCCAGCGTCGGCGTAGCGCGGCGTTTCCGCATCCCGCGGTCTGCGTAGAAGTGGGCCGATGAAGTTCTCCTCGCTCAGCACCAGCCGCTGGGCGCCTTCAGCCATCGCGGCGAGGGCCTGTACCGGCGCAATACCTTTTTGCGTGTGCTTTCCGAAACCGAACCGTGCCGGCAAACTTTGCCCCGGTAGCCGCAGGTCGGCTGGCCCGCGATATGCGACCCCTGCCGCGGCAAGCGGATCACGTGCCCGTTGCAGGCAGCGCTGCAGATGCGATGTCGCTGTCTTGTGAACGCCGATATGAAAGATGATGCTGTCGGGCCTATCTGGCATAAGGCGCGCAATCCTCCGGCATGGCGGGGATGGGTCTGGCAGGGGCACCAGGACTTGAACCCGGGACCTACGGTTTTGGAGACCGCCGCTCTACCAACTGAGCTATACCCCTAGACCGGCTGTGGGCGTAATCCGAAACATCGGCGGGATCAAGGGGGAAGCGGTGCTGCCCTTGTGTTTACCCGCAAAAATGCGACAAGCGAGGCCGTCACGAATTTGGAAGGGGCGGATGGGCCATGTCACTGCGCCGCCGCATCGAAAAGTCAGAACGGCTCGCCGCCGTCCTCGCCCGGGTGGCGCGGGCCTATCTGGCGTTCTGCGACCGGACCACACGGTGGCATGTCGAAGGGCTGGCAGCGTTGGAGGCCGCCCTCGCCAACGGCCCTGTCCTGCTGGTGATGTGGCATGAACGCTCGCTCATGGCCGCGCTGCACTGGCCTGTCGCGGCAGGCCCTCTTTCCAGCCTCTATGCAAAATCGCCGGTTGGCCGGGTCTCTGGCGCGCTGCAACGCAGCCGCGGTCTGCAGGCAATGGAGATGTCGGACAAAACCTCAAACGTCGCGGCCTCGCGCCAGATCCTGAAACGGGTCAAGGCGGGCGTCAGCATCGGGATGACAGGCGACGGGCCATTGGGCCCCGCGTTGGAACTGAATAACGCCCCGCTCGAATGGGCGCGGGTCACGGGGATCCCGGTCTTTTGCTATGCTTTCAGCACAACACGGCACCGGCGGCTGAGCACGTGGGATCGGATGATGGTGCCAAAGCCGTTTGGGCGTGGTGCGAAGGTATTTGCGCGGTTTGGGGGGGAGGTCCCGAAAAGGATGTCTGCTGAAGAGATGGCCGCCCTGCAATCAGCTGTGTCCGCATTCGTATCAGCAACAACCGCGCAGGCCGATTCTGCGATTGGGCTCGGCTAGATCAGCCGATTTATCAGCAGCCAGAGCAAGACACCCAGCACGACACCCGCGATCAAACCGAAGATCCATGCCCTGCGTGAAGGCCAGATTTGAGCGTGCCGCTCTGCGCGCCAGACCTCCTCAGCATTCGCGTCCAGAGGCCCGATGATCTCAATGCGCAGGTCAAGACCCCGCGAAGCAATCCCCTTTTGCATCTTGGCGTGACGCGCAGCGATGTCGTCCTTGGCGCCAAAGGCAACGGGATAAACGCCCCAGCTATGCACCGCGACCATCAACTCGCCCGCTTCCGGCTTTGGAAGCCCAATCTCGCAGAGCAGTGCGACGACATCCTCCATCGGTGTCACATCGTCATTGTGGATCTGCAATGCGTAGACTTGAGCAGTCATGCGCCATCACCTCACTGCGTCGCGTCCGCAAGCACATTAGACGACGTCGCTTGGGTCAAGACAAAAGATGGGTGCGCGAAAAGCAAAAGGCCGCCCCATCTGGAGCGGCCTTTCTTTATTCTCAGCCGAGCGGGTTCCCGGGCGCTTTTGCTTTCGCAAAAGCCCCTGCCACCCGCTGTTTCAAAATCACTCTGTGATTTTAGAAACGACGCCAGCACCCACGGTGCGGCCGCCTTCGCGGATGGCGAAACGCAGGCCTTCTTCCATGGCGATGGGCGCGATCAGTTCCACGTTGAACTTCAGGTTGTCGCCAGGCATCACCATTTCGGTGCCGCTTGGCAGCTCAACC
>JBCBOD010000124.1:0-11054 GCA_039821425.1 Pseudomonadota bacterium
AATCAGTCCGTCTACATCCCCATCGGCGTGCGTCACAGGCTGGAAAACCCCGGCAAACTGCCCATGGTGTTGATCGAGGTGCAGACGGGCGCCTACCTTGGCGAGGATGACATCACCCGCTACGCCGATATCTACGAACGGGCCTAGCGCCCATTGATCGCCCGCGACCCGCCGCCTAGAAGCGCAGAGCAAAGGAAGGATCACGCGATGCGCGTCTTGGTGACAGGCGGGGCCGGGTACATCGGCAGCCACACATTGCTGGAACTCATGGCGCAGGGGCACGAGGTCTGCGTGCTCGACAACTATACCAACGCGGTGCCAGAGGTCCTGAACCGGGTGCGGGCACTCTCCAACGGAACTGTCACGGATGTCACGGGCGACGTGCGGGATGCAAAAACGCTCGATGCACTGATGGCGGATTTCCAACCGCAGGCTGTGATCCACTTCGCCGGGTTGAAGGCTGTGGGAGAAAGCACGGAAAAGCCGCTCGCCTATTATGATGTGAATGTGCGCGGCACCCTGACGCTCTTGCAAGCGATGGCGCGCGCGGGCTGCAAACGGTTGATCTTTTCCTCATCGGCCACGGTTTATGGAGAGCCGGCGTACCTGCCTTATGACGAGGCGCACCCGACCAACCCCACATCGGTCTATGGCCGCACGAAGCTGATGGCCGAACAGATGCTGACGGATTGGTGTGCGGCTGATAACGGGGCGACCGCTGTCATGCTGCGTTACTTCAATCCCGTTGGCGCACATCACTCTGCCCGGATCGGGGAGGACCCGCAGGATATCCCCAACAACCTGATGCCCTTCATCGCGCAGGTTGCTGTGGGAAAGCGTGATAAGTTGCAGATCTTCGGCGATGACTACGACACGCCCGATGGTACAGGCCAGCGCGACTATATCCATGTGGTCGATCTGGCCCGCGCCCATGTGGCGGCACTGGACTATGCCGCCCAGCACACAGGTGCCCGGCCGTTCAACATCGGCACTGGCCAACCCTATAGCGTGCAGGAGATGGTTGCGGCCTTTGCCAAGGTGGCAGGCAAGCCGATTCCAACCGAAGTCACGACCCGCCGTGCAGGAGACATTGCCGCGATGCAGGCGGATGCGTCCCGCGCCCACGCAGAGCTTGGCTGGCAGGCCACGCATGATCTGGCGGATATGACAGCGAGCACCTGGGCCTGGCAATCGCAGAACCCGAACGGCTATCGCGACCCCGAGACGTAAAAGCGCCCCGTGCCTGGCGACACGAGGCGCAATGAAGACTAATCGTAACCCGGTACTACTCGAACATCTTCCCCACCATCGTGATACTGACGTTTGGGACAAGCTTCTGTGCGAATTGTCACATTCCCCTAAAATTTACGGGAAATGCCGCGGTCTCTGACCCGGGGCAGCTGGCTTTAGCGATTGTTAAGTCTTTGGTGACCATCTTTCGCCCTGCGCGGACAGGGTGGAAGGGGCTATGACCGGGTTGAGCATCGCAGGCTATGGCGTCCCAACGGCGGTTGAAGGCTGGTCACGGATCACCGATCTGGATGCTGTAACCATTGGCAGTGAGACCTTTGTCGTCAGCAGCACACGCTATGACGGTGTTCTGCGGCTCTGGACCACGGATACCGCAGCACCGCTGATTGCCGACACGGCGCAGTTTGGAGGATCGCCCATTGCTGGTGGGTCCGGAACCTTCACGGTTTTGCCATTGGACGGTGCGCCGATGATCCTCACAGGTGGTGGTAACGCTGGCAGCCTCCAATTGCGCGCGCTCAGCGCTAGCGGCACGTTCGGCGCGCCCGACACCCTTGGCCTGCTCCCTGCACCTTACGCGGGGTTTCAACACGGTACATCAATGCCACTGGCCCTTGGCGGCTACGCCGTTTTCGGGGCCTTCGCGGGTGAGAGCGGGGTTGGCCGTTTACGCTTTGATGCCAGCGGTACGTTGACCGACCACGCGGTGACGCTCGGCACCGCTGACCACCCTGCAGGCGGGATCAGCGCGACCGCCCACATGCAGGTGGCAGGGCAGGACATTCTGCTGACAGTGAGTAGCGCGGCCAACAGCGTCACCTCCCGCCTCGTCACTGCAGACGGTTCCTTTGGAAACGCCACGACCCTGACAGCAGATGACGGGCTTGGGATCAGCGCACCGACGGCGCTCGCGTCAGCCGTCGTTGGCGGACAAGCTTATGCGGTGCTGGGTGCGGCTGGCAGCGACAGTCTGAGCGTCATAGAGGTAGCAGCCAACGGCACGATGATCATGCGCGATCATCTGCTCGACGGACGCGATACCCGCTTTGGTGGGGTGACAAGCGTGGAGGTTCTCACTTACGGCAACCGGACCTACGTCGCCGCCGCAGGGGCGGATGACGGGGTGTCTCTGTTTCAGCTCCTCGAAGGCGGGATGCTGATCCATTTGTCAGCAATTGCGGATACGGTTGATATCGGGCTGGACAACGTCAGCGCACTGACACTGCAGCAATCGGCGGGAATGCTCAGCATCTTTGCGGCCAGCAGCAGCGAGGCCGGGGTGACCCATTTGCAGTATGACACTGGCGTTGCTGGGATCACAGCCCTCGCCGATCCGGCGGGTGAAACGCTCAACGGCGGCGCCGGGGGCGACAACCTCTATGGCGGCGACGGGAACGATCAGATCCTTGCAAATGCTGGCGACGATGTGCTGCGCGATGGGGCGGGTGCGGATGTGCTGACGGGCGGCGCTGCTGCCGACATTTTCATCCTCTCCCCGGATGGCGACATGGACATGATCACCGACTTCACCTTGGGGGAGGACCGCATTGATCTGTCGCTCTGGCCGATGCTGCGCGACATCAGCCAGCTTTGGTTCAGCCTGCGGCCTGACGGGGTGCAGATCACCTATGGGAATGAAGTGCTGATCGTGCAGAGCGCTGCAGGGACCTCCATAGATTACCGCGATCTGACAAACGCCGATCTGATCGGCGGGTCACGGCTCTCGGCCAGTCTGCAACCGGGGTATCCGGGGCCAGAGACACCACCGCCGGATCCCAACGGACCGCCGCCAGAACCGGATCCGCCAGAACCGGGCGTCAACGACCCACTCTTGCCGTTGCAACTCCTGAGCGGGGGGAATTTGGCCGACCTTCGGCTACTGTTGGAAAACGATACGGCAGGTCCGGGCACATTTGCTCTTGGAACAGAAGCTGCTGACCTTTTGCTCGGCACAGGCGCGGCGGATGTGATGATTGCAGGCGGTGGGGCGGATCAGGTCTTTGGCGCTGCGGGCGATGATACACTCTTTGGGCGCGCGGGTGACGACCGGCTGGAAGGCGATAGCGGCGCAGACAACCTGCGCGGTGGCGCGGGCGACGATACCCTGAACGGTGGTAACGGACAGGATCGGCTGGAGGGCGGTGATGGCGCGGACACGCTGTCAGGCGGGATTGGGGATGATCAGCTTTGGGGTGACGCAGGCGCGGACACTTTCGTCTTTGACAGCGGCCATGATTTGATCGGTGATTTCGAAAGTGGCGTGGATACGATCCAGCTTGATCCCGTCCTCTGGACGGGGCTGACCAATGCCGCCGACCTCTTACTTATCTACGCAACCGAAGTAGCAGGCGACACCGTCATCGCCTTCGACGCGGATACCAGCCTGACAGTTGCGGGGATCGCCGATCCGGCGCTCTTGGCGCCGGACCTTCTGCTTTTCTGAACCTTAGTTCGTGGGTGCCAAACTAGACACCGTGTTCGTCAGCCCAAAGAGGGTGAGCGCAGGCCCAAGCACGCTTTCAGTGCCATAGATCAGATCATCCCCCTCCAGCATGAACCGCCCGGCCGAAAACAGTCCATCAGCCGATGTCAGGTCAATGGTGAAGACCACACGTTCCTGAGGTGGTCCGCTGATCCCGTCAGAAACGGCAGATGGCGCGTATTCCCGCAAGATCAGCACCGCCTCGGGGTTGGCGGTGCCACCATTGACCCCGCCAATCAGCGAAAGCGCCTCGAGCGCGGAAAGATCCTCTTCGGGGAAGCTGAAAATGGATTGGCTGCCCGTGGCGCCAAGGGTCATGAATTTACGGTCATCATCCTCGACATAGATCCGGTCGCCGCCCTGCACGGTTGGGTTCAGTGACGGGGTTGTCAGCAACCGGTCAAACGGGATGCCAAATGTGCGGCCATCCCGTACGAGGCGCACCTGCGGGCTGACAACATCAGGCGTCGGGCCACCGGCCTGCGAGAAGAGATCGAGCAGGGTGAAATTGCGGTCCGGCAGCGGATAGAGCCCCGGGGCCGCGTCACCAGAGGCAAGGTTGGCCGGGTTCAGCCGCCCCGGCTCCACCACCAACTGCACCTGAGCAGAAGGGATCGTGCGCACAAGCTCCTCCTCGATCCGCTCGCGCGCCGTACTGGGCGACATGCCAGCGATCCGCAGCTCGCCGATGTAGGGCACGAAAATCCTGCCATCTGAGCTGACCACGGCCGTCTGCAGCTGTGTTGTCCGCTGCCCGGTGCCAGCCAGCAGAGAGTTTTCTTCGGCATCCCAAATGGTCAGCTGCACCGCGTCGCCCGGGGCGATCAGCAGTGACGCGGGCTGTTCCTGTGCGCGCAGCCACGGCATGGATGCAGGTCCGCCGCTTGGCCAGCCCGCGATCACGGGCAAGGTTTCGCGCGTCACTTCATAGACCGCGAAGTCATAGACAGGCGCTTCACCCTCTGCCGCTGTGTTGGCGTTTGAAGCTGCCAGCACCTCTGACTGAAAGCCGGCACCGCGGGGCAGACCGCAGGCAGCAAGGGTCAGGCAAGCAAGAAGGCTGATGAGACGTGTTGCGCGCAATGGTGATTCCCCCGTGGCAGTTCGCCAAGTCTATACCGCTGCCCCGGGGGGTGACAGCCGGTAACGCGCAGAACCCTTGATCAGAAGTCGATCGCGATACCCTTCTTTTCCCAATCGCCAAAGCGGACGGGTTCGGGCCCGTCACGCCCGCCCAGCTCTGTCGGCATTTCTTGCGCCTTGGCTTTCTTGCGCCGCTCCTCGGCCTCGGCCAGCGCACGCTGGGCGGCAGGGGGCAGATCCTTTGGCGCGTCAGTCATTTCGAGCACTCCTTGTCGGGGTCACGGGTTTGATATACGTCCGCCCCACCCCGCTGCAAGTGAGACAAAATGAGCCCCACAGGTCTGCCCGCCCGCCGTACTGCGCATTATCTGCTGATGCAGATCACTGGTGAAGGCAAACTGCTGGCAGAGCTGATCGCAGGCGGAGCGCTGTCGCGGCTGGAACCCGAAGATCGTGCCCGCGCCCAGCGCCTTGCCGTGGATACCCTGCGCGGGATGGGGCGCATTGATCACCTGTTGGAACCCTTCCTGAAAAAGGCCCCACCGCCCCACGTGGCCCATGCGCTGCGCCTTGGCGTGACAGAGCTGATGGCAGGCGAGGCCGCCCATGGCGTTGTAAACGCCTATGTCGAAATCGTAGCCCGCAACAAGCGCACACAGTCCATGAAGGGGCTGACAAATGCGGTGCTGCGCAAGGTGGCCGCATTGGACGCGCAGGTATGGGAGAACGCGCCCATTCCGAAATTGCCCAACTGGCTCCGCGGGCCTTTGGTGTCTGCCTGGGGCCGCCCGGCCGTCACCGCGATGGAAGCGATGCAGTTTGCTGGTGGACCGCTAGACCTGACCGCAAAATCCGATCCGGTTGCGGTGGCGAAGGCAGTCGGCGGCACTGTGCTGCCAACAGGCACAGTGCGACTGGCGGACGCGGGGCAGGTTTCGGCTTTGCCGGGCTACGCAAGCGGCGATTGGTGGGTGCAGGACGCGGCAGCCGCTTTGCCCGTCAAACTCTTGGGTGATGTGACGGGACAGCGCGTGCTCGACCTCTGCGCGGCACCGGGCGGCAAGACAATGCAACTGGCCAGCGCAGGGGCGGAGGTCACAGCGCTTGATATCTCGGCCAAACGGGTTGCGCGGATCGAAGAAAACCTCGCCCGGACCGGATTGCAGGCGAGGCTGGTGACGGATGACGCCTTCGCCTTCACGACAGGTGGATTTGACGCGGCACTGCTGGACGCGCCCTGTTCGGCCACAGGCACAATGCGCCGCCATCCCGACCTGCCGCATGCCAAGGATGGGTCCGAGTTTGCTGCGCTGATTGATCAGCAGGAAAGACTGCTGGATCACGCGCTGGGCTTGCTGAAACCGGGCGGGCGACTGGTATTCTGCACCTGTTCGTTGTTGCCGGACGAAGGTGAAGTCCAGGTCGAAGAGGCGCTGACCCGTCACCCCGGTTTGTCGGTGGATCGGTTAGCGCTTGACCGTCCGGGAATTGACCCCGCATGGATCACAGCCGAAGGCGGGCTGCGCCTGCGCCCCGACTACTGGGCAGATCAGGGCGGGATGGATGGATTTTACATGGCGGTTCTGACAAAGCCTGCGTGACTTGCGCGGCAGCTTTTCCTAAGGTCAATGCCAACGAGGCCCCACACGGCGCAGAGCAGAGACACGCACGTTGACACAAAGCCCTTCATTGCGGTCATTCGCGACCACTTTGATGCACCGATTCCATGCGCGGCGCGCTGGCCGCGCGGATGTGACAACCTCTTTCCTCACATTGCCGGAGCCGCGCAGCATCGGCCTGCCAGAGCGGGGCCAGCAACTGGTTTTGGGGCAGTTTCTGTTCTCCGGGCATCTGGTCGAGGCGAAAGATGCTGCGATCTGGGACATTGGTTCTGACAGACGCGGCGTCACTGCAGAAATTCAAGGATGCGTGTGGCTGGATGATCTGGCGGCTCTCGGGGATGAGCACGCGCGCGCCAAGGCGCAGGCCTGGGTCACCGATTGGATTGCACGCTATGGCAGTGGCCGGGGGCCGGGATGGACGCCGCAGCTGACGGGGCAACGCCTGACACGGTGGATCAATCACGGCGCATTCCTGACGCATGGTCTGCCCGATGCAGAGACCGATCGTGTGTTCCAAAGTCTCGCGCGCCAGACCTTGTTCGTGTCGCGTCGTTGGCGCACCGCCCCCCCGGGCCTGCCGATGTTCGAAACCCTGACCGGGCTGATCCATGCAGGCGTAATCCTACAAAGCATGGCGCCGCACATCCCGGAGGCCGCACATGCGCTCGCAACCCACTGTCAGGAGGTCATCGACGCCCAAGGCGGTATCCCCGAGCGCAATCCAGAGATGCTGCTGACAATTTTCAGCCATCTGATCTGGTGTCGTGAAATTCTGGACCGGAGCGGGCACACACCACCGCTCATGCTTGAGCGCGCGATTAGCCGGATCGCCCCCACCCTGCGCGCCCTGCGCCACACTGACGGCACGCTTGCCCGGTTTCATGGGGGCGGCAAGGGGATTGCAGGGCGGCTTGACGCGGCACTGTTCAACAGTGGGAACACGGCCCAACCAGAGCCCGGCGTCCAGATGGGCTATGCCAGGGTCACCGGCGGGCGCACCTCGCTGATTGCCGATGCCGCCATACCGCCAAAGGGGGAGGCGTCAGAGGATGGGCACGCCAGCACGCTGGCAATTGAACTGACCTCGGGCCGCCGACCTATGATTGTCAGCTGTGGGTCCGGCGCGCGCCTTGGGTCCGACTGGCGGCGGGCAAGCCGCGCCACACCCAGCCACAGCACATTGGGTCTTGGTGGCGTCTCTTCCTCGCATTTGACTGAACGAGCGCGCGGGCCGAAAGGGGCAGAACTTTTGCGCGAAACGCCAAAACTGGTGCGCGTGGAATTCAGCCAGGACCTTGACTGGCGCAAGTTGGAAATTTCTCACGATGGATACCAGCAGACCCACGGGCTGACCCATGCCCGCATTCTGCAGCTGAGCGTCGATGGGCGGCATCTGCAGGGCGAAGACGTTCTGGCCACGCTGACCCCGGCCGACCAGCACCGCTTTGACAAGGCACTGAAGACAGCTGACGGCGACGGCATTCCCTATGACATCAGGTTCCACCTGCACCCTGATGTCGCGGCAGAGATCGACACACGGGGCTCTGTCGTTTCACTGACCCTGAAATCAGGCGAAGTCTGGACCTTGCGCATGCGCGGGGACGTCGAAATGCGCCTGATGCCTTCGGTCTACCTGGAAATGGGGCGCCTAAAGCCGCGTCAGACGCAACAGGTGGTTTTATCTGGCCGCGCAATCGCCTATGGCACGCGCGTCCGCTGGTCGATTGCCAAGGCCCAGGACACGCCCACCGCCGTGCGTGACCTTGCCGAGGCTGACCCGCTGGGCATGTCCTAACGCTGAAGAGGCCCATCCATGACCGACCTTGCCCCGCTGCGCCGCGCGCTCCTTTCCGTCTCTGACAAGACCGGTTTGGTCGAACTGGCACAGGCCCTGGCTGCGCGGGGTGTCGAACTTCTGTCTACGGGTGGTTCGGCCAAGGCGCTACGTGATGCCGGGCTTGATGTGCGCGATGTGGCCGACGTGACGGGCTTTCCCGAAATGATGGATGGCCGGGTCAAGACACTGCACCCTGTCGTGCATGGCGGTCTGCTCGCCCGTCGCGATCTGGAAAGCCACCGGGATGCGATGGTCGAGCACAACATCGGGCCCATCGATCTGCTAGTGGTCAACCTCTACCCGTTTGAGGAAACCGTGGCCAAAGGGGCTGACTATCAGACCTGCATCGAGAACATCGATATCGGTGGCCCTGCGATGATCCGCTCTGCTGCCAAGAACCACGCCGATGTAACCGTGGTGACGGATGTGGAGGATTACGCGGCCCTGCTTGCGGAACTCGATGCCAACGGCGGGCAGACGTCGCTTGCCCTGCGGCAGCGCCTCGCGCAAACGGCCTATGCCCGCACGGCAGCCTACGACACAGCTGTGAGCACCTGGATGGCGGGTGCTATCGGGGCCGAAAGCCCACGCCGCAGATCATTCACCGGAACCTTCAAGCAGACCATGCGCTATGGCGAAAACAGCCATCAGGCGGCGGCGTTCTACACCGATGGGACCAACCGGCCCGGTGTGGCGACCGCCCTGCAGCATCAGGGCAAGGAGCTGTCCTACAACAACATCAACGACACCGACGCGGCGTTCGAACTGGTGGCGGAATTTGACCCTGCCGATGGCCCTGCCGTGGCAATCATCAAACACGCCAACCCTTGCGGTGTGGCCCGCGGCGCGACCCTTCTTGAGGCCTATCAAAACGCCTTCGACTGCGATCGCATCAGCGCCTTCGGCGGGATTGTGGCTCTGAACCAGCCCCTCGATGAGGCGACAGCCAAATCCATCACCGAGATTTTCACCGAAGTTGTCATCGCACCCGGTGCGTCGGAGGCTGCCAAGGCCGTCTTTGCCGCAAAGAAGAACCTGCGCCTGCTGACAACCGACCGCCTGCCGGATGTGCAGGCGCCGATTACGACCTACCGGCAGGTTGCTGGTGGTATGTTGGTGCAGGACAAGGACACCGGCTATGTCGGCATGGATGATCTGAAGGTCGTCACCAAACTGGCCCCGACGGATGCACAGATGGCCGACCTTCTTTTTGCCTGGAAGGTCGCCAAACACGTCAAATCCAACGCCATCGTCTATGTGAAGGACAAGGCGACCGTGGGCGTGGGTGCGGGCCAGATGTCACGGCTCGACAGTGCCCTGATTGCGGCCAAGAAAGCCGAGCGGATGGCCGAGGCGATGGGCCTGCCAGAACCGCTTACGCAAGGCTCTGCCGTGGCGTCAGATGCGTTCTTTCCTTTCGCCGATGGGTTGATGGAGGCGGCGGCGGCCGGTGCCACATGCGTCATCCAACCCGGCGGGTCCATGCGCGATGATGAGGTGATCGCCGCCGCAGATGAGGCCGGGATCGCCATGGTCTTTACCGGCATGCGCCACTTCCGTCACTAAAGGACACGCCCCATGCGCCTGATGTTCTGGACTGCCCTCTGGATCTTCCTGTTGGATCAGGTGATCAAGTTCTTCGTGCTGTTCCGGGTTTTCGGGCTGACATGGGGACGGGTCACAGCTGATACCACGCAACTGCCGTATCCGCCGCCGGTAGAGGTTTTTCCACCCTTCCTGGTCCTGCGGATGGCCTGGAACCGTGGCGTGAACTTCGGCCTCTTTGCAGATTTCGACATGCGCTGGGTGCTGATCGGAGTCGCCTTTGCGATTACGGGCTTCGTGATCTGGTGGCTCAACCGGATTGAGGCGACAAAATGGGTCTACATCGCTGGCGGTCTGCTTGTCGGTGGGGCGATGGGGAATGTGATTGATCGGTTTTTCTACGGGGCGGTTGCGGATTTCCTGAACATGTCCTGCTGCGGGATCGTCAACCCCTACGCCTTCAACGTCGCCGACATCTGCATCTTTATCGGTGCTATCGGTCTCGCCTTTCTTGCGGACGACAAGAAGAAAGCGGCGTGACCCTGCCGCCTGCATCGGCTAGGACTTGGCCAAACGAGGAAAGGTGACACCCATGCGTCTGCCCATTCTGCCGGTCTTGCTTTGCACGGCCCTTGTGGCCTGCGGCAACACGGACCGCCCGCTGCGCGATCTGCAGTCGGCTGGCGGTGGGCCGGATGAATTTCAGGTGATCCCGGTGGGCGCATTGGAAATCCCCGAAGATCGTAGCCTGCCAGAGCCGACCCCCGGTGGAATCAACCGTACAGATCCAACGCCAGAGGCGGATGCGATCCGCGCCTTGGGCGGCACGCCCAGCGCACAAGCCGGTGGCATCCCGGCCCGCGATGGCGCGCTGGTGACGCAAAGTAACCGTTACGGTGTTGATCCTGCTATCCGCGCCACGCTGGCGGCAGAAGATGAAGCGCGGCTGGAACGGGCACGGCTGTCCAATGTGTTGAACCCGCTTGGACGTGATCGGTATTTCCCCGCCTTTGCAGGCCAGGTGCTCGACCCTTTCGCCGAAGCAGCCCGCCTTGCAGCCTTGGGGATTGCCGTGCCTGCGGTTCCGGAAGAGCAGTAACCCGCGCTCACATCCCCGTATGCCGGGTTGATCCCTTGCGTCTTTGGCGTACTTCCTAGCGCAGACGCATTTCACAAAGGGCGCCCATGAGACGCATAATCGCCGCTGCCATAGCCAGCTTCACGGCCTTTGCCG
>JBCBOD010000200.1:0-4002 GCA_039821425.1 Pseudomonadota bacterium
AAAGGCTCGCGCAGGGATCGGGAAGCCAAGGAAAAGCGCGACTTGCTGCGCCAGCTGATCGATTCCGAAGGTGAGAAATGCACCAACGCGATTATCTTCTGCAACCGCAAGACCGACGTCGATATCGTTGCTAAGTCATTGGCCAAACACGGTTACAATGCCTCTCCGATCCACGGTGACCTGGATCAATCCCAGCGGACCAAAACGCTCGACGCATTCCGGGATGGCAGTCTTCGGATCCTTGTGGCGTCGGACGTTGCCGCGCGCGGCCTCGATGTGCCCAGTGTCAGCCATGTCTTCAACTACGACGTGCCAAGCCATGCGGAAGACTACGTTCACCGCATCGGGCGAACAGGGCGCGCCGGGCGCGAAGGCAAGGCGATGATGATCTGCGTGCCGCGGGACGAAAAGAACTTCGCCGCGATCGAAAGGCTGATCCAGAAAGAGATCCCGCGAATCGAAAACCCGCTCAAAATCGAAGCGGAACCCAAGGCCAGGGCGGAACCCAAGGCCAGGGCGAAACCCAAGGCCAAGGACGAGGACGAGCCTGCCCGCACCAAATCCGACAAGCCAAAATCAGAGGTGAAGTCCAACGGCAGGTCGCGGGGTCGCCGGGAAGACCGTGATAGAGGCCCCAAGGTCGTCGGGCTGGGCGAACACACACCCAGCTTTATCGAACTCAGCTTCGATCAGCGGCGGGTCAGCTAGGCCGATCTGTACAGCCGGGTACGCAATGATGATAGGTTGAGACGGTCCGGAGATGACCTTCGAGCCCCGAGCAGAAGCAAGGCCCCAGGCTGCCGCGCTTCGCCGGGCCGCCCCCTCGGCACGGCGACTGGGCTGGTTTTGGTTCTTCGCAGCCATGTCGCGCGCCAGTTGCTGGGATAAAGCGCTATGGCTGGGCGGTTGGATCGCCAAACCGCGCCCCGTCGCTGCGCGGTTCGTCACTCAGCCCGTCCAATGATCGCTCCGGATTTTTTCCAGCCAAGCGCATTACGCTCTAGCCACGTCACCTGCGATTTCGAACCAATTCTGCCATTTTTCCCGCTACGCGCGAACTCGCAAAATACTTTCAGATTAGGAGCATTTACCCGTGTCCAACACAGTTTTTAGGATCGTCTCCGCCGTATCAACGCCAGTGCGCAACAGCGTATGCCACCAGCCGCCGGGCATGCGCCGGAGCGAGGAGCAAAGAAGGCGAACCATGCCGTCCTGGCTGTCGGCGCAATCCTCATGGCCATCGGCATTCAAATGGTCAAACATGCCTACGACAACTACGACGCCATCGTGGACAACAGCCAGTTGGGAACTACGGGGTGGCTTGGCCTTGCAGGTGTCGCGGCGCTGTTGATCTCGGCTGTGCTGATCACGCGGGCGGTCCCAGGAAAGCGCCCCGCCGCGCAGTCTTCCGTCACAACGGCGCCGTCTAGGTCGCAGCCCTCCAAGGGCGGGCCGATCTTTTTCTCGCTTCTCGGTTTTGCCTTCGGCGCGATCTCCTGCTTTTACATGTTCCTGTCCGCAACGGCCCAGGTGATCGGAACCGAGACAGCACGAACCTTTATGAATGGCGGCTTTCTTATCGCGCTCGCTCTTGTGGCGCTGTCGCTGCTCCTCGGCTTCATCGGCCTCTTCCTTCGCCGCTACGCCTTATGGCGTGTGCCGATCTATTTTGTCTGCGGTGCCATTCTCACCTATGCGACCGTCCGGATCCTGAAAGTGAACCTGCTTGAATGGGAACAATTCGTTACCCTGCTCAGGTAAGGCCTGACAGTTCCATCATCTTGCAAAGACGTTCTGCATCCAACAGGAATTGAGCGTGATGATGAGGGTTGAAACGGTCCAATGCTGCCATTGGACCCGCTCGTTGCATAGCCGCGCGATGGCAAGACCGCGGGCCAAAGGTGGTGGGTCTGGGCGAGCACACCCCGAGCTTCATCGGGCTGAGCTTCGAGGAACGAAGGCGGGATAGCGGCGCCTTTCTTAGCTTGGCTTCGTTTTGAGATACCAATTAGGTCCGCCTTGCGGGACGAAGCAGACACCCGGTAGCACATCCTCATTGACCGCTTTCAGAAAACGGCTCGCTATCTGTACCCCTTGGGATCTGCATTCCTGGAGATACTTTCGAACAAGCCTATGACGTCGGCTTGGGGTGAACGTTCAAGGACGCCATCTGAGATTTCCTTCATCGTCCAGATTACTGACTTCTCTGGGTCATGAAGCATGGCCCAAGCACCAAACATGCGGTCGGTGACAGTCTGGCTGACAAGCCTTTTCACGGCTGTGTGGCGGTCATCATGGCAAATGCGCGAATATGTGGCTTTGACCCGGTCTGCGGGTCCTTCGAGCAATTGAAGGTAGATATCGTGTCGGCAAACAAGCGCGCCTGTAATGCCATCTCGTTCGTTGCATCTTCGCGCATCAATCAAAATGCCACCAAGCATCGCGCTATCGTATCCAAAGGGTTGAGAGGCGTAGATAAGCTGGATGAGGTCCATGGTATTCGTCTCTCTGTATGGGAACGGCAGTTTGACAGCATCTCGCCGGCAAGCTGGGCCAACATGTCGTTCATAGCGGTCATCAACGGTAACACAACAAAACAACCTCGGGCTGAAACGGCCATCCGATGTGTTTGATCAGGCGATCATCTGTTTGCCTCTTGCCTAGACGGTAGGGATGCCCCTCTTCAAGCCTCCCTGGCAGATGAGGGGAAGATCAATGCCTCTCCTCCGGGCCGGGTCTGTAGCATCTCATGAATGACAGTATCTTCGAGCCCATCTTCCAGTTCATCGGTCCAGACCTTGAAAAATCTCAGCTGGTAGTTTCCGAACGACGTGATCATGGCCACGTCGGCCGCATCTGCACCCCGCACCATGAGAACCCTGCCAATCCTGGGGGTGTTGTAGCGCGCATCGAATGTATGCCAGCGCTCGCCAAGATACACTTCAAACCAGGCGCAGAAATCGCCCGCGCCTGAATATGGAACGCCAACGTCACCCAGATAACCGCTGGCATAACGTGCCGGAATATTCATTGCGCGACAAAGCGCGATCGACAAATGCGCAAAATCGCGGCAAACGCCTGTTTTTTCGCGAAAAACTTCTGATGCGGTCTTGTTGGCGCGGCCGAACTGGTAGCCGAAGGTCAGATGGTCATGGACGAACTGAGTGATGGCCTGGACCCGAGGCCATCCCTCAGAGGTCTGTCCGAACAATCCCCAAGCGTCTTTCATCAGATTGTCGCTGTCGCAGTACCGGCTGGCCATCAAGAACGTCAGGACGTCATTTGGCAGTTCGGCGATTGCGTGCTGTCTGGCGGATGGCACCTGAGGGTCGGGGGTCCCGTCCAGTTCGACAACGCAATCCGACCAAAGAGTGGTCGATCCGAATGGGGCGAGAAGCCGCGTGAACCGATTTCCGAACCGGTCGACATAGGCCCAAGCGTTGCTTTCCTCAGGGGTACGGACAAAATCCAGACCGACGAGCCGACCCTCAAGCTCCGTGTGCGTGGTGAGAGCCAGCAACATCGGCACAGGCTCCGGGCACTGGATTTCGATCTCGAATCCAAAGCGGATCAGCATGAGTTCATCCTTATTTTCAGGATCATGAGCGGCGAGGTTCCGACGATCGATCGCAAGCCACGATGACGGACACTGCACCTCGGGAGAGGTGCTCCTCGTTCCGCACCCTGACCAACCTAAACCGGATGGCGTAAGGAGACTATCTCGAAAACGTGCTGAACCCCATGGCGGTTGTCCTGAACTGGCCAATCCCCGAAAGCGGCCATTCCTGTAACCTGCAGCATCCGGCAAACTGGGCTCGAAACTGCCGCTCGGTTCAAATCTAAGCGATGCGGCTGATCACTACCGTCACTTCGGGCTTCTTCCCGATCTCGCCCTGCGCGCTTTGGCGGACAACCTTGCGCAGTGCATCTGTCAGATCGTCATCGTCCGCCAGGGTTTTGCCATTTGCGCGGCCAAGGAACTGGCTCAGGTCCTCTTCCAAC
>JBCBOD010000078.1:0-18299 GCA_039821425.1 Pseudomonadota bacterium
CGGGCTCGGGTCGCCCGGTTCCTTGGCCTCGCGCGGCTTGAAACCTCTACCGGCTATCAGATGGAAACCAACGGGCTGATCGCATCGCTCGACACTGGGCTTGTCACCTCGGACGGTTTGCTAGAGGTGCGCGCACCTTTCGGGGAACTGACCGCAGGCCAGGTGGAATTCTCGTGGCAGGGCGAAGGGATCGGTCAGCAGATACTGTTCACTGGCGGTGTCAGACTGTTATATAGCCCCGAAGACACGCAGATTCCTGATTGAGGATCACCCGGCCATGTTCAAGCCTTTGATGCTATGCGCTGCCCTGATGGGCGCGGGAATGGCGATGGCCCAGACCAATGTCGCCTTGGGCGGGATCACGGTTGATACCACTGCGGCAATTGAGGTGACGGCCGACAGCCTATCTGTCGATCAGGAAACCGGGCGCGCTGTGTTTGACGGCAATGTCCTGATTGCGCAGGGTGACCTGCGGCTGAGCGCAGGGATGGTTGAGGTTGTCTATGGTGCCGAAGCGAACGAGATCGCACGGCTGCTTGCCACCGGCGGGGTGACCCTGGCCACCGCCAACGAGGCGGCCGAAGCGCAAGAGGCGGACTATGACACAAACACCGGCCTTTTGACCCTGACAGGCGAAGTGCTGCTGACCCAAGGGGCCAGCGCCATTTCCGCAGGCAGCATGGTGATCAACGTCGCCGACGGCACCGCCACGATGGAAGGGCGCGTACGCACCGTCCTGCAGCAGGGCGATAACTGATGGAAGACGCTGCGGGATCATTGACCGTGCAGGATGGCACTGCCGGATTGGTTATCAACAATCTGCGCAAAAGCTACCGCAAACGCCCCGTCATCCGGGATGTCAGCATGACGCTGGGCCGGGGCGAGGTTGTTGCCCTTCTGGGGCCTAACGGCTCCGGCAAAACGACGTGCTTCTACTCCATTGCCGGTCTGGTGCAGCCTGAAGGCGGGCGGGTCGTGATTGATGGGCGCGACGTCACAACTTTTCCGATGTATCGCCGCGCGCAGCTGGGCATCGGCTATCTGCCGCAGGAGATGTCGATCTTTCGCGGCATGACCGTCGAAGACAACATCATGTCCATTCTGGAGATTGCCGAAAAGAACCGGCGGCGTAGGCAGGACAGGCTGGAAGCGCTGCTATCGGAATTTTCCATCGAGCATCTGCGGCGTGCCTCGGCACTTGCACTGTCAGGTGGTGAACGCAGACGCGTGGAAATCGCGCGCTGTCTGGCCGCAGGGCCAAAATACGTACTGCTGGATGAACCATTTGCGGGCGTTGACCCTATCGCGGTGGGCGAGATTCGGCATCTGGTGGCCGACCTCAAGAACCGCGGTATTGGCGTCTTGATCACCGATCACAATGTGCAGGAAACCCTGCAAATCGTGGACCGTGCCTATATTTTGCACGACGGCCAGGTGTTGATGAGCGGCACAACCGAAGAGGTCGTGCGCGACGAAAATGTGCGTCGTGTCTATTTAGGCAACAACTTCCGCGTGAACTGAAACGCAGGCACATTAACCTCTGTGTCATTGACAAGGTGACTGAGTTCAGCGCCAAATAGAGGGGATGACTGACCCACATGCGTCCCCTGCACGACCCCCGGCAAACGGACGGGCGGTGCAGGACAAGCAAGGCGCAGGCAGCCATCCATTTTATCCACCGGCATGACCCACTGATTGGCGCAACATCTGCGCCGGGGTTCATGCCATTGCGCGACGAAGGAGACGTGATGCGATATCAAATCAGCGGAAAGCAGATCGACATCGGGGCAGCCCTGCAAACGCATGTTCAGTCCGAACTGACTGAAATGCTTGGCAAATATGCTGGCCGCCCGACAGAAGCCCAGGTGGTCTTTTCCAAGTCCGGGCACGAATACGTCTGCGAATCCGTTGTGCATCTGTCGACGGGTCTGAACGCATCCGCCACCGGCAAGGCGACCGAGATTTACGCCGCATTTGATGCAAGTTCCGAAAAGATGGACAAACAACTTCGGCGCTACAAGCGACGGCTGAAAGACCACCACAAAGAGCGTTCACAGCCAGTTGAACTTTCGGATGCGGGGTCATATATCCTCGAATCAAAGGACGAGTCGGACGAGACTGACCAAGACAATCTGAATGCCATGATCGTTGCGGAGATGGAGACGAAGATACCGTCCCTGTCAGTTGGCGAAGCTGTCATGCAGATGGAAATTGCAAGCGCGCCGGTATTGGTTTTCCGGAACGAGAAACACAGTGGAATAAACGTCGTCTATCGACGGGATGACGGCAACATCGGATGGATCGACCCCAGAACATAGCGGGGCCACATCAGAAAGTGTAAGAGACGCAGACAATGGAAATGAGCACCCTCATCACGCCTGAGGCGGTCAAGTCTATCGCCTCATGCACCAGCAAAAAGCGTCTCTTTCACGACCTCGGTGATCTGGCCGAAACCAGCTATGGCTTGCAGCCCGGCGCGGTGATCGAAGCCTTGATCGAGCGTGAGGGCCTTGGCCCGACCGGCGTTGGCAATGGCATTGCACTGCCACATACCCGCCTTGGTGGCGTTGAGGGTGTTCTTGGCCTTTTCATCCGATTGGAAAAGCCCATCAACTTCGACGCGATCGACCGGCAACCCGTTGATCTGGTCTTTGCGCTGATCGCGCCTGAAGACGCTGGCGTCGATCATTTGAAGGCGCTTGCCCTCGTTTCCCGCACGCTGCGCGATGCTAATACCTGTGCAAAGCTGCGCGCGAACAGCGATACCGGAACGCTGCACACGATCCTGACAGAAGTGCAGTCTTCCCGCGCGGCCTAACCCGCGTAGTCAGAAAACCCGAAAGCTGTGTAGTCGCGTCGACAGGCCTGCCGCGCGGCCGCCTCAAGCGTGCTGTCATAGATGGCAGCGAGGCGATGGTGATGCGGATGATGGGTTTCGGGAAGGGCAGGCGTCGCCTCGATACCCAGCTGCTCGGCCAGCACCTGCAAGCCGGCTTCCATCGCCTCTTCCCGCAGCACCAAATCCGGCTGGATCACCTGCGAGATGCCCTGAAGAATGCTCTGCTGACTGGCCCAGGACGGATCAACACGCAGACTGGTCTGACCATTGAGGTTCAGACGCAGAAATTCCAGAAAACCCAAGAACCCGGCACGATGAGCCGCGTCATCATATGCGCCGGTGTCTCTCAGGTCCGGGGCCTGAGCAGGTAATGGCAGTCCGTGCACCCGGGTCAACTTCTCTCGGATATCAGGAAAGCCACCTGGCCCATCAGACAGAATGCGGTCGCAAAACGCGGCATGGGCGCGGGCCAAGGGGTGTCGCAGAACGGCAAAGCTGCGATGAGGCAGGTTGCCTTCTTGCCAGTCACGCAGGTCCCGGCGCGACAGACCGGTCCAAACGTCCTCTTCTTCTGCACTATCAACCGCCGCAAGCCATTGCCGCACGGCAATATCGGGGCCGGACCGCAAAGGCAGGTACATCAGAGCAGACCGCGGCGCGGCAAGGTAGGTTGGGATCGCAGGCCCTCGGGTGGGTTCCAATGCCGCGTGATGACCAAGATCCGGCGCGCAAAGCTGGGCTGTGGTCTCTGCCATGACCTCGGGGTTCGTCACCTTCTCTGCCAGGGCTGTCGGGTTCTGTTTCTTCAGTTTCTTGCGGACATTCGGCAGACGCGTCGCGACACCCAGGAATGCCGCCAAACCGTTGATCACATCCACATCGCGAAGGTCGTCATAGGTCAGCCGAAAAGCGGTCTGCCCAGTCGTCTGCAGTGTCTTCTGCACATCTTGCTGAAATGCGCTGACCGCATCCAGATGCGTGCGAAAGGCCTCCGGATCAAAGGTGATCTGCGCCGTCTTGGCGTGGCTTGCGTTCGTGAGTTTCCACTGCCCTGTCGCCTGTGCAATCTTCCAGCTGACAAAGCTTTCCAAGGGATCACGTGTCAGAATGACCTTGGCGCAAGTCTGATCTCTCAGACAGGTCTGCAAAATGCGCGGGTCATGGTCATGGAAATAACGAAATCCCGGCATGGGCGCGCTTGCCTTGATCGCGGCAAGCAAGGCGTCCGGGTCTCTCTCACGGTCTTGCAGGGTGGTGCCTAGCAAGTCCGCCGCCTTGGGGTACCCGATGAACGACGGGTTGAACGCCTCGCCATGGCAGGCCACACCATCCAACAGGTTCAGGTTCGCCTCCAGCAGGTTAGAGCCCGTTCGCATCCCCGCCAGAAGAATGAAATGTGTGAAACCGCTCATTTCCTGACGACAATATAGGGTTTGCGCGCCCGGGGTGCCGGGGTGGGCGCAGGCGCGATGGCAGAGATGTCACCGGTCAGGAAGGGGTGCATCCCCTGGTTCTTGAGGTCCTGCAGGAATGCAGGCAGCCCCGACAAGTCGTGCATCGCGGGCACGCCCTGCAGCGCCGCACCCCGATGCCCGGCGATTTCGTCTGTCACGGCCTGCAAAACCGCCACCGGGTTTTCAAGAAACTGCGACAGGGTCTGCACCTGATAGCGCGCGCGGGTCCCTGGGCTGCGCAGGCGGCGCAGGAACTTGTCCTCCGCCTGCTGCAGACGCGCGGCTTCGGCCCGTGCATCGCTTGCGGAACGACCAGACAGGTAAAGGGGGACAGCCCAAGCACCGGATACAACCCAAATGCTTGCATTGGCGTCGTAGGTCAGGATTTCCCCTGCATTGGGATTGTCGGCAGGGCCAAACAGGAAACAGGGGTGCGCGTCGCGGGTGTTCCAGATCAGGTTCGTCAGGAAGGCCTTGGGGTTGTAGTCGCGCAACCGCGTACTGTCTGAGAGCCCACCACGATAGAGCGTGCCGCCATCTTCGAATTGCACGCGATCGGGGGCAAAGACATGCCCATGCACAGGCACCGTCGTTTGTCGCGAAAGCCAGGCTTTGAAGTCAGGAAAGAGGTCATCAAACCCATGCAAAACGGTGTAGGGGACCGCACCAAACCCCGTCTCACGGTCGCTCGTTGGGAAACGGCTTTGCATATAGAGGCCCTGCCGCCCCAGTGTCCGTCGCGCCACCGCCTGAGAGAAAACACGGTCAATCACGCTGGTGTTCGGTTCGGCCTTGGCCCGCAGGTCATCCGCAGGGCGCGGGAAAGCGTCATAAAGCTTGTCCGCGTCCCGCCAGATCTTGCGGGCGACAAAGCAATCAGAGCGGCGCAGCAACTCCAGATGATCATCGAAAAAGATATGCGGCTTGCCCTGATAGTCGAACTTGGCCAGCGTCAGTGATCGGCTTTCGATTTTGCGCGCATGCAAACGGGCAAGCGTCTGGTAATAGCTTTCATCGGGGATCCAGACCTTGCGGAAATACCTGTCATAGGTCGGGCGTTGCGGATCGGTCAGGATGGCATCGAGCGTCTGCCGCGTCAGGCACCACCATTGCGATCCCATATGCGGGATCAGACCTTCCGGAATCTGGCGCTTCAGCCCCAACAGCTGCTGCACCTGCACCCAGCGATCAAAGAGCCAGCGCTGCTTTTTCCATGCAAAGGGAAACCGCAAGGTGAACCGTTCCTTGTCCAACCCGCCAACCGTCCACGGCACGTCCGCCGTGGTCGCACTTTCGATGAAATCGGTGTCAGGATGGCGGCCAAGGTAGTCGCGCAATTCTGCCACAGGACGCAGCGGCAGGCAGGCGCCAGAGGCAAGATAGACGTGGCCGACATCCGGAAACTCTTCCAGCAGCAACGACGTCGCATCCTGAGAGGCTGCCACCAGCCCCCAAGTGCCCCATTCGCAGCGGTGCCGCTCGGAAAACCGGACCAGTGAGTTATCGGAAACCTCATCATGGAACGCATCAAACTGGTCCGCAGGCACATTGCTGTCCACATGCAAAACAACAGGGCAGCCCGCGTCCGTCCAATGCCGCACCATCTCTGCGGCCCGGTCAAACCCGGTGTGGACCAGCATGATCACGCCCAGGCTCATGCCCAGTTCCCCTTTGACATCAGGCCCAGCACCTCCAGCTGGCGCCAGTTCAGATAGCGCTCGCTCCACTGACACCAGAGATCCGGATCGGCGCCGTGCCGTTCAGCGTAGGATTTGTACTCGCGGCCAGCCTTGTAGTGTTCGGCGCGCGCGGCCTCTTCCTGTGCCTTCTCACCAAAGGTGTTGAGGAACTTGGCGTGCAACAGAATGCCCGACGTTTTTTCCCCGCCCTGCTGGTCGTAGACGAGGTTCAGCCCGCGGGGCAGCATCATATGGGTAGAGCTGACATAGGCGTAAGGCTTGCGCCACTTCACGAAGGGGATCTTGTTGAGCGCGGGGGCCTGCCGTGGTTTGCCCGCAAAGAAAGCCCGCGCCCGTGGCCCGCCTTGTATCCAGAGGTTCTTCATCAGCGCATTGCGCGTCATCGTGTAGTTGCCAGGATCGAACCAGCCCGCGTGGGCAAAGGGATCATCACCGCGCTGATACGCCGTCTCACCCACTGGGCCCTTGGGGTACATATCCAAGAGCATTGCCCCGAAAGACCGCACTTGCGATGCATCAAGCCAGTCAGCCAGCGCCCGCAAAGACCGTGTGTCGCAGAACGGATAGACGAAGAACTCATCCACATCGACGGTCAGCGCCCAATGCCCATCTGCATATTTGCCTTGCAGGTAAGTCAGCCAGTCAACGCCATAGCGCGCCTCGCCATAGGCGCCTTTGGCCCGCCAGACCGACACATCGGGTTCAGCCGCAGCATAGTCACCGCCCCCATCGCTGCTATCATTGTCAACGAGCAGGAAGTGGTTGACCCCTAACTTGCGATAGTAGTCGAGGAAATAGGGCAGCCGCACATCCTCGTCCCGGAAGGTGCAGAAGAGCAGGATGTTATCTGGCTCGATCTGCCCTGTGCGGTCGGCGACAGCCTGCAATTGCCGCCCCCGCCGCCCGGCCCGCATCCGGTAGTATTTGCGCTGCCACCGCAGGCGATATGATGTCCAGATATTCATGACGTTCTTGATGTTGTCCCGCGCATATCAGCCCCATTCGCCCCTGGTCATCAACCCCTGCGCCATCAGGCAATCCGCACCGGTATAGCGCACCGCACCGGGAAACCACAGATCAGGGCCATCGGCCAGAGCCGTGTAGTAATCCCGATAGAGACCTGAATTCTGGAAATGCTCACCCCGGGCCTGTTCCTCGGCCGCGCGGGCCGCGACGTCCGGCAAGAATTTAGTGTGCAGCAGGGCACCTGTAGGTTTGCTGTCCCGCTCAAAGTCGAAAACATCATGCAGTCGGGCTGGCAGAATCTGATGTGTTGAGCTGACGTACGCATAGCGCCAGTGCCAGCGCACCAATGGTGTCTTGTTCAGGGTCGGGGCGCGTGCAGGCTCTTTGCCAAAGAAGACGCGGTCGCGCACGCCATCCTGCACCCAGAGATTGCCATAGTAGCGGTGGATTTGGTTGCGATAAGGACCCGGATCAAACCAGCAGAGAACATCGGTCGGATCGTCCTGGGGCTGATACGCCACCGCCGTCGTTGAACCTTTGGGATAAAGATCAATCATCAAGGCCCCGAACGACGGCAGACCTTGTGCGTCCAGCCATTCCGTCAGCGCCCGCAGATCGCGGGTTTGCCAATCAGGATAGATCAACAGCTCATCCGCATCGACCGTCAGGCACCAATTGCCCGAGCCATATTGCCATTGCAGCCAGCCAAGCCAATCCATCCCGAACCGTGAAAGACGGTAGGAATGGGCGGTATGCCAGAGCGACACGTCGGCCTGATCGGCCAGATACTCCGCCGTGCCATCATCACTGCCGTTGTCGACAAAGAGGAAATGGCCGACGCCCAGTTTGCGATAGTGTTCAAGGAAGTACGGCAGGCGCAGCATCTCATTCCGGACGGTGGAAAGGGCGAGAATGGTATCAGGCCGGATCGCTTCGGTCCTGTCTACGACCGGACCAATCTCACGCCTTTTACGCCAGATGCGATAGAGGAAGCGGCGGCGCTTCCAACGCAACCGATAGGCATGCCAAAGGCCGGCCATCGTCAGGCAGTGCCTTTACTGCGCTGCGCGCTGAAAGGAGTGGGTCTGCGCCAGGAAGTCAGCAAACTCATCCCGCAGATCATCACGCGCCAGCGCAAAGGCAACAGTGGCCTGCAAGAACCCGGCCTTCGATCCGCAATCATACCGCTGCCCGGCAAAGCGATAGCCGAACACATCACGGCCCGCGGTGATCTCTGCCGCGATAGCATCAGTCAACTGAATCTCGCCGCCCGCACCGCGCCCGATCTCTTCGAAATTGGCCAAGACCTGCGGCGTCAGAATATATCGCCCAATCACGGCGAGGTTGGATGGGGCCTCTTCCGCTTTTGGTTTTTCCACCATCCCTTTGACTGAAACGATGGGGCCGTTCTGCGATGCCACGTCCAGCACGCCATAGGCAGAGGTCTGTGCCGGTGCGACCTCCATCGTCGCGACCATGGCACCGCCTGTTTCTACGTAAGCCTCGACCATTTGCTGCAGGCAGGGTTTTTCCGCCGCGATCACATCATCGGGCAGGATCACGGCAAAGGGCTCATCTCCAATCAGCTTGCGCGCGCAGGATACGGCATGGCCAAGGCCTAGTGCTTTTTGCTGGCGGATGTAGGCGATGGTGCCGCTGTCCATATTGGTGGCGCGCAGGGTTTCCAGAAGCTCGGTCTTGCCAGCCTCCTGCAGCGCGTTTTCCAGATCAGGAGCAAGGTCAAAGTAGTCCTCCAGCGCGGATTTCCCACGGGCGGTGACAAAGATGAAGTCTTCGATCCCTGCCGCGCGTGCCTCATCAATCGCGTATTGGATCAGCGGGCGGTCCACGAGGGTCATGATTTCCTTGGGCACCGATTTGGTCGCCGGCAGAAAACGCGTGCCAAGACCCGCCACCGGGAAAATCGCCTTGGAGACTTTTCTGTTCATTCTGGTGCCCTCACGCCTTTGATTGGCCATCACTAGCGGCTTAACAGGGCCATATTAAGACAAAACGAACGAAGATTCAGGTGATTTACCGCCGATTGTGAAACAATCGGTGAAAGTTGGGCCTAGTCCTGACCCATTTCGGCCAGCATTGCCTCGATCCGGGGCACATCTTCGGGGTTGTTGAGCTCCCAGAACTGGCGGCCTTTGGCCTTCACTTCAACGCATAAGACCGGTACGCGCCGTTCGAGGAATCGTAGCTGCTCAAGCCCTTCAAGCTGTTCCAGCGGTCCGGGCTGCCATCCGGCATAGGCGGCCAGCGCCGCGGGGCGGTAAGCATAGACACCGACGTGGTGAAAGACGGGTGTGTCATCTTCCGGCCCAAACGTCTTCCCCGTGTAGGGAATCACTTCCTTGGAGAAATAGAGCGCGGTGCGATCCGCCCCAAAGACGGCAGTGGTCCCCCCGACGCGGCCCGCACGCCGGTCTTCCAAAAAGCCGTTGAGTGCGCGTCCTTCGGTCCGCAGCACAGGTGTCGCGACATCGGCGCTGGGCGTATTGCGGAGGCCCTTCACCAGATCTTCCACAAACCAGGCGGGCGTCAGCGGCGCGTCACCTTGCAAATTGACGACGATGTCGTGGTTGGCGCCGAGGTTGGTAAAAGCCTCCGCACAGCGTTCAGTGCCGTTCTGACAAGCCTCCGAGGTCATCACGACCTCGGCCCCAAACCCACGGCTCACTTCCGCGATCCTGTCATCATCCGTCGCAATCACCACCTGATCGACGCCTTCAACCGCCATCGCGGCATCCCACGACCGGCGGATCAGGCTTTTCGCCTCACCACTTGCGCCGCGCAGGGTGACGAGCGGTTTGCCGGGATAGCGGGTAGAGGCATAGCGGGCCGGGATCACAATCAGGACGGACATTATGGTGCCTCCAACCGCACGCCGGGGGCGTGGGCGATAAAGAACGGGTTTTCGAAACCGGGCTTGCCGTAGGTCAGCGGAGTATGATCGTCAAAGCGGATCACCTGCCCCCCGGCACCCGTCAGCACAGCATGGCCCGCCGCCGTATCCCACTCCATCGTGCGGCCAAGACGGGGGTAGAGGTCGGCCTCTCCTGTTGCCACCAGACAGAACTTCAGGGATGACCCCGCACTCTTGAGGTCCTGTGTCTGGTACTTGTCCAGATAGGCATCGGTTGCGGCATCGCGGTGCGATTTGGAGGCGACGATGTTCAAAGCACTATTGTCGGGCGTCGCTACTGCAAGCGGGGTGACGGCACCGGGATTGACCGGATCAAACAAGCCAGTCTCTTCAACGGCCTTGCCCTTGGCATCGGTATAAAACAGACGATCCCGCGCCGGGGCGTAAACGATGCCGCGGACAGGCGCGCCTTCAACCACATAGGCGATATTCACGGTAAAATCGCCGCGCCGCTTGACGAACTCCTTGGTGCCATCAAGGGGGTCCACAATCAGGAACGTGTTGACCTGCATTTGATGGGATGCGGCTTGTTCCTCGGTCACCAACGGCACGTCGGGAAAGGCTGCGCGCAAGGCATCACTGATGACCTTGTCAGCGGCCAGATCAGCCTCTGTCACGGGGCTGTCATCGCTCTTGGCCTGCACATCAAAATCATCGCGGCCATAGACCTCCATGATCTTGTCACCCGCAGCGAGCGCTGATTGCCGCATCACGGCCATGAGCTTGTCAAAGTCCATGCCTATACCTTCGCTGCTTGGTGTTGATGAGGCGTTTATGGTATCTGCACCAGTGATCAGCAACCCTGTGCGCCACGCTATGCCTGAAAGGCCCTGATGTTTCAGACCCGGATCAATCGCAGCAAGCGCCACAGCCTGATCGGCATGCTGGAGGTGACCTATCATACAATCGTCCGCAACTTGCGGACGGGGCATCGCAATGCAGTCGTGGGCATGTTGCTGAACATGGTCCAGGGCCTGACATTGGTCGCAGCGTTTTTCTTTATTTTCCAGCTTTTGGGCCTGCGCAGTTCACCGATCAGGGGCGATTTCCTGCTTTTCATCATGAGCGGGGTGTTCCTCTACCTTACGCATATCAAGAGTGTCAGCGCGGTCATGAGCGCAGGCAGCCCAACCGCGCCAATGAATCTGCATGCCCCCATGAACCCGGTCATTGCGATTATTTCTGCAGCGTTGGCGACGCTCTATACACAGCTCTTCACGATCATCGTTGTGCTGAGCATCTATCACATCGCGTTTACCCCGGTAGTGATCGACGATCCGATCCCTGCGCTTGGCATCTTTATCCTTGCCTGGTTTTCCGGCTGTGCCGTTGGGACGATCTTTTTGTCGCTGAACCCGTGGTTTCCGAACTTCACACCTATCGCCAAGAACCTTTATGTCCGGATCAACATGATCGCTTCGGGCAAGATGTTTGTAGTGAACACCTTGCCCGCAACGATGGTCGCCCTGTTTGACTGGAACCCGCTTTTTCATATCATCGATCAGATGCGCGGTTTCGTCTTTCTGCACTACAACCCGCATGTCACATCGATCTCTTACCCGGTCTATGTCTCTCTCACACTGCTCGTCCTCGGCATGATGGGCGAGTTCTATTCGCGGCGGCATGTGTCGCTGAGCTGGTTTGCCGGGCGCTGAATCCGTTTGATCCTGCAAAAAAGGGCTTTCCGGGGTGGTTTTGAGGCCCGCGCGGTGGTTGCAGCCACATTTTGACACACCTATATACGCCAAGATCGTCGCAAGGTCTTGCCCTTGCCGAAACACATGAAACTGGCGCGGATGCCGCAATGTGGGTGCGCGCTGCTCAAACCGCCTAAAGTAGAGGGATTTGAAACATGGCCAAAGTGATTGGTATTGACCTTGGAACCACGAACTCTTGTATCGCGATCATGGATGGCTCCAAGCCGCGCGTGATCGAGAATGCAGAAGGCGCACGCACGACGCCGTCCATCGTGGCCTTTACGGATGACGAGCGCCTTGTGGGCCAGCCGGCGAAGCGCCAGGCCGTCACCAACCCCGAAAACACCATCTTTGCCGTCAAGCGCCTGATCGGGCGCCGGTTCGACGACGCGGATCTGGCAAAGGACAAGAAGAACATGCCGTTTTCTGTCATCGACGGCGGAAATGGCGACGCATGGGTCGAAAGCAAGGGTGAGAAATACTCCCCAAGCCAGATCTCAGCCTTCATCCTCGGCAAGATGAAAGAAACCGCCGAAAGCTACCTTGGCGAAGATGTCACGCAGGCCGTCATCACTGTCCCTGCTTACTTCAACGACGCCCAGCGCCAGGCAACGAAAGACGCCGGCAAGATCGCTGGCCTTGAAGTGCTGCGGATCATCAACGAGCCGACAGCAGCCGCGCTGGCCTATGGCCTCGACAAGAAAGACAGTAAGACCATCGCCGTTTACGACCTTGGTGGTGGTACGTTTGACGTCACCATCCTGGAAATCGACGACGGCCTCTTTGAAGTGAAATCCACCAACGGTGACACGTTCCTCGGTGGTGAAGACTTTGACATGCGCATCGTCACCTACCTTGCTGACGAGTTCAAAAAGGAAAACTCTGTCGATCTGACGCAGGACAAGATGGCGCTGCAGCGTCTGAAGGAAGCGGCAGAAAAGGCGAAGATCGAGCTGTCATCTTCTTCCAGCACGGAAATCAACCAGCCGTTTATCTCCATGGGCTCCAACGGGCAGCCGCTGCACATGGTGATGAAGCTAACACGTGCCAAGCTGGAAAGCCTCGTCTCTGACCTGATCAAGCAGTCGATCAAGCCATGCAAGGACGCGATCAAGGACGCTGGCCTGTCAGTGAATGACATTGATGAGGTCGTCCTCGTCGGTGGTATGACCCGGATGCCAAAGGTGCGCGAGGAAGTCGCGAAATTCTTTGGCAAGGACCCGCATCAGGGCGTGAACCCGGATGAGGTTGTGGCGATGGGTGCCGCCATTCAGGCCGGTGTTCTGCAAGGTGACGTGAAAGACGTGGTGCTGCTTGACGTGACCCCGCTTTCGCTCGGTATCGAAACACTGGGCGGTGTCTTCACCCGCCTGATCGACCGCAACACGACGATCCCGACGAAGAAGAGCCAGGTCTTCTCAACCGCCGAAGACAACCAGAACGCCGTGACTTTGCGCGTGTTCCAGGGTGAGCGTGAGATGGCCGCCGACAACAAGATCCTCGGCCAGTTCAATTTGGAGGACATTCCGCCAGCACCGCGCGGCATGCCGCAGATCGAGGTGACCTTCGACATTGATGCCAACGGCATCGTGGAAGTGGGCGCCAAGGACAAGGGCACCGGCAAAGAGCAGAAGATCACCATCCAGGCCTCTGGCGGTCTGTCGGATGAGGATATCGAAGCGATGGTCAAGGACGCCGAGGCAAATGCCGAGGCTGACAAGGAACGCCGTGCGCTGATCGATGCCAAGAACCAGGCCGAAAGCCTGATCCACTCGACCGAAAAGTCGATGGAAGAGCATTCTGACAAGGTGGATCCGACAACCATCGAAGCCATCGAACTGGCGATTGCCGCCCTCAAGGACGATCTGGAAGGCGATAGCGCCGACAAGATCAAATCCGGCATCCAGAACGTGACCGAAGCGGCCATGAAACTGGGTGAGGCGATCTACAAGGCCCAGCAAGAGGAAGAAGCCGGGGCAGAGCCAGAAGCCCCAGGCGCCGATGACGAAATCCTCGATGCGGATTTCGAAGACCTCGACGACGACAAGCGCAATTCCTAAGGCGCTCGCCGCCAGCATGTTGACCGGCCCATCTCGGGCCGGTCGCGTGCATTCCCAAGGGGGACGTCATCATGGCAAAACGTGATTACTACGAGGTTCTGGGCGTCGCGAAAGGCGCTGACGCCGCAGCGATCAAGAAAGCCTATCGCACCAAGGCGAAAGAGCTGCACCCCGACCGCAATTCCGACAACCCGAACGCCGAAAGCCAGTTCAAGGAAGTGAACGAGGCCTATGACGTTCTGAAGGACGCCGAGAAGAAGGCGGCCTATGACCGGTTTGGTCATGCGGCCTTTGAAAACGGCATGGGTGGCGGCGGTGGCCGCGCGCGTGGTGGCGCCGGTGACTTCGGCAGCGCCTTCTCGGACGTGTTCGATGATCTTTTTGGTGATTTCATGGGGGGCCGTGGCGGCGGTGGGCGCCGCAGTTCCGCCCAGCGCGGCAATGACCTGCGCTATAATCTGCGGATCAACCTCGAAGACGCCTATGCCGGCCTGCAAAAGACGATCAACGTACCGACGGCGGTCGCCTGTACCGTCTGCAACGGCACCGGTGCTGAAAGCGGGTCAGAGCCGCAAACCTGCCCCACCTGCTCGGGCATGGGTAAGGTCCGTGCACAGCAAGGCTTCTTTACCGTCGAACGTACCTGCCCGACCTGCAATGGCATGGGCCAGACCATCAAGGACCCTTGCACCACCTGTCACGGGCAAGGCCGGGTCGAGAAGGAAAAGTCGCTTTCCGTCAACATCCCCGCTGGCGTTGAAACCGGTACACGCATTCGCCTTGCCGGTGAAGGTGAGGCAGGGATGCGCGGCGGACCGACAGGCGATCTTTATATCTTTATCGAGGTGAAGGACCACGCCCTTTTTGAACGTGACAGCACGAACCTCTACTGCCGCGTACCGGTGTCGATTGCGACGGCCGCGCTGGGAGGTGAGATCGAAGTGCCGACGATCGACGGTGGACGCAGTCGGGTCAAAGTACCCGAAGGATCGCAATCCGGTCGCCAGATGCGCCTGCGCGGCAAGGGTATGCCCGCCCTGCGTGGCGGTGCAACAGGTGACATGTTCATCGAGCTGGCCGTCGAAACACCCGTCAAACTGACCGCCCGCCAGCGCGAGATCCTCAAAGAGTTCGACCAGTTGAGCGAAGAGAACAACCCTCAAGGGTCCAGCTTCTTCAATTCGGTGAAAAACTTCTGGGATTCGATGAAGGGTTAACCATTCGGTAACCAAGGTTTCAGCACTCTGGCGCCATGTCGCAGTTTGCCGAAACCGCCTCGCTTTTTCCGGACATCGATGATGTGCGCGAAGCTGCCCCGTTGGAAAATGGGCGATTGCCATCCTACATCCGCGACCACCGTAAGCGCCTGCGCGAACGGTTTGCCGCAGGCGGCGCGCTGGCGGTCCCCGATTACGAGCTGTTGGAACTTGTCCTGTTCCGCGCCATCCCGCGCCAGGACGTCAAACCGCTCGCCCGGCGACTGATTGAAACCTTTGGCGATTTCAACCGCGTGCTGTCAGCAACGACGACCGACTTGCAGGCAGTGAAAGGCGTTGGTGAAACCGTAGCCCTTGAGCTGAAGATCGTGGAAGCAGCCGCGCAGCGCCTGTCACGATCAAAGGTCATGCAGCGGCATGTTGTTTCCAGCTGGGACGCGCTGATCGACTATTGCCACACAACGATGGCGCACCGAAGCACCGAACAGTTTCGCATCCTTTTCCTCGACACGAAGAACGTGCTGATCGCGGATGAGGAACAGGCGAAAGGCACGCTAGACCACGTACCCGTCTACCCGCGCGAGGTGGTCAAGCGCGCCCTCGAACTCAATGCGGCATCGCTGATCCTTGTGCACAATCATCCGTCTGGTGACCCGACACCATCCACCGCCGATATCGACATGACCCGCAAGATCACTGCGGCCGCCAATGCGCTGAGCATCACAGTGCATGACCACCTGATCATTGGAAAGTCTTGCGAGTTGAGCTTTCGGGCCGAAGGCCTGTTTGACGTCTAGTTCGACGGCGGCGTCAGGTCCGTGAAGATGTTCTGCAGGAACGCGACCTCGCCCACCAGTTCACAGCCAGGCATCTGTGCTGAGATCTCTTCCTTCACCAGCATCTGGCCCGCGTTGGTCTGGATGGTTTTTGCATCAACCTCACGCCCACAGTTATCCTCGGTCACACGGACGCCGATTTGCAGATCAACGCCGCCATCACGGTTCATCTGGCCTTCGGGAAAAGTGTAGACTTCCGCCTGGTAGGGAATTTCGGCATCCGTATCGCCCAACGCCATCACAAATCCGTGGCGGCCGGCGCGGGTGTCTTCGGCGGAATGGATGGACGCGGACCAGACATGCCCCGCATCCCCAATTTGGGCGCCATCCTCGAAGGCGTGCAGGCGCATATTGGTCCGGTTGCGCCACTGCAGGATCGCCCGATCATACTGACGCAGCTCTGGCACAAAGATATCGGCACTGGTCTGTTTGATGTTGTTGATGCTCAGAACAAAGTCCGCCTGGGTGGCAAGTGCGGGCAATGTCATTACTGCCTTGCCTTCATTGTCTGTTACCCCGGCCACGCGCATGTCTTCGTGATGCACGATAAAGCTTGCACTTTCATCACAGGGTGCAGTCACCGTCAGTTCAACCATCGCGGCAATCTGACGGCGCAGGTCAAGGGCAACGGCACAACCCGGCACTGGCGTCGCCATCAGCGTGCCAACAGGAGGAACATCAAGTTCCGTGTAGACAGCATCGACGGCAAGAAGCGCGCGTTGGTTTGCGGCATGATCAAGCGGTGCGGTCACCACATCAGGTACACCAAAAACGGATTCACCTGCAGCATTCGTCGCCATCATCAACGTGCGCGGCGCCTTGCCGATAGTGTTGTCCTCGGTCGCATCCGCAGTTGCGCCGGACTGCTCACCGTATTGCACGATAAAACCAACGGCGACGGCGATTGTCACCGTCGACACCACTGTTTTGAACGTCTTAAAGCGAGACATCCCCAACCCTCACATCAGAGCACGGTCCAACGATCAGATTGGTGATGCCGGGCCAGAAAGTCATCAGCGGGACAGGTCCATGGCGATTGCATGGCCCAATTATGTCAGAAATCAGACGAGCCGCCCATGGCAATGCTTGAATTTTTTGCCTGATCCGCAAGGGCACGGGTCATTTCGTCCCGGATTGCCCCAAGTGTTTGGGTCGTTCTCGTCAAACCCTTCAATCGCGTCGGCGGTGGGTTTTGGCAGCTCGGATGCCTCTTGCGCGCGCGCCAGCGCCTGTTGCTGCTCGCGGATCTGCGCGACCATCTTCTCCTGCTCTTCCTTGGTCATGGGCCGAATCTGCGAAAGCTTTTTGGTGACTTCGGTCCGCAACCCATCAAGCATCCGCTCGAACAGTTGGAAAGCTTCGGATTTATACTCGTTCAGCGGGTCACGCTGCGCATAGCCGCGAAAGCCCACAACGGAGCGCAGGTGTTCAAGCGTCAGCAAGTGTTCACGCCACTTTGCATCAATGGTTTGCAGAAGGATCTGCTTTTCAACGCTGCGCATGGTTTCATCGCCAAAGGCTTCCGCCTTTTCAGCCATGAATGTATCCGCAGCCTCTTCCAGGCGTTCACGGATGTCATCATCATCCACGCCTTCCTCATCCGCCCAACCGATCACCGGGGCATCAACGCCAAGATGCGCAATCACATCGGCATAGAGCCCTTCTGTATCCCACTGATCTGCGTAGGACTTGGGCGGCATATACTGGTGCACCAGATCGTCGATCACCTGATCGCGCATGTCTTTGGTAACCTCGGACAGGTCGCGCGATTCCATGATGTCGCGGCGCTGTGAAAAGATCACCTTGCGCTGATCGTTCATCACGTCGTCGAACTTCAGAAGTTGCTTCCGGATATCGAAGTTGCGTCCTTCGACCTTTGCCTGCGCGCGCTCCAGCGATTTGTTGACCCAAGGGTGCACAATCGCTTCACCCTCTTTCATGCCAAGACCGGACAGCACCTTATCAAGCCGTTCAGAGCCGAAGATGCGCATCAGATCGTCTTCGAGCGACAGGAAGAAGGCGGAACGCCCCGGGTCACCCTGACGTCCCGACCGGCCACGCAGCTGGTTGTCGATGCGGCGGCTTTCGTGCCGTTCGGTGGCCAGAACGAACAGACCGCCTGCGGCTTTCACCTTTTCCTTTTCGTCGGCGACCTCCGCCTCGATTTTTGTGCGCAACGCCTCTGGATCGGCCTCCGGATCATCGGCCATGGCCTGTAGCACCCGCATCTCCACGTTGCCGCCCAGCTGGATATCAGTACCACGGCCTGCCATGTTCGTAGCGATGGTGACGGCACCCAGTTTACCCGCGTCCGCGACGATCTGCGCTTCCTGTTCATGCTGACGCGCGTTCAGGACATTGAATGCAATGCCCTCTTTCTTTAGCAGCTCGGCAAGTGCCTCTGACTTTTCGATAGAGGTGGTCCCGACAAGGATCGGCTGCCCAGTCTCATGCGCGTCTTTGATCTCGCCCACGATGCCATCGAACTTCTCGCGCGCGGTGCGATAGACCTGGTCATCTTCGTCGACACGCGCGACAGGGCGGTTGGTTGGCACCTCGACAACGCCGAGGTTGTAGATCTCGCGGAATTCCTCGGCC
>JBCBOD010000089.1:0-16582 GCA_039821425.1 Pseudomonadota bacterium
CATAGGTTTCCTGGCTCACGACTTTTACGGTGATCGGCATATAGGCGTGGTCCTTGCCGCACAGCTCGGAACACTGGCCGAAGTAGATGCCCTCACGCTCTGCCGCGAACCACAGCTCGGCCAGACGGCCCGGCACCGCGTCCTGCTTTACCCCGAAGGCCGGGATGGTCCAGGAGTGGATGACGTCAGAGGCGGTCACCTGCATCACGACTGTGGCGTCGACAGGCACCACAACGGCGGTGTCGGTGGCCAGCAGGTATTCTTCCTGGCTGTAACCTGCCTCTTCCAGCTCATCACGCTGCAGCATGTAGCTGTCGAAATTGAAGCCGTGATCGACATATTCGTAGTTCCAGGCCCACTGGAAGCCAGTGACTTTGATGGTGATGTCGGCCTCTGGGATTTCCTGCTGTTTGAAGAGCACGGGCAGCGAGAATGCACCGATAAACACGAGGATCACGACCGGCACGACCGTCCACGCCACCTCGAGCGGGGAGTTGTGGGTGAAGGTTGCGGGTTCTGGATTGCGCTTGCGGTTGTAGCGGATGATCACCCAGGCCAGAAGCGCGGTCACGAAGAGTGAGATCGCCGTGATGATCACCAAGAGCATGGTGTCGAGCCAGACGACATCGCGCGCCAGTTCTGTCGCGGAAGGCTGGAAGCCCGTCCCACGATCAACCGGCGCACCGATAATTTCCAGTTCCTGCGTGATCTCTTGCGCCGATGCCATCGCACCGGCCATGATCAGCCCTGCGGTTGCCCAAAGTGAGGCCCCAAAGGATTTCAAACGCATATCTTACCCTATCAGTATGGCACCCAGCGGTGCTGTTCCCTGGCGGTTCCGTGCGGGCTACGGACGGAATCCCGTTGTATTCGGCCAACCGTGTCCCATATCCTGATCAACAACTCAAGAACCCGCCTTGCGTCAAACAGACGCTTTCGGGCGAAAACACCAGAAATTTCAGGGGAAACACCCATGTCAGCCGATACCTTCCGCCCGTTTGAAACCGCGCTCGATCAGGATCGCGCCCTGGCCCTTGTGCAAGAGGCGACAGCGGGTGCTGATGATGGTGAATTGTTCCTCGAACGGCGCAAGTCCGAGGTCATCTCTTTCGATGACGGCAAGGTCAAAACCGCGAGCTTTGATGCGTCAGAAGGGTTCGGTCTGCGCGCGGTGCGCGGTGAGACAGCCGGATACGCCCATTCCACTACGATTGACGAACATGCGTTGAAGCGCGCGGTGGCGACGGCCCGGCTGGGCGTCGGCGATGGTGGCGGCACGCTGGCGTCAGCCCCGGCTGGCACGAACCGCAAGCTTTACGTCGATGACGATCCGATGTTGCAGGCGACATTCCCGGCCAAGATTGACCTGCTGCGCGAAATCGATGAATTCGCACGCGGGCTGGACAAGCGAGTTGTTCAGGTTTCGGCCACCGTCGCTGCTTCGCATCAGGAGGTGGTGATCCTGCGCCCCGAGGGCACGCTGGTGACTGACACCCGCCCGATGGCCCGCATCAACATCAGCGTGATCGTCGAGGAAAATGGTCGCCGCGAAAGTGGCGGCACGGGAGCCGGTGGCCGGGTTGGCCTTGCCGGTGTCATCGCCCGCGATCATTGGGAACCCATCGCGCGGGAAGCGCTGCGCATCGCGCTTGTGAACCTCAACGCCGAACCTACGCCTGCGGGCGTGATGGATGTGGTCCTTGGCCCCGGCTGGCCCGGCATCCTGCTGCACGAGGCGATTGGCCACGGGCTGGAAGGGGATTTCAATCGCAAAGGCTCCAGCGCTTTTGCGGGGCTCATGGGCCAGCAGATCGCAGCCAAAGGGGTCACGGTGCTGGACGACGGCACGATCCCAGATCGTCGCGGTTCGATCACCGTGGATGACGAAGGCACACCATCAGGCAAGAACACCCTCATCGAGGATGGCGTGCTGGTGGGCTACATGCAGGACCGGCAGAACGCCCGCCTGATGGGCGTGGCCCCCACCGGAAACGGGCGCCGCGAGAGCTTTGCCCATATTCCGATGCCGCGCATGACCAACACCTACATGCTCGCGGGCGATGCAAGCCCGGAAAGCCTGGTCGCTGACCTGAAGGATGGGATCTATGCCGTGGGCTTCGGCGGTGGGCAGGTCGATATCACCAACGGCAAGTTCGTGTTCAGCTGCACCGAAGCCTATCGCGTGAAGGATGGCGTGGTGGGCGCGCCCGTGAAAGGGGCAACGCTGATCGGCGATGGGGCGACGGCGCTGAAGCATATTCACGGGATCGGCAATGACCTTCAACTTGATCCGGGGATTGGCAACTGCGGCAAGGCAGGCCAATGGGTGCCTGTCGGCGTTGGCCAGCCGAGCCTGATGATTGGCGGGCTCACGGTGGGTGGGGCTGCGGCCTAATTTCCACACCCAGCCCGGAAGGCGCGGTAGGAATAGTATTGGCGAAAAGTAGATACGAAGCGGCACGCCCACGGCGTGTGTCGCGTGAAGTTCTGCCGCGTTAACACATTTTCCGCGAAAACATCTAAAATTGTTCACACCTCATTAATCCCGCTGCCCTACCCAAGTTGCAGCAATATGGCGGAGCGTGAACGGATGTCTGGACAAAATGAATCTTCCACTCACCCCCCACTCCTACCCACCACGGAAGAGGATACGGTCAGCCGGCTCCGCCTATTGCGTTCGCGTCGGGTTGGCGCGGTCACCTACCGTCGGCTGCTGGCAGAACACGGCAGCGCGGCGAAAGCCTTGGCGGCATTGCCAGATGTTGCCCGGGCGGCAGGCGTAGATGACTACGCCGTTTGCCCCGAAGCCGTGGCACTGGCAGAGCTGAAAGCGGGCAAGGCCGCAGGGGCGCGGCTGCTGATCGCCGGGACGGAAGACTACCCCGCGGCGCTGAATGACCTGCCCGACGCACCACCTCTGATCTGGGCGATTGGCAGAGGCGAGGTGCTGCAACGCCCGATGATCGCCATGGTCGGGGCTAGAAACGCATCCTCCCTCGGGACGCGGATGGCGAAACGGCTGGCCGCCGAACTGGCGGAGGCGGGATATGCTGTTGTGTCCGGCCTCGCCCGCGGGATCGACGCGGCAGCGCATATGGGCGCGCTAGAAGGCGGGACTATCGCGGTACAGGCGGGCGGTGTTGACGTGATATATCCGGCGGAAAATGCGCGCATTGCTACAGACATTCCCAAAGCCGGGCTGCGCCTGTCCGAAATGCCCATGGGCCTGCAACCGCAAGCGCGCCATTTCCCGGCACGCAACAGAATCATCTCGGGCCTGTCACAGGCTGTCGTGGTGGTAGAGGCTGCGGCAAAATCCGGCAGTCTGATCACGGCGCGCAACGCGCTTGACCAAGGGCGCGATGTCATGGCGGTGCCGGGGCATCCGTTTGATGCACGCGCATCAGGCTGCAACATGCTGATCCGCGATGGGGCGACGCTGGTGCGGAACGCAGCAGATGTGATCGAGGCGCTGGGATCGGCCAGCCCGCGCCCGAGGGTCAAGACCGCTACCCCGCCCCTGCCAGAGCCTGAAACACCCAAGGCCACGCCGGTCCGGCAACTGTATCCGCAGGCGGATCTGCAAGCACAGATCATGGCCAGGCTTGCCACGGCACCGGTGGCAGAAGATCAGCTTTTGCGTGACATCAAGGCACCTACTGCGCGGATCGCCCCGGCCCTGATCGACTTGGAGCTGGAGGGGAAAATCACGCGGCAATCCGGCGGCCTGCTGGCCATCACCGTCTAGGGCCGAACCTGCCCTTTTGATGCGGCATGATCGCTGCTCATTGACATTCTGTCGGACGAAGCCACATCTTGCGCGGCCAAAGGCCATTACCAGAACCAAGGATTCTCATGCCCGTCGTTGTTGTCGAATCTCCGGCAAAAGCCAAGAAAATCAACATCTACCTGGGCAATGACTATACGGTTCTCGCCTCTTACGGGCATGTCCGTGACCTGCCGCCGAAGGATGGTTCTGTTCTTCCCGACGACGATTTCGAGATGAAATGGGAGGTCGCGTCAGACAGCAAAAAGCACATCAAAGCGATTGTTGATGCGCTGAAAGACGACCCTGAGCTGATCCTCGCCACCGACCCTGACCGCGAGGGAGAGGCGATTTCATGGCACCTGACCGAGGCGCTGACGGCAAGGAAGGCGATCAAGAAAGACACGCCTGTCAGCCGCGTGGTTTTCAACGCGATCACCAAGGCGGCGGTGACCGAGGCGATGAAGAACCCGCGCGAGGTGGATGCCCCACTGGTGGAGGCGTATCTCGCCCGCCGCGCACTTGATTATCTGGTGGGCTTCAACCTTTCCCCCGTTCTGTGGCGCAAACTGCCAGGCGCGAAATCGGCAGGCCGCGTGCAATCGGTTTGCCTGCGCCTGATCGTTGAGCGCGAGATGGAGATCGAGGCCTTCCGCGCCCGCGAATATTGGAGTGTGAAGGCGCAATTGCAATCGCCACGCGGCCAGACGTTTGAGGCGCGCCTGACAACGCTCGCCGGCAAGAAGCTCGACAAGTTCGACCTTGCCAACGAGACCCAGGCCGAGATGGCGGTACAGGCCATCAATTCGCGTGATCTGACGATCAAATCGGTGGAGGCCAAACCGGCCACCCGTAACCCCTCGCCCCCCTTCATGACGTCCACCCTGCAGCAAGAGGCAAGCCGCAAGTTCGGCATGGGCGCGCGGCAGACGATGAGCGTGGCACAGCGCCTTTATGAGGCGGGTCTGATAACCTACATGCGGACCGACGGCATCGACATGGCGCCAGAGGCGGTGACCGATGCCCGTGACGCCATCAAGGGCAAATTCGGCGCGGATTACCTGCCCGATCAGCCGCGCATCTACAAGAACAAGGCGAAGAACGCGCAGGAAGCGCATGAATGCATCCGGCCCACGGAAATGTCTGTCAGCCCGACAGATGCCAAGATCGCTGATCCTGACCAGCGCAAGCTTTATGATCTGATCTACAAGCGCACGATGGCCAGCCAGATGGCAGCGGCGAAGCTGGAACGCACAGTGGTCGAGATTGCGAGCGCCGATGGCCAGGTCGGCCTGCGCGCCAACGGGCAGGTCATGGTCTTTGATGGCTTCATCGCGATCTACGAAGAGGGCAAGGATGACGCTGTTGTCGATGATGATGACAAGCGCCTGCCACAACTGGCCGAGGGCGAAGACGCCAAGAAGGAAAGCGTCACCCCCGAACAGCATTTCACGCAGCCACCGCCGCGCTACACCGAGGCGACGCTGGTGAAGCAGATGGAAGAACTTGGCATCGGGCGCCCCTCCACCTATGCCTCGATCGTGACGACGATCCAGGACCGCGGCTATGTGGAGAAGGACAAGAACCGCCTGATCCCACAGGACAAGGGCCGCTTGGTAACCGCCTTCCTGACGAATTATTTCCGCAAATACGTGGGCTACAACTTTACTGCCGAGCTGGAAAACCAGCTGGATGAGGTGAGCGCGGGCGACGCGGACTACAAAAAAGTGCTTGCCCAGTTCTGGCGCGATTTCTCTGCCGCCATTGCTGAAACCGCCGATCTGCGCATCACGGAAGTGCTGGAAAAGATCAATGAGGTGCTGGAGCCGCACCTCTTTCCACCGAACGAGGATGGCAGTGACCCGCGTCTTTGCCCAAACTGCGGTGCCGGGCGTCTTTCGATGCGCACGGCCCGGTCCGGCGGGGCGTTTATCGGCTGCTCCAACTATCCCGAATGCCGCTATACGCGCCCCTTCGGCCCACCTGATCCGGAAGCGGAGGCCTCGGCCATTCCGCCTGAAGGGAAGCTGTTGGGCCATGATCAGGGCGATGAGATTCGCATCTTCAAGGGCCGCTTTGGCCCCTACGCCCAGCGGGGCGAGGTGACCGAAGAGAACAAGAAACCACCCCGCCAAGGCATCCCGGAAGACTGGAAGCCAGAGGATGTGACCCTGGACCAAGCGCTGATGCTCTTGGAACTGCCGCGCGCCATCGGCCCACACCCTGAGGACGGCGTGATGGTCTGGGCCAATATCGGGCGGTATGGCCCCTACCTGAAACATGCGGAAAGCACCTCGCACCGTGGCGGCACCAACGCCAACCTTGAAGGCATTGATGAGGTCTGGACGGTGGGCATGAACCGCGCCGTGCAGCTACTGGCCGAGAAAGTGGCCAGCCGTGGCGGTCGTGGGCGCGCTGCAAAACCGATCCGCGAGTTGGGCGATCATCCCGAAGCAGGGGGCATGGTTGCCATCTATGACGGCAAGTACGGCCCTTACGTGAAATGGGAAAAGATCAACGCGACAATCCCCGACACAGTGGAACCGTCTGACCTGACCATGGCGCAGGCGGTTGACCTGATCGATGAACGCGCCGCCAAGTCCGGCAAGAAGGTTACCAAGAGGAAAGCCCCCGCCAAGAAAAAGGCCGCGCCGAAGAAGAAGGCGAGCTAGGCTGCGCCGCGTCGCAGCATTTCATTGACTCTGGTTCGAGCGGGCGGCACTCTATGCCGACACTGCGAATGGGGCCTTCAATGAACAAGATCTATCCTGATGCTGCCAGCGCCCTCGATGGTTTGTTGCATGACGGCATGTTCATCGCGGCCGGTGGCTTTGGGCTGTGCGGTATTCCGGAACTTTTGCTCGACGCGATCAAGACGGCTGGCACCAAAGACCTGACGTTTGCGTCGAACAATGCGGGCGTGGACGATTTTGGCATCGGCATCCTGCTGCAAACGCGTCAGGTGAAGAAGATGATCAGTTCTTACGTGGGTGAGAACGCGGAATTCATGCGCCAGTATCTGTCGGGGGAGTTGGAGCTGGAATTCAACCCGCAAGGCACGCTGGCCGAACGCATGCGTGCCGGTGGCTGCGGCATCCCCGGTTTCTACACCAAGACCGGCGTCGGCACGGTGATTGCCGAAGGCAAGGAACATAAGGATTTCAACGGTGAGACCTACATCATGGAAGGAGGCATCTTTGCCGATCTGTCCATCGTGAAGGCCTGGAAAGCGGATGAGACCGGCAACCTGATCTTCCGTAAGACCGCACGGAACTTTAACCCGCCTGCCGCGATGTGCGGCAAGACCTGCGTGGTCGAGGTGGAAGAGATCGTGCCGACCGGCAGCCTTGACCCCGACCACATCCACCTGCCCGGCATCTACGTGCACCGCATCATTCAGGGTGAACACGAAAAGCGCATCGAACAGCGCACCACCCGCCCGGCGGCCTGAGGAAATGAATGGCTGATCCGCTCCCAGACGAGGAAAAGCATACGATTCGTGATTTCCATCACTGGATCATTGTGGCGCGCAGCCTCGTCCATGACAGCTTTACCGGAGACGAGAAAGAGCTGCAGCGCATGACTTTGGAGGCGGCCAAGGGTCTGATGCTCGATCATCAACTTGGTCGGATCAAACAGGAACTCGCGGCGATCAAGGCCGCACTGGAAGAGAAAGAGTAGGAACGCGGATGCCCTGGGACCGTAACCAAATGGCCGCCCGCGCGGCGGAAGAGCTTGAAGACGGCATGTATGTGAACCTTGGCATCGGGATTCCGACGCTGGTGGCCAACTATGTGGGCGACAAGGATATCACGCTGCAGTCCGAAAACGGGATGCTGGGCATGGGCCCTTTCCCGATTGAGGGGGAGGAAGACGCAGACCTGATTAACGCCGGCAAGCAGACCATCACAGAGCTGAACCGCACCGCGTACTTCGACAGCGCCACGTCCTTTGGCATGATCCGCGGCGGCAAGATTGCGGCGGCGATCCTTGGTGCGATGGAAGTGGCCGAAAACGGGGACCTCGCCAACTGGATGATCCCGGGCAAGCTGGTCAAGGGCATGGGCGGCGCGATGGACCTCGTCGCTGGTGTTGGCCGCGTGATCGTTGTGATGGACCACACCAACAAGCATGGTGAGAGCAAGCTGTTGAAAGCGTGCACTCTGCCGCTGACCGGTCAGGGCGTGGTGGACCGGATTATTACCAATCTCGGCGTACTGGATGTGGTCGAAGGTAGACTGAAGATCGTCGCTTGTGCCGACGGCGTGACAGAGGAAGAACTGCGCGCCGCGACAGAGGCCACCATTGTCTGATCTGCAGGTCATGCATGCCCGCGAGGGCAGCAAAGGCCGCTACTATATACTTCATGATGCAGGCGAAAGTGCGCTGACCTATTCCGTGGTGTCAGAGAAACTGGTCATCGCCGATCACACTGAGGTCGCGCCGGGGCATGAGGGCGAAGGTATTGGTCTGATGATGCTGAAAGAACTGATTGCCGATGCGCGCAGCAACGGCTTTCAGATTGTTCCGCTTTGTCCTTATGTAAATGCGCAGCGCCGCAAGCATCCCGAATGGGCGGACGTGTTTTCTGTCTAGATGCCGTTGACGTTGAAGACGCAGGCGTCGGTGATCAATTGCGGTGGTGTGCGGCACAACCCTTTTGCAACCTGCCAAGCGGCAAGCACCTTGGGCACATAAGCACGGGTTTCGGCAAATGGCGGCACACCTTCATACTGCCGCACGTTGCCTTCGCCTGCATTGTAACCTGCCAGCGCAAGAATCGGGTCATTCCCGAAATGATCAAGCAACCAGGCCAGGTAGGCCACGCCACCCTTGATGTTTTCGGCCGGGTTCATGCTGTCGGTCACGCCAAAACGGCTCGCCGTCGCCGGCATCAATTGCATCAGCCCCTCGGCACCTGCATGGCTGACCGCATCAACACGGCCTGCGCTTTCCACAGAGATGACGGCCAAGACAAGCGCAGGTGAGACGTTGGTGCCAACGGTACGGCGCAGGATCTCTGTCCCATGAGCGGCGGCCAGGTCTTGCATTGCTTGCAATCTTGGGGTCGGAACACGCTGCCCGTCCGGCGGGTTGTTGATTTGGCTGATTGCCATTTCCAAGCGCGCCGGGCTTTGCCCTAGCAGCGTGCCGGTGACACCTGTCCAGAACCATTCCAGCCCATTGGCGGGGGCGTTGGCATCCGGGCTGATCACGGTCGCCTGTTCTGGCTCTGGCTCCGGGTCCGCGTAGACAGGACCCAGGCGTGGGGCGTTGGGGTCAATCTGCGCTGTGATACGGTTGCTGGTGCCGGCCGAGGGCAAGGGCACCCGCTTGAAGGTAAAATCCGGCTGCAGCCGCTCGACCTCTGCCAAACTGGTTTGTGCAGCGCAGATTGCGGCGAAAACCGCCACTTTCGTGAATAACCGATTCATCTTCCGTTCCTGCTCGACGGTTTTTGTTGGACTAAAGATGGCAGAAAACTGCCGCAAATCCAGCTTTTCGCGAACAATCCCCCCCGATTCAGGCTCATTGCTGGCGACTCCGCAACGAAAATAACCAATTGTTCATCCTGAGTTAAAAAAAGTTTGCAATCTTTTCAGTGCGTTATATACCGAGATCGGGAAATGTCGCGATCCGATAAAAAAACGTTTTCGTTGCCAAACTCCCGCCACTTTCGCCCTGCTATATAGGGTCATCCAAAGCGGGGGTTGCCGCAAGACAGCGCCAAGACCCTGACGAGGAACGAAATAAACTCTGCTAAACCCCTGAGGAGGGACCAAAATGCTTAAATTCATCGAGAACTTCCGCAACGACGAAGACGGTGCTGTGACTGTTGACTTCGTGGTTCTGACAGCTGCGATCGTTATCCTGGGTCTGGCCGTCGGTGGCGCAATCAGCTCCGGCGCAGAAGATTTGGCCAACGACATCGAGAGCGCTCTCGACAACGTGACCATCGAGTAATCATCAACTCGTATCCTCGCGATATGAGATTGTGAAAAAGAGCCGCGCCATGTGCTTTGTGGCGCGGCTTTTTCTTGACCGAGTGCAGGACGAATTCGTCACGTTATCGAGTTATCGACAAATCTACCCTCAAGACGTGCTGGCTGGGTAGCATATGACTGGACAACAAAATCAAGGCGACCTGACCATGAAGACACTTTTTTCCTGCTTTGCTGAAGACGAAAGTGGCGCAATCACAGTCGATTTCGAGTGCTGACAGCGGCAATCTGCCTGCTTGGCCTCGTTGTGGTGACAGCGTTTGCCGACGACACAACAGACCTCGCCAATGACATCGAGAGCTTCCTCGATAATATCGAGATTGAAGAAGGTTGATTGTCTGGCGCTGCCTCTGGTTTGCCGGCGCCCCGATCAACATTCCAACAGAACAGCATCAATTGTGCCGCGTTCCGAAACGCGGCAAGTTGCTTTCGACATTTACGTCATTTAAGTGCCTCTATGATTGACCTGCGCCTTGTAAGAGAGGCGCGCATTGATTTACATCGACAAAGCTACACCTTCGATCTGATAGTTAAGGTGCAGCTTGTGCTGCGCGTCGTCACGTCGGCACAGAGGCGCAACTTAGAGGGAACACTATGCGCGGACTTTTCGGACTTGTTCTTTTGGCAGGTATGGGCCTGGCAGGGTTTGCCGTTTACCTGGTCAGCCAGCAGCTGGAGACCCAAGAGGCACAGCTCGCAAGAGAGCGGCAACTGCGGGCCCAGGCTGTTCAGACGACAGAGATCTACGCCCCTGCGCGTGATCTGACTTATGGCGAGCTTGTTTTGCCAGAGGACATAAAACTGATCCCCTACCCGAGCAACAGCCTCCCAGAAGGTGTGTTTGCCAGCGAAGAAGAGCTTTTCCCCGAAGGTGTGTCCGTGCCACGCGTTGTCACAGCGCCCATGCGTGTCAATGAGCCTATTCTCGACAATAAGGTGACCGAAGCCGGCGCACCACGCGGGCTAACAGCGCTGCTGGATCCAGGAACGCGTGCGTTCCCATTGCCCGATGGCCTGACACGCGCTTTTGCTGGCGAACTGCGTACCACTGACCGGATCGACCTTTATTGGGTTGGCCAGATCAATCAAGGACAACGGATTTCGCGCCTCGTCAAAAGCGGTCTTGAAATTATCGCCATCGAGGAACCTGATGTGGACGGCGAAGGCGGCGGTCGTGGCGTCGTAGTACAGGTTTCACAGGCGGATTTCGCTGATTTGCAGGTGTTGCAGGCGGCTGGTGACCTATCCCTCACACCAGTGGCGCGGACAGATGAGGTTGGTGGCGACGTGAACATCGAAACCAGCATCGAAGATGTGCTTGGGATCGAAGAGGTGATCATCGCGCCTGAACCAGAGGCGGAGCCAGAGCCGGAAAGGTGCTTTGTGACGCAAGGCTTCGGCGCCAACGCCGTCCAAATTGAAATCGACTGCACCGACTAAATCTGGCGGTCACGCCACTACTACCTACAAAACGCGCTCCGGCACTGCGGGGCGCGTTTTGCGTTGGAGGCAGAGTGTTGCCAGTTATCCACATACACTGTGACCTCCAACACCCTGATTCTTGCAATAAATACGGTTGTACCGCATGGTTCCGACATCAAGGGCGCTTAAGACCCATAAATGAGGCGTGATCGGAGAGGCAGGTCACTTATGAAATATGACAAGTTTATAAAGGCAGCGATTGCTGGCTTGACGTTGTCGCTCACGGCGGCAGCACCCACATTTGCACCGGCCGAAACGTTGCGCGTCTTGCGCGGCGCAGCATCCAGTGCACTCAGCGTTCCGATGAACCGGGCCGTTGTAGTAGAGAGCGACGTTCCATTTACGGAACTGTCGATCGCGAACCCCGGCATCGCGGATATCTCTTCGCTGTCGGATCGTACAATCTATGTGCTGGGGAAAGAGCCCGGGCGCACGACTCTTACACTTCTGGGCGCCGACGGCCGCCTGATTACCAATGTCGAGGTGCATGTTTCGCCTGATATGGCAGAGTTCAAGGAGCGTCTGACGCAAATTCTGCCCGGCGAGAACATTGAGGTGCGGACCGCAAACGACGGTATCGTCCTTTCTGGCCACGTCAGCTCGATCGCGCGTCTTGACCGTGCGCTGGACCTCGCAAACCGTTACGCCCCCGACCGGGTATCGAACCTGATGGTGGTTGGCGGGACACAGCAAGTGATGCTGAAAGTGCGCTTCGCAGAGATGCAACGCTCTGTCAGCAAAGCACTGTCTTCTTCTATCAACTTCACCGGCAACGTCCTCGACGATGAGCTTGGTCTGAACGTCGGTTCCGGTGGCTTTGCCGGGCTGGGCGGGACAGCAATCATTGACGGCGAAACACAAGGTGCAGCCTTGTTCAGCTTTGGTGCTGGTGCACTCGACGTCGGCATCTTGCTTGAAGCGCTTGAGACACGCGGTGTCGTTCGGTCTTTGGCAGAACCGAACTTGACGGCGCTCAGCGGTCAGGAAGCAACGTTCCTGGCAGGCGGCGAATACCCGGTGCCAGTCGCACAGGACAACGACACGATCACCGTTGAATTCAAGCCCTTTGGTGTTGAGTTGAACTTCATCCCACGTGTGGTCGACGAGGACATCATTAACCTCGAACTGACGGCAGCTGTATCCGCCATCGATACCTCGAACGGTATTACGGTCGCCGGGCTGTCACTCGATGCCTTTTCCCGTCGTGAAACGACCACAACGGTCGAAATGCGCGATGGTGAAAGTTTCGCGATCGCTGGGCTTCTTTCGGATGACTTCACTGATCTGAACGGCCAAGTGCCTTGGATTGGCGATATTCCGGTGCTGGGTGCGCTGTTCCGCAGTGCAGAGTATCAGCGCAGCCAGACCGAACTGGTGATTATCGTGACACCGCACCTGGTGTCCCCTACCCGCGGTGAGGCTCTGGCCCTGCCAACGGATCGTGTGCGTCCACCCACCGAGCAGGACCTGTTCCTCTTCGGCCGTGTCGCACGTACTGGCGCACCATCAAGCGGTGGCGCAGGTGAAGTGGCCAGACAGGACTTTAGCGGGTCCTACGGCTATGTCCTGGACGAATGATTGGAGCGTAAGTCGATGAAATATGTAATCACAACGGCTCTCGCCGCAGCAACACTCGCCGCATGTTCGCCATCTGATCCGACGTTCTCGTCCTTCTACTCTGAAGCGGGATCCACGATCGACTCCGGTGACTTTGGTGAGGCAACCATGAACAACCGGTTGGTCCAGACAGGCCAGCAGGACTATACTGTCAACCTCGCACGCCGGTTCGCGTCTGACGTGAACACATCCGTGAACTTCGCCTTCGACAGCACCTTGCTGGATGAAGAGGCACAGATCACGCTGCGCCAGCAAGCCAACTGGATTCGTCAGTTCCCAGAGGTCCGGTTCAAGGTCTACGGTCACACTGACCTTGTGGGCAGCACAGCCTACAACCGTTCGCTTGGCCTGCGCCGCGCACAGGCGGTCGTCAACTTCCTGGTCAGCCAGGGGATCGAGCGGAGCCGTCTGGAAGCTGTCGTTTCCTTCGGCGAAACACAGCCGCTGGTCGTGACCGAAGGCCGCGAGCGTCGCAACCGCCGCACGGTGACAGAGGTGACGGGTTTTGTGGACAATGATCCGTTGTTCCTGAACGGCAAATATGCTGAGCTGATCTTCCGCGAGTACGTGCTGAGCGCGACACCTCAGCCAAGTGTCAGCGAAGGTCAGATCGCGACGGGTGAAGGCGGATAAAATCCGCCAACCTGCCTTGGTACAAATTGACGCCGGTCCAGTGGGCCGGCGTCAACATTTTAAGCTATTTCCAAGTATCGTTCGGAAATTTCGCACAATAACGATCTTTTCGTCTCAATCTCGACACGTTTGAACCGAATACTCTAGCCGTTGCGAGTGTCGTGCCGCTGGGCAGTAGGCTTTTTCATATGTTATGATAAGCTTGCATACATTTAGTGGTGCAAATTGAATTAGTTGAAATGACGGGAACATCATCAGCATGAGTACTAGCACGGTTGTCCAGAGCGACCCGCCGCCGATCGTGGCGTGTACGATCAGCCGCGACGTACAGAATTTCGACCTTCTGATCGAAGATATGGAATCTGCACTCGGCGACGCCTGGGGCGATCTCAGCTTTGAGGATGCAGCAGCATTCCTCGTTCAGCCCGAAGCCAAAGGGATGCAGTTCGTCACGGTCGCGATGGATGCCGAGGACGAAGACAACCTGCCTCAGATCAGCGGTGTGATTGCCGCCGCGAAAGAGGCCGGGATCAAGGTGATCCTGATTGCTGAAGATGTCAGCCCCACAGCCCTTCATCAGCTGTTGCGCGAAGGTGGTGACGAGTTCGTGCCCTACCCGCTGCCGGAGAATGAGCTGGCAAGCGCAATTGAGCGTGTCCTGACCAAGGAAACTGCGCCACCGCCTGAAGCAGGTGATACCAAGAAATTCCGTGCCTCTGGCGACAAGTCAGCCGTCGTGATTCCCGTACACGGCGTGGCTGGAGGAACGGGTGCGACCTTGACGGCCGTCAACCTGGCCTGGGAACTGGCAAACATTGATCCGGACAACCCGCAAAAGGTGTGTCTGCTCGACCTCGACTTTCAGTTTGGCAGCGCCGCGACATACCTGGATCTACCGCGGCGTGAGGCCGTGCTGGAGATGCTGACCGACACGGAGTCGATGGACAGCGAGAGCTTCATGCAAGCGCTGCTGACCTATGGCGACAAGCTACACGTGTTGACCTCGCCCACTGATATGATTCCGGTGGACATGATCACGCCCGAAGACATCGGACGGCTGATCGAAATGGCCAGCCGAAACTTCGACTATGTGGTCGTCGACATGCCTTCAACCATGGTGGAGTGGTCACAGACCGTTCTGGAAATGGCGCATGTCTATTTTGCCATGATCGAGCTCGACATGCGCTCTGCCCAGAACACGCTACGCCTCAAGCGCGCGTTGCAGACTGAAGACCTGCCGTTCGAGAAGATCCGCTTTGTGCTGAACCGCGCCCCCGGTTTCACAGATCTCAACGGCAAGGCCCGGGTCAAGCGCCTGTCGGAAAGCCTCGGCATTGCGATTGAGGTGCTGCTGCCCGATGGTGGCAAGCCTGTGCTGCAAAGCGCCGACCACGGCAGCCCGATGTCCGAAACCATTGCAAAGAACCCGCTTCGCAAGGAAATTATGAAACTTGCGAAGTCGATCCATGATGTGAACCAGTCTGACGCTGTCGCAGCGAAAGCCTAGGAGGTCCTGATATGTTCTCGAAGTACAAGAAACCCTCTGTCGCCAAAGACTCCCCCGCAAACGCGCCGGCCGCAAATCCCAAGGTAAACATTGCCCCGGTTGCCGTGCCTGCGGAGAAGGAAGCGCGCCAGTCCATGATGAAGACGATGCCTGCCAAACGTCCTGCGGAAGCGGGCCCAGTCGACAAGGAAAAACGCCGGAAACAGCGTTTGCAGGAAATCAAGCTGGAGCTTCACAAGGCACTGCTTGATAACCTGAACCTTGCTGCGCTTGAAAACGCGTCAGAGCAAGAACTGCGCACAGAAATCAACGCGATCGCCAACGAAACGCTTGAGGATATGGGCATCGTTCTGAACCGGGACGAGCGCCAGACCCTGAGCCAGGACCTGTTTTTCGAGGTCACCGGCCTTGGCCCGCTTGAGACGCTGCTGAAAGATGACACCGTCAACGATATTCTGGTCAACGGCCCGCAGCAGATCTTTGTCGAACGCCTTGGCAAGCTCGAACTGACGGACATCACCTTTAAGGATGAGCGCCACCTTCTGCGGATCATCGACAAGATCGTGTCCGCGGTGGGTCGTCGTGTCGATGAATCCAACCCTTACGTTGACGCCCGTTTGGCCGATGGTTCGCGTTTCAACGCGATGGTCCCGCCCATTGCGGTGGATGGCTCGCTCGTTTCCATTCGTAAGTTCAAGAAGGACAAGCTGGGCATTGAGGATCTGGTGAAGTTCGGCGCCTTTACCGAGGAAATGGCGGCCTACCTGCAAGCCGCGGTGTCCACCCGTCTGAACGTCATCGTGTCCGGTGGTACCGGTTCCGGTAAGACAACGACGCTCAACGCGCTTTCCAGCTTCATCGACGACGATGAACGAATCCTGACGATCGAGGACACGGCGGAATTGCAGCTGCAGCAGACACATGTCGGCCGGATGGAAAGCCGCCCGCCCAACGTGGAAGGCAAAGGTGGTGTGTCGCAGCGTGACTGTCTGAAAAACGCCCTGCGGATGCGCCCTGACCGTATCATCGTGGGGGAAACCCGGGGCGAGGAAGTTATCGACATGTTGCAGGCCATGAACACTGGCCATGACGGGTCCATGACCACGATCCACGCCAACAGCGCACGCGACGGGATCTCCCGTCTGGAAAACATGATCGCCATGGCCGGGATCGAAATGCCGATCAAGGCCATGCGGAGCCAGATCTCTTCCGCTGTGAACCTGATCGTGCAGGCGTCGCGTCTGCAGGACGGCTCACGCCGGATGACATCCATCACCGAGATCACAGGGATGGAAGGTGATGTGATTTCCATGCAGGAGATTTTCCGCTATCAGCGTGTCGGCTTGACGCCGGAGAACAAGATTATCGGGCACTTCACGGCAACAGGTGTGCGCAGCCACTTCTCGGAGCGCTTCAAGCTTTGGGGCTACGACTTGCCACCTGCCATCTTTGAACCAATGGTTGCGGAGTAAACCACATGATTTCTGCTCAACCGGTCATTTACATCCTGATCTTTGTCGCCGTGCTGGCGCTGGTTCAGGGCGCGTATCTGGTGATCTTTGGTAAGTCGATCAG
>JBCBOD010000119.1:0-11328 GCA_039821425.1 Pseudomonadota bacterium
ATTTCCTTAAGATCTACCTGACTTCGGGTTGTACGAAGAATTTTTGCAGTACTGTTAAAACTTCTTACTACGGCTTCCAGATTGGCCACTTCTTCCGGCGGTACCAGATCAGTCTTGTTAATCAGGATTACATCGGCAAATTCCATCTGATCTGTCAGCAAATTGACGATGGTACGCTGATCCTGCTCATCATCATCATTCAGTCCCCGGTTTTGAATGGTATCCCGGCTATCAAAATCCTTCCAGAAATTATAGGCATCCACCACCGTAACCATCGTATCCAGTTTAGAGAAGCGACGCAGATCGATCTCTCCATCTTCAGTAGCAAACGTAAATGTCTGTGCAACCGGTACCGGTTCTGAAATACCCGTACTCTCAATGACCAGATAATCAAAGCGGTTTTCGAGTGCCAGCTTCTCCACCTCGATCATGAGGTCTTCCCGGAGTGTACAGCAGATGCAGCCGTTAGACATTTCCACCAGTGTTTCATCTGTGCGGCTGAGTTCCGTATCGGCACGCACCAGATCGGCGTCGATATTCACCTCTGACATATCATTGACGATGACCGCAACACGGCGACCCTCGCGGTTGTTGAGCACGCGGTTCAGAAGGGTCGTCTTTCCGGCCCCGAGAAAGCCGGACAATACTGTGACGGGGAGGCGGTTATCTGACATCGGCGGGGCCCTCATCTGGAATCTGATCTGATTGGATGAGAACTATATTAAATGTTATAACGTAACAATATGGAAATCGAACGCAGATCGACTTCCTGAAAAGGCGCGAAGTACGACTACCATGGTTTAGAAGTTGAAGCTGACCCCGACGTTCAGCGCGTTTGTTACCACATCCGCTTCCAGCGTGCCGCCACTGTCGAGATCAGCGGTGTTGGAAGAAATGGTACCCTTGTACTCACCAAAGACAGACCACTGGTCGTTGATCGGCATCTGCGCGCCAGCGATCACCGTCGCCGCGGGGCCGGTGATCTGGTAACCGAAAGTTTCCGATGCGCCGTTTGTGAGTTCGACATGAGGCACCGAAACACCAATGCCGCCACCAACATAAGGTGACATGGTCCCCAGCGCATCGTTCCAGCGACGGTAGGCGTTCACTGTCAGAGTGTTGATCCCGTCGGTGAATTCCAGCACCTCGTAGCCCGCTGGCAGTTGGTCATCCTCCGGATAGACCTTGGCATGGGTAAAATCGATCCCGAACCCAAAGTTGGCCGTTTGCCAGCTGGTCGCGCGCAGCCCGTAATAGGGCGGCGCCTCAAAAGAGCGGCCATCCCATGACTGCGTGAAATCATCATCACCGATCAGCGGATCACGAATCGAAATGTCAGACGGCTGCGCCGTCTGCACGCCCCCATAAAAGCTCAACTCGACCTCAGCCGCGGCAAGCGCCGGCTGCAATCCTAGCAAAGCGAGTATGGCAATAGATCGTGTCATCATGGTCCGAAACGTTTCGGTGGGCAGGCAAGTATCCCTAAGGCAGCTCAGGACATCCTGACAACAAAACATTGCGTTATTCTTTCTGCGTTGCGGAATGTTGTGGCGATGGGGCCACAAGAACCTGTCTTTATTGCGATAATTTGGCACAGTTCTGCCGATAATCAGCAGATTCCCGCTCTTACCTCTCATCAGGGCCGGTCTGGCCAGAGGTGAGAAACCTGACCGTCGACCATGCGAAGCGCCGGACGCACCACGGTGCGAGTTCGCATGGTTTTTTCGTCTTGGCCTGCGCCCGATTGTCCGCTGGACGCCCAAGGGTTTGATCGCTAAAACGCCCCGGATTGCCGGGCGGTGACGCCGGGCTAACTACTATGCGGGTAAAAAAGCCTGCAAAATCGAATCGGAGATGCACCTCGTGTCACATGCAGATGAACACCAAGGCACACGCCGCGATTTCCTTTACTATGCCACCGCAGGCGCGGGGGTTGTCGTAACGGGTGCCGCTGTTTGGCCTTTGGTCGACCAGATGAACCCCTCGGCGGATGTCTTGGCCCTTGCGTCGATCCGCGTTGATATCAGCGTCATTGATCCCGGCACACAGATTACCGTGCTGTGGCAGGGCAAGCCCGTCTTTATCCGGTCCCGGACCGAGGAAGAGATTGCCGAGGCCCGCGCCGTGGATGTCAGTGATCTGCCTGACCAGGATGCAAACAACGAAAACCTTGGTGAGGCACCGGCGACAGATGAAAACCGCGCACTGAGCGAAGACGGCCAGTGGCTGGTGCAAATGGGTGTCTGCACGCACCTTGGCTGCGTGCCACTGGGCGATGCCGGTGACTTTGGCGGCTGGTTCTGCCCTTGCCACGGCTCCCACTATGATACATCCGGGCGCATTCGCCGCGGGCCAGCCCCGCGCAACCTGCCTGTGCCTGTCGCGTCGTTCGTCGACGAAACAACAATTCAACTCGGTTAAGGAGAGGCCATCATGGGCGGTATTCCCCACGACCATTACGAACCGAAGTCATCTGGCGAAAAGTGGCTGCACAAACGCCTGCCAATCGTCAGCCTGATGTACGACACACTGATGATCCCCACACCCAAGAACCTGAACTGGATGTGGATCTGGGGTATCGTGCTTGTCTTCACCCTCGTTCTTCAGATCATCACCGGTGTTGTGCTGGTCATGCACTACGTGCCGCATGTCGACATGGCGTTTGCCTCGGTCGAGCACATCATGCGTGACGTGAACGGCGGCCATATGATCCGGTACTTCCACATGAACGGCGCCTCACTCTTCTTTGTGGCCGTTTATGCGCATATCTTCCGCTCGCTTTACTACGGTTCTTACAAGAGCCCGCGTGAGGTGACATGGATCATCGGCATGCTGATGTACCTTCTGATGATGGGTACGGCCTTCATGGGCTACGTGCTCCCATGGGGTCAGATGTCGTTCCACGGGACTGCCGTGATCACCGGCCTCTTCGGCGCGATCCCATTTGTGGGTGAAAGCGTGCAGACTTGGCTGCTGGGTGCGTCTGCGGTCGGTCAGCCTGCGCTGAACCGCTTCTTCTCGCTGCACTATCTGTTGCCCTTCATTCTGCTGGGTCTGACCATCGTGCACGTCTGGGCGTTCCACACCACGGGGAACAACAACCCGACCGGTGTTGAGGTGCGTCGCACATCCAAAGAGGACGCGGAGAAAGACACCCTGCCATTCTGGCCCTACTTCGTGATCAAGGACCTGTTTGCGCTGGCCATCATCATTGCCATCTTCATGGCCGTTGTCGGCTTCATGCCAAACTACCTGGGTCACCCGGACAACTACATCCCGGCGAACCCACTGGCGACACCATCGCACATCGTGCCAGAATGGTACTTCCTGCCCTTCTACGCCATCCTGCGCGCCTTTGACGGCGAGGTGTGGCTGGTGATCGCGGTGAACTGGTTGACCTTCGGGATCATCGACGCCAAGTTCTTCGGTGTGATCGCGATGTTCGGTGCGATCGTGGTGATGGCGCTGGCCCCATGGCTGGACACCTCCACCGTGCGTTCAGGCCGCTATCGTCCGATGTTCAAGTGGTGGTTCTGGCTGTTTGTCGTGAACTTCATCCTGCTGATGTGGGTGGGTGCGCGTCCGGCCGAAGGGATCTATCCCTACATCTCGCTGATCGGCTCGACCTACTGGTTTGCCTACTTCCTGGTGATCCTGCCGCTTCTGGGTGTGATCGAAAAGCCGACCACACCACCGGCGACCATCGAAGAGGACTTCAACGCGCACTACGGCGCCAAGGGTGACAGCGGTGATGCCGTTGCCAGCCCGGCCGAGTGAGAAAGGACAAAGACTGATGTTCCGCAAACTTTCATGCTCCGCAGCCCTCGTGCTTGCCCTCACCGCAGGGCAAGCCACCGCGGCGGAGGTTGACACCGAAGTGACCGACTATGCCTTCTCGTTCGAGGGTCCGTTCGGGAGCTATGACCAGATGCAGCTGCAACGCGGCCTGCAGGTCTACACAGAAATCTGCTCGGCCTGTCACGGTCTGGAATACCTCGCATTCCGGAACCTGTCTGATGAAGGCGGCCCCGGGCTGCCTGAGGACCAGATGCGCGCCTATGCAGAGTTCTACGACGTCTTCGATCCGACACTCTTTGATGGTGAAGGGGATTTCCGCCCCGCGACACCAGCAGACCGGTTCCCTGAATCGGGTCTGTCCAGTGCACCTGACCTGACACTGATGGCCAAGGCGCGCGCGGGTTTCCACGGCCCCTACGGCACCGGGATCAGCCAGTTCGTCAACGGCATGGGTGGGGCGGAATACATCGCCTCGCTGATGACCGGCTACCATGAAGAGCCTGAGTGCGCGCTGGAAGGCGAGCCAATGGACGGCTTTTACAACGTGGCCTTTGCCGCTGGCGGCTTCCCCGAAAGCTGCAAGGATGAAAACGGCAAGCACAAGGTGCCCGGCAGCTGGATCTCTATGGGTCAGCCGCTCTGGGGCGACGACGTTGTCTATGAAGACGGCTCACCGACGGATCTGGAGTCCGTCTCAATGGACGTCGCCGCCTTCCTGATGTGGACGGCAGAGCCCAAGCTGATGGCGCGCAAGCAGGCCGGTCTGACCGGCGTGTTGTTCCTGACAGTGCTGTCGGTCCTGCTCTACCTGACCAACAAGCGTCTCTGGGCACCGCACAAGAAGAAAAGCTGATCATCCACAATGATCTGACCAGAAGGCCCGCCTCACAGGCGGGCCTTTTCGTTTCTTGCGGTCCTGCACCTAAGAGGATCATGCGACGGTTCTTCAAAGCTGGTGCAGAGTGACAAGGGCAGCGCTCGACCGCGGGCGTCGCGCTGAAAGCGCCCGCCCAGGGGGGCGGTCGGGCGCTGCCCGGTGGTGGCCACCGGGCGAAAGAGGCTTCTGGTGTTTCGTCTGAATTACAGATGACGCGCTAACGCTATCCCAAATACCGCGCCAATGCAGGCGGGGGATTGTCGAGCAGATCGGCGGTCGCTACGGGCGCCTGCGCCACCCCGTCTGCAATCAAGACAGCCGCATCCGCCACGCGCCGCGCATCCCCCGGATCATGGGTGACCATCACCACCGTCTTGCCAGCTGCCGTCAGTTTCCCCTGCACCAGGTCCAGCATCTCATGCTTCATGGCAGGGCCAAGGGCGGCAAAGGGCTCATCCAGCAGCACAATCGGCCGGTCCGCCACCAACACCCGCGCCAGCGCCACACGGCCTTGCTGCCCACCGGACAGGTCCGCAGGGCGACGGTCACCCATGGCGTCCAGACCGACCGCTGCCAATGCCTCTGCCACCGCGCCTTTCTGCTCAGCGCTCAGCCGCAAACCGGGGTGCAGCCCCAGCCCGACATTCTGCGCCGCCGTCAGATGCGGAAACAGGTTGTTGTCCTGAAACAGCACTGACACGGGTCGGTCCCCGGGGGCACGGTTGGTCAGATCATCATCGTGCCAGCGCATGCGGCCTTTCGCGGGCGGCAGGAACCCCGCGATTGCGGCCAGCAACGTCGACTTGCCCGCGCCTGAGGGACCGATCAGCGCGGTGGTCTCGCCCGCCGCAATCGCGATATCCGCGCTCAGGGTGAAATCCCCTTGCCGCAGTGTCATGCCTTCAATCCGTAGCACCGCCGCGCCCCCATCTGTCACAGACCCAAAAGAGCGCAAAACTCAGCCCAACCAGAAGCAGCGCGGCACTCGCCGCTTGCTCCATCCTGTAGGCGCCCATCAGGCGGTACATGGCCAGCGGCAGCGTTTCCTCCGCTTCACCGGCGAAAAGGGCGATGACACCCAAATCCCCCATCGACAGCGCCGCCGCCAGCCCAGCTGCAAAGCCCAAAGGGCGGCGCGCGCGAGGCAGGATCACAAGCCGCACCCAGCCCCAGCCACGCATCCCCAAGGACGCGCCCAACCGCCCATAGTCCGCCTGCGCCTGTGCCACAGCAGGGGCAAGGGTGCGCAAGGCAAAGGGCAGCGCCAAGGTTGCGTTGACCAGCATCGTGACAACTAGCGCAAGGTCAGCTGGCCGCACGAAAGGAAAGACGATCAGGAACGCGCCGGTGCCCACCACAAGGCCAGAGGCCGCCAGCGGCAGCACGCCAATGACATCGGCCAGCACCCCGCCCCTGAGTGCCAGCGCCAAACCCATGGCAACGCAGAGCACGGCAGACCCGATCGCTACCAGCAGTGACCGGCCCGCCGCCGCCCAGACGTTTCCGGGCATATCGAGCACGCCCGGCAAACCACGCAGAACAACCATCAACAGCGGGACCAGCAGAAAGAGGGCTGCAGCAATGATCAACGCATAATCAAAACTCGGACGCGCGCCATCCCACCGCTGCACTGTTCGGTCGAGCCCAGCCCCCATCGGATCGCGGCCCGTCACCTGCCACGCAAGGAAGGCGGCTGCAATACACATGGCGAACTGCAAACACGCCAGCAACGCGGCACGCCCCAGATCAAAGTCAAAGCGCAGCGCCTGATAGATCGCGAGTTCCACCGTCGTCGCCCTTGGACCGCCACCCATCGTCAGTGCCACCGCAAAACTGGTCAGGCAGATCAGGAAAATCACCAGAAAGGTGCTCGGCACCACCGCACGCAGCATGGGCCACTCCAGCAGACGACCTACTGGCGCATTGAGGGTCGCAGTCAGCCGAAACCGCTCTGCCGGGATCGACAGCCAGCCTTGCAGGATGAACCGGATCGCCAGTGGCAGATTGAAGAAGACATGGGCGAGAACAACGCCCTGCAGCCCGAAGATGCTGATCGCCGGCAGGCCAAGGAGGTCCAGCGTTTCGTTCACCAGCCCGCCGCGGCCAAATACAGCCAGCAGGCCCAGCACGGCCACGATAACCGGCAAAAGGAAGGGCGCGCCAAGCAGTGTGATCAACATCTGCCGCCCCCGAAACTGCCGCCGCGCCAATGCGCGGGCGACGGGGATTGCCAGAAGTACACTGATCCCCGCAGACAGTAACGCCTGCACCACCGTAAAGCGGATCGCGGCCCAATCAGCAGGGCCCAGCCCGCCACCCCATTCGGCACGCCAGGCCACAGCGGCCAGCGTGCCAAGGGTCAGCAAAAGCACCAGCGCCGCCGCGACGGCGCCGGGCCAGCGCGCTGTTACTGGGATAGCGCTGTGCGCCATTCGTTCAACGCCTCATCACGAACAGCAGCAGCTTCTTCCGGGGAAAGAAGCAGTGACCCTGACGGTGTCAACAGCGTTTCAAATCCCGCGGGCAGACCCTCTGCCGGGGTGACGGCGGGATACATCCAGTTGGTCGTCGGGATCACGCTTTGAAAGCCGTCAGAGACCATGAAGGCCATGAACTGATCCGCCAGTTCCGGCTGGTCCGTGCCGGCCAGTTTGCCAGCCACTTCGACCTGCATATAGTGGCCCTCGTCAAAGCCCCAGGCGGTCTTGCTGGCGTCCTCTTCGGCGATCAGGTGGTAGGCGGGAGAGGTCGTGTAGGACAGCACCGCGTCCGCCTCACCATCAAGGAACATGCCGTAGGCCTCTGACCAGCCGGGAGTGACGGTGACGATGTTGTCAGACAGTGCCTCCCACAGGGCGGGTGCCTCATCGCCATAAGCGGCCTTCACCCACATCAGAAGGCCAAGACCGGGGGTCGAGGACCGTGGGTCCTGAATGACGATCTGCGTGTCGCTTTCGGCAAGGGCCTGTAGCGAGGCTGGCGCTGTCGCATCCGCATTCGCGACAAAGGCAAAGTAGCCCCAGTCGAACGGCAGGAATTCTGAGTCCGTCCACGCAATCGGCAGATCAAGATCCGCCTCGACCCCATGTGGGGCGAACAGGCCGGTTTCCCGGGCGGCGGCTGTCAGGTTGGTGTCGAGGCCCAGCACGATGTCTGCATCGGTGCGCGGCCCTTCGAGCTGCAGACGCGCCAGCAAGGCCGCACCATCACCCGCGCCAACGAATTGCAGATCACAGGCGCATGTCGCCTCAAACGCGGCTTCCACCGCTGGGCCGGGACCCCATTCACTGACAAAGCTGTCATAGGTCAGGACCTGCAGCACGGGTGTGTCAGCGACAGCGCCCGTGGCAACAATGGCAAGTCCCGCAGCAGTAAGAGTGTTCTTCTTCATCGTTATCCTCCAAATGCGACGGGCGGATTGGGGGATAGCGTGTGTGCCATACCTTCCCTCCGCCGGTCTTAACCGGTTCAGGTTCAACGGGTCCGCATGATGCATCTCAGCCAGGATTGGCCCCCCGAGGTAAGCCTTAGGTAGGCCGGATTGGCGCCGGGGGCAAGCCAAAGCCACTTGAGCCTGCGCGCCGCCCCCGCTAGACCCGACCGGCAAAGGGGAATGTTCATGTCCATCAACAGTTTCGGTCATTTGTTCCGGTTCACCACATGGGGCGAAAGCCACGGGCCCGCGCTGGGTGCGACGGTGGACGGCTGCCCGCCGGGCGTGCCGCTGGAGCCTGCAATGATCCAGCAATGGATGGACAAGCGTCGCCCGGGGCTCAACAAGAATACGACCCAGCGGAATGAACCGGATGCGGTCAGAATCTTGTCTGGCGTGTTCGAGGGGCAGACAACCGGCACCCCGATCCAGTTGATGATCGAAAACACCGATCAGCGGTCAAAAGACTACGGCGATATCGCCAATACCTTCCGCCCCGGTCATGCGGACATCACCTACCACCAGAAATATGGGCTACGCGATTATCGCGGCGGTGGCCGGTCCTCGGCCCGTGAAACCGCGTCGCGTGTTGCAGCGGGTGGCGTCGCGCGCGAGGCGATCAAAAAGGTCGCGCCCGGGGTGCAGATCAAGGGCTACATGACCCAGATGGGGACAAAGCAGATTGATCGAGGCCGGGTCGACTGGAATGAGATCGACCAGAACGATTTCTTCTGCCCCGATGCAGAAGCGGCGAAGGAATGGAACGACTATCTCGCCTGGCTGCGCAAGGATGATCACAACTCTGTCGGCGCGATTATTGAGGTCGTGGCGCGCGGTGTCCCTGCCGGGATCGGCGCGCCGGTCTACGGCAAACTCGATACTGATCTCGCCGCCGCGATGATGTCGATCAACGCTGTAAAGGGCGTAGAGATCGGCGAGGGCATGGCCGCCGCTGCCCTGACGGGCCGCGACAACGCGGATGAGATCTTCATGGGGCCAGACGGGCCGGAGTATTCCTCAAACCACGCAGGCGGCATCCTTGGCGGGATCAGCACGGGGCAGGATATCGTCGTGCGGTTTGCGGTGAAGCCGACGTCCTCGATCCTCTCCCCGCGCAAGTCGATCCGCATGGATGGCACGCCAACCGAAGTCATCACCAAAGGCCGCCACGACCCCTGCGTCGGGATCCGCGCCGTACCGGTGGGTGAGGCGATGATGGCCTGCGTGATCCTCGATCACCTGCTCTTGGATCGCGGCCAGACCGGCGGCGTGCGCGGCCAGATCGGCTAGGGCGCTCCCTCTTTCTTCGTCCAATCAAACTTCCGCCGGAGGCAATCTCGACCTTCGGGCAAGTGGGAACGCTGGTCTAGCTTGCCGCGTTCAGCGCCGTGTCCATCAGCGCCTGAATATCCCCGCGCGAGGTGCGGGCGACGACGCGACCCAGTTCTTCCTCACCGCGCATCACGACCAGCGTGGACCGGCGCGGGATGTTCAATTCCAACGCCAGATCACCGCGCCCGAACTCATCCCAATCGACATTGATGAAGGTGATCGCATCATCATAAGCCGGGTTTTCGCCCCGCAATGCGCCGATGACCCGTTCCTGCGCGCGGCAGGTGGTGCACCAGGAGGCTTTGAAGTCAATGAACACGGTTTCACCCGCCGCCAGCCGCTCTTTCACGAGGCCGGGCGTATAGTCGAGCGTTTCGGCCTGTGCGGCAAATGGCAGTGTCACTGCGGCAGCAAGTGCAAGGAAGAGGCGGCGTTTCATATCAGTCTCCTATTTTTTCAGAAGCGGACCGAGAGGTCCTGTAACCAGAAGGGCAAATTGTCGAGCAACCAGATCTCGGCAAGGATGTGCAGGCGGAAGAGAAGGGCTGTGCCGACGGCCACAAAGATCAACCCCATCGCCGCCCGCGCGCGGCCAGAGATGGCGCGCAGCATATCGCGGCGGCGTTGCAGCACGTTCTGCGCGCCGAAGGCCAAGAGCACGATCACGGTGGAAATCCCCAGCGCAAAGCTGAACATCGTGGCCGCCGCCCAGCCAAGGTTCTCACCCGCGCTGGCCAATGCGATGGCACCTCCTAGCGTCGGCCCCACGCAAGGCACCCAGACGGTCCCCAGAAGCGCGCCACCCACAAACTGTCCGCCAAGGCCGGTCCGGTCCACCCCGTCGATCTGCGCATCAGCCCGGGCCGACAATCCGGCAGTGGCCGTGGCAAAGCGGGCGGAAAACGCCGGCACCAGCAGGATGATCCCGAAGATCACCATCACGAAGGCCCCGGCCCGCGCGATCATCACATCGTCAATCCCCAGCGCGCGACCAAAGACGGCCACACCCATGCCGACGATCACGAAAGACAGGCTCATGCCCGCCGCCAGCACCAGTGGCCCTGTGCGCCCGGCCTGCAGCGCTGTGGCCAGCACGATGGGCAGCACCGGCAGGACGCAGGGGTTGATCAGGGTCAACAGCCCGGCAAGATATCCGAACACCAAATCCATATGCTCAGTGATGTGTGACAGGCACCCGCTTTGTCATCCCGAAATCGGGTTTCAAACGGTCACGTTGACGTGGGGTGTTTGGACAGCTGTACCGCCAGAATACCTGCTGCGATGATCGCCACGCCAAGGATGTCGAGGGGTCCAATCCGCTCTCCTAGGATGGCAGCAGCGATGGCCACACCGAGGAACGGATTGAGGAAGTGGAAGGTCGCGGCCTTCACCGCGCCGATTCGGCGAACAAGCAGGAACCAGACCAAAGTGGCGGCAAGCCCGGGCACCAGCGTCGTGTAGACAAAGGCCACGATCAGCTGCCAATTCCATGTGACTGCCCAAGTCTCTAGCGTCAGGGCGGGCACCCAGAGGATCGCGCTCCCCACCAGCATCTGCAGGCCCACGATCATCAACACGTTCCCACCAGAGGAGGCGCCAAGCACCGCAAGTGTGGCGACAGTCAGTGAGATCACCCCGATCACGCAGAGGATCAGGCCGAAGACATCCACGCCCCCCTCGATCCGCGCGCCCATGATCAACACGACGCCCACCAACCCGGCGGTCAGCCCAGCGATGCCCAGCGGCCGAACCTTTGTCCCAAACACGACCCACCCCGCAACCGCAACGAGCAGCGGCATGGTCGAGGCGATGATCGCAGCCAGCGAGGCTGGCACCGTCTGCATCGCCACGAAATTCAGCCCCAGGTAAAGCGCGTTCTGGCACAGGC
>JBCBOD010000176.1:0-5061 GCA_039821425.1 Pseudomonadota bacterium
AAACGTGAGCGCACCAAGGGTCGTCGCCGCTTCACTTAACTCGGCATCGGAACAATTGCCGAGCTCCCGCTCGAGACCGATCCGAATGGCAAGTACCTCCGCAAGTCGCGTCGGCAGATGACGCGAGAGCGCGGCCTTAAGCTGTGCCTTTGGCATCTCCTTACGCGCAGCACGCAGGACCGCGCCAGCATCAGGCAAGACACAAAGGGAAACACGATCGCCTGGGGCCCAATAAGACGAAACTTGCAAGATTGCGGGCCCCGAAAGCCCATTGTGCGTAAACAGTGCGGCCTCCTCGAAAGCCACATCGCGCACCCGAGCCTCCGCAGGAAAGGCGATGCCGGGAATGCCCTTGTAAAGTGCGTCTTCCTCGCCCAGGGTGAAAGGCACAAGCGCCGGACGAGGCGTCACCACGGATAGGCCAAAGCGGCGAGCGATGTCATATGCCACACTCGTCGCACCCATCTTCGGGATGGATGGCCCGCCCGTCGCGATCACCAGCTGGTCCGCCGCGGCACCCGCAACCTCGAACCGGCCGTCAGCATGGCCAATATCGCCGATTGCGGTCGACAAGCGGATTTCGACACCGCCACGGATACACTCCTCGAGAAGCATTCCAACGATCTGCCGGGCCGAGCCGTCGCAAAAAAGCTGCCCGAGCGTTTTCTCGTGCCAGGCGATGCCGTAACGTTCAACCAGCGCCAGAAAGTGCCACTGAGTGTACCGGCTGAGCGCAGACTTTGCGAAATGCGGGTTCTCTGAGAGGAAGTTCTCTGGCTCAGTACCGGTGTTGGTGAAGTTGCAGCGTCCACCGCCTGAAATGAGGATCTTCTTGCCGGGCTTGTTGGCGTGGTCAATCAGGAGCACGCGCGCACCGGCTTGCCCAGCCGTTGCGGCGGCCATCAACCCCGCGCCCCCCGCCCCGAGGACAATCGCATCGTAGTCGTATTGCGTCATTCCAGCCCGCGGTCCTTCGCAAAGAGACGGCCGCGCCGCCATCATTTCATCCTTTCAGCACAATTCCCACTTCAGGAACATGGCGCGCACTTCATAGCGTGCGTTTTCCGTCGCAATAGGAAACACCAAAGCTTGGCGTTCACTGGAAGTCATGCCGGGCTGTTGACGAATAACTTCTTGGCCACGCTTTGCGGTCGCTGCGAACGGCAGCTATGTGTTCTTGTCCTCGAGGGCCTTCAGCCTCCTGGCATCCGACATTTCAAGCCCGCCGAACTTTGCCTTCCATTTGTAGAACGTCACAGAGCTGATCCCATGCTCCCGGCATAGGTCAACTGCCGCCAGGCCGCTCTCCTGCTGCTTCAGACTCGCGATAATCTGCTCTTCGCTGAACCGTGATCTCTTCATTCTCTCCGTCTCCTTCTAGGGACGGACTCTACATCAAAATGGAGGGGGAAACGGGTCGCAGGTCAGATGGTTTCTGCGACCGCGAAGCGCCGGAATGCATATTGCAGTGCGACCAATGTCAGAAGTCCGATCAACGTCAGTGTTAACCAGCTGGCCAATCCAGGCAGCACCAACGTGGGTCCCATCATTCTGAACGTGATCAGCCCCACGGCACCTGACGCAGCAATAGCGGCGAAAACCAAGATCGTTTTCGCGATAAACTCGACAATTGAGCGACCAAGAAATTCAAAGTCTGCCCGTCCCATTGCAACGAGCTTTGTCGGGAACAGAAGATGTACTGTGTTCTCGACTGCATAGATCAGAAACGTCAAAGGAAGCGCAAAAGCGGCCAATATCAGTGCAACTTGTGGCGTGACGCTCTCGTCGAAGACAAGTGCGCTTGCTATGATTGTCAAAGCAATGACATAGCCCAGAAGCACCTGAACCACGAGTTGGCCTGCGCAGATGCGCCACGGTGCGATGGGCAATGTCTTGTAGATTTCCATCCGGCTCAGGTCACCGCGAAAATCGCAGACCATATTGCGCGGTAGGATAAATGCGATGAACACATAGATAATCATCAGTGTCTGTGCGTCCGTGACCGGCGCGCCGAGTGCCAAGGAAATCGGCGCAATACACGCGGCGAGACCAACAAATACGATGATAAGTCTCAACGAATTCCGCAATGCGTTGAGGGCCTGCCGCGCGGCAATGGGCCCCAAGCCGCCTGCGATTGGTGCATGACGGATCGAGCGCACCTCGGTCCGCTCGGTCGCCCAGAAAGATCCACCTTGTTTGATGCGCTCCCATCGGTTGCTGAGGCGGGCGTTCTCTGCGAGGGAACGGTCGGTCGTGCGCGCATCGAGCACGATGACAGCGCGCAATAGCGCCGCATTGATGACAACCGCAACAAGAGCCCAAAGGGCCAGATGTGAAACCGATGGCGCCACGAAAAGTTCGGCAAACACGATGTAGGGGATCAAGATTATGGTCCCGATCCATGAGTGTCGAAACTCGGACAGAAGGTCGATAATCCCACGGTCGGGCGTAACCCATGCGTAAAGCACGGTTGCCGCTCCAATCGCGCAAAGCAACGCAGTAGCAGGCCATCGTATCCTGGCGAGCCGACTGCCGTCGAGCGCCTGCCCAGTCATACCGATGACGGCGCTGTTCAATTGAACGAACACAAGCGTCAGAAGTGTGGCGATAAAGACAGACAGGGCCGATCCTGTTTGCGGCGGCGCAATAAGAGTGACGAACACGCTACTCAAGATGACGCCAGCGAGATAGGCGCCAAACTTATAGATGATCAGATCCCGTCGGCGAAACGGCCCCGTAAAAAGAAAATTGATCTCATTCGGCGAAAAATGAAACGTAGGACCGGTCGTCATCAACACGGTAAGCAGCGACAGCCCCAGCATACTGAGCGGCATGAAGGTAATGATCTGTTCGCCAAATGCCTGCCGGTCCAGAGCCGCGGATCCAAAGAGGCCCGTGCCCGAGGAACTGTTTGACACGATCAGGAACCAAATGATTCCCCCGAAAGCGAGTGAGAAAAGCAGGCCGCGCACGCTTGCCAACTGGAGCAAGCGCTGGCGCAGACCGCCACGCAGTCGCAACATGAGAAGTTGGCCAAGTGCAGGATCCATCTCTCAGAACCCCGCTGTCTCTGAGGTCTGGTCTGAGGCCTGCGTGATTGAGAAATACACTTCTTCAAGGGCGGACGTGCTGTCCGTATGACCGACCTCGCTCAGCAGGTCTTCCATGGTGCCAAATCGGCGGCACTCGCCAAGGTTCAGCACCATTATATGTGTACATAGATTCTCGAACAGGCTCAAAAGGTGCGAGCTTATGATGATGGCCGCGCCAGCCTGTGCGCGGTCGCGGATTGCTTGTTGAATCCCCCGGATACCTTGGGGATCCAGCCCCGTCAGGGGCTCATCGAACAGGATCACTTTTGGGTCATGCAGAAAAGCACAGGCGATGGCCACCTTTTGCCGCATACCGCGCGACAAGTTGTGGACGAGCGTATTGCGCTTGTGTGTGAGTTCGAATGACGCAAGGAGCGCTTCGGCATCCTTCTCAAAATCTACGAGTTTGTAAGCAGCCGCCGTGAAAGCCAGGTGTTCCCAAACCGTCATGGTGTCAAACAGCCGTGGATCGTCAGGAATATAGCCTAGGTTCTCTTTGGCTGCGATGGGCGCCTGGACAACGTCATGGCCAGCAACCACGAGGCTCCCGGAGCTGGGCGGGATAATCCCGCACAACGTACGCAAGGTCGTTGTTTTGCCAGCCCCATTCGGCCCGAGCAATCCAAGGATTTGGCCTGGTTCGACCGAAAAGCTGAGGTTCTTTACGGCCGTGAAGCCTTTGTACTGCTTGCTGAAGTTCGTTACTTTAATCATGTGCTCTTTGCTCAACACTTCTCGATTTGCCGACAGCTTGGCGGGCTGGACTGCTCTCCGGCACCGCTCAAGTCATCGATGCTTTGCACCGATTCATGTCAAATCTAAGATCAAAAACCGTTGCTCCAGACGATTACTGTGTCCAGATCAAAGCGAAGGTCGAAAAGTCCACATTCTGGTGAGCTTAACCTACCTCAAGGTTCGCGCTCGCAGCGAATGGCTGGAAGGTGCGCTGCGAGCGTAGCGTAGCCGAATACCTCCGAATGTCTCTTATGGGCCGTTCAACACTGCTCGTAGAGAGCTGCGAAGCTCATGTCTAACCTGGGCGCGCACCGGCACAGCCTCTTGCTTCGCGGTCGCAGGCGGGTTTTCGGCTGCTGCCGGGAAACTATGTCTAGAACCAAATGTCATAGCTGACGTGGTGGCTCACGCCGCCATATGCTCGTGACAGATCTGATCGCGTTCTTCGGGCTTGAGCGGGAGGGATCGTGCGACTGATCTGCCCCTTGGCGGCATCCCGCGTGAGGGTCGGCTCTTTCAGATAGGCGGCCTCGGCATCACGCCAGCCACTCGGGCGCAGGGCCTCGAACCCGTCCGCGCCCATGCGCTTCAGTAGGGCTTTGAACACCATCATTGATTGAGGCCGTGCTTCGCAGTTGGGGCCAAGGTGGTGACTGGGGAAGACCAGATCGAAATCCAAGCCGCGGACCTGGTTCAGGACGTCAACAGCAGCTGGCGAGAGCGGCACTCGATGGGGCAATCCGCGCTTCATCCGCGCGTCGGGGACGAGCCAGACCGCGTCGTCGAGATCGAACTCGGACCATTCCGCGCCCCGCACCTCGCCACTGCGCAGCGCGGTCAGGATCAGGAATTCGAGGCAACGGGCCGAAACCGCCTCACGCGCCGCAAGCTGCGCCATGAAGGCGGGCAACTCGCGCCAGGGCATCGCCGCCATGTGTTCTGCCTTCCGCTTCACGGCAGGCAGCGCCTTCTTCAGCCCCGCGACGGGGTTTTCGTGCGGGTAGTGCCCCGCCCCCTTCGCCCAGTCGAAGACGGCGGCGATGCGCTGTTTCACCCGCCGCGCGGTGTCGTGTTTCTTCGCCCAGATCGGGTTCAGGATGGCGAGGACATCGGCCGAGGTCATCGACTGGATCGGGCGCTTGTCGAATTTGGGGAAGGCGTAGAGCTCGAGCGAACGCAGCCAGCGCTCCGCATGACGGTCGCTCTTGAGCGTGCGGGAGAGCGAGGCGTAGAT
>JBCBOD010000030.1:0-32442 GCA_039821425.1 Pseudomonadota bacterium
AGACCACCAATGCCCAGTATCAGCGCCCAGAGACTGCCTTGAATGCTGCCGCGCATGTTGCCCAATACCTCTGCCATTCGACCTTGACGCCACCCTGCATCCCGGCCCATTTATGACAGTCTATACCGCCCAACAAAGGTAGGTTGGTAGCCCCTTTTTCAACCTGTGCAGGATTTACGCATGCTGCTGCTCATCGATAACTACGACAGCTTCACCTATAACCTGGTGCATTACGTAGGTGAGCTTGGCGCAGAAGTGGTCGTCAAACGCAATGATGCGCTAAACGTGCAAGAAGCGATGGCGATGAACCCATCGGCCATCATGCTCTCCCCCGGGCCGTGCGATCCGTCGCAGGCGGGCATCTGTCTGGCACTGGTGCATGCGGCGGCAGAAACCAAGACACCGCTGATGGGCGTGTGCCTTGGGCATCAGGCGATTGGTGAGGCGTTTGGTGGCAATGTGATCCGCTGCCATGAGATCGTGCATGGCAAGATGGGTGTGATGCAGCACAAAGGGAAAGGCCTGTTCAACGGTTTGCCCAGCCCGTTTGACGCCACCCGCTATCATTCACTGATCGTGGAACGGGAAAGCCTGCCGAATAGCCTCGAAATCACCGCGGAATTGGACGATGGCACCATCATGGGCCTGCAACACCGTGAGTTGCCCATTCATGGCGTGCAATTCCACCCCGAAAGCATCCGGTCTGAGCATGGTCATGCCCTGCTGCGGAACTTCCTCAACATGGCAAAGGTCCCGGCATGAGCGACGCAATGAAACCCCTGATTTTCGCCGCGTCAGAGGGGCCGCTTTCCCGCGCGCAGGCGGAAGAGGCCTTTGGTTATCTGTTTGAGGGCGCAGCGACCCCCGCCCAAATCGGTGGTTTCCTGATGGCGCTCCGTGCACGTGGTGAAAGTGTGGCCGAATATGCCGCTGCCGCTGCCGTCATGCGCGCCCATTGCGTACCGGTGAAAGCACCCGAGGGCGCGATGGACATCGTTGGCACCGGCGGTGACGGCAAGCACACGTTGAACATCTCCACCGCGACGGCCTTTGTGGTCGCTGGTGCCGGAGTACCTGTCGCCAAACACGGCAACCGCAACCTGTCTTCGAAGTCCGGCACGGCGGATGTGCAAGGGGCGCTTGGCATCAACGTGATGGTCGGGCCAGAGGTGGTGGAACAGGCGATCGCCGAGGCTGGCATCGGCTTCATGATGGCCCCGATGCATCACCCCGCGATGAAGCATGTGGGGCCGATCCGCGTTGAGCTTGGATCAAAAACGATCTTTAACATCTTGGGCCCGTTGACAAATCCCGCTGGGGTGACGCGGCAACTGACCGGTGCATTTGCCCCCGACCTGATCTTTCCGATGGCCGAGACGCTGCAACAACTTGGGACTGAAAAGGCCTGGCTCGTCCACGGAAGCGACGGCACGGATGAGATTACGATCTGCGGAGCGACGGCAGTTGCGGCATTGGAGAACGGCCAGATAACCAGCCGCGAGATCCACCCCGAGGAAGCGGGCCTGCCCGTCCACGCCTTCAAAGACATCATCGGTGGCACACCAGAAGAGAACGCAAAAGCGCTGATGGCCCTGATGGAAGGGGTTAAGGGTGCATATCGTGATGCCGTGCTTCTGAACGCAGCCGCCGCGTTGGTTGTCGCCGATAAGGCAGGCGACCTGAAAGCAGGTGTCGAGATGGCGTCGGAAAGCATCGACAGCGGCAAGGCGAAACTGACAATCGAGACGCTGGCCCGCATCACTTCTGCCGCCTGATGTTCGATCTCAGCGGGCTGGGTGACTGGGGGGATCTGCCCTTCTTCGCCGAGGATTTGCCTCAGATCGCCGCGCGCGTCGGCGATGTGGTGCTGCCACCTCCTGCTTTGACCTTCGCCGCACTGCGCCATTTCCAACCAGATGAAACACGCGTGGTCATCCTTGGCCAGGACCCGTACCACACGCCCGGAAAGGCCGACGGGCTGGCGTTTTCGATACCCGAAGGTTTCGGTGGCAGGCTTGATAGCCTCGGGAACATCTTCAAGGAAATTCAGTCTGATACGGGTCAAAACCGCACCAAAACGTCACTGGACGATTGGGCAGATCAAGGTGTCCTTCTCCTCAACACAGCGCTCACTGTTCCGCCCGGAAAACCGGGCGCTCACGCACGCATGGGCTGGGCAAAGCTGGTGCAGCAGGTGCTCGCGCGGCTCAACACTACCCCGCGCGCCTTCCTCCTCTGGGGCAAACCGGCGCAGGGCTACGCCAAACCCCTCGCCCCGCATCACCTGATCCTGAACTCTTCACACCCTTCGCCCCTCTCCGCCCACCGCGGCTTTTTCGGGTCGCGCCCATTTTCAAAGGTCAACCAGTGGCTTATGAAACGTGGCGAAGAACCGATCCACTGGGGCGATCCATGAGCGACATTCTCGAAAAGATCAAAACCTACAAGCTGGAGGAAGTGGCGGCGCGCAAAGCAGCCACACCGCTGTCTGTCGTGGAAGAGCGCGCCCGCAACGCACCCCAGACACGCGGTTTCGCGACGAAGCTGCAACAGGCAGCGCGCGAAGGTTACGGACTGATCGCCGAAATCAAGAAAGCCAGCCCATCCAAAGGGTTGATCCGCGCCGATTTCGACCCACCTGCCCTGGCAGAAGCCTATGCGCAAGGCGGCGCGACATGTCTTTCCGTTTTGACAGATGCGCCCTCCTTTCAGGGCGATGACAGCTACCTGACCGCCGCCCGCAATGCCGTCGACCTGCCCGCCCTGCGCAAGGACTTCATGTATGACACCTATCAGGTGGCCGAGGCCCGCGCGCTGCACGCCGATTGCATCCTGATCATCATGGCGAGCGTCAGCGACGCGCAGGCGCAGGAACTGGAAGAGGCCGCGTTCAGCTGGGACATGGATGTGCTGATCGAGGTGCATGATGCCGAAGAGCTGGAGCGTGCCACTGCGCTCAAGTCCCCCCTGATGGGGATCAACAACCGCAATCTGAAGACCTTTGAGACGACACTCGACACCACCCGCGATCTGTCCCGCCGCGTGCCTGCCGACCGCACGATCGTCTGCGAAAGCGGGTTGAACACGCCAGAGGAGCTCGCCGACATGGCCCGCTATGGCGCGCGGTGCTTCCTGATCGGCGAAAGCCTGATGCGGCAGGAGGATGTTGCGACCGCCACCCGCACCCTGCTTGCCAACCCATCAATGGGCAATCGCTGATGGCCGGGCTGTCGCATTTCGACGGCGATGGGAATGCCCATATGGTCGATGTCTCGGAAAAGCCCGTGACGGACCGCGTTGCGATTGCCGAAGGTCATGTAAAGATGTCCATCGAGACTCTTGCCATAATCACACGCGGCGAGGCGAAGAAGGGTGATGTACTAGGCGTCGCGCGTCTTGCTGGCATCATGGGCGCCAAGAAGACCGCCGATCTGATCCCGCTCTGCCACCCGTTACCCATCACCAAGGTCGCGCTGGACCTGACACCGGATGAGGCGCTGCCCGGCATCCGCATCACCGCAACCGTCAAGACCGGCGGACAGACGGGGGTTGAGATGGAGGCGCTGACGGCCGTCAGCACCGCAGCCTTGACCGTCTATGACATGGTGAAAGCCGTGCAAAAGGATATGGAAATCGGTGGTATCCACCTGACCTTCAAGGATGGCGGCAAATCGGGCCGATTTGAGGCCCCATGATTAGCGTTGAAGAGGCGCTGGCACAGCTCTTTGCGCTTGTGACACCGCTCGACGCTGAGGTCGTGCCACTGCGCGAGGCGGCGGGCCGCGTGCTCGCAGAAACCGTCACAGCCAAGCGCGATCAGCCCCCTTTCGCGGCCTCCGCCATGGACGGCTACGCCGTCGTGCAGGATGATGTCGCTCCCGATGCTGTCCTACAGGTCGTCGGAGAAGCAGCGGCAGGCCACCGGTGGGATGGCGCCCTCGCCCGCGGCCAAGCGCTGCGGATCTTCACTGGCGCGCCGCTCCCCGATGGTGCGGATCATGTGCTGATCCAGGAAAACGTGGCCGGTCAGGGCGACTGGATCACGGTGGACGACAGCGACAATAGTGCGTCCCACGTCCGCCCCTCGGGCGCCGATTTTCAGGCGGGTACGCCCATCAAAGCCCCGCGTCTTCTGAACCCTGCCGACATCGCGCTGCTTGCAGCAATGAACATCGCCGCCGTTCCTGTCGCCAGACGCCCCGTCGTCGCGATCATCGCCACCGGGGATGAGCTGGTGCAACCGGGTGAAAACCCGCGAGAAGATCAGATCATCGCCTCAAACAGCTACGGTCTTGCGGCGATGCTGGAGGCGAACGGGGCCAGGGCGCGGATGCTTCCGATTGCCCGCGACACGGTACCTGCCCTGCAACAGGCCTTTGCGTTTGCAAAGGGTGCTGATCTGATCCTGACGATTGGTGGTGCTTCGGTCGGTGATCACGATCTTGTCGGCGACGTGGCCGTGACCGCAGGGATGGAACGGTCATTCTACAAGGTCGCCATGCGCCCCGGCAAACCCCTCATGGCAGGCCGGATGGGTGATGCGGCCATGGTTGGCCTGCCGGGCAACCCGGTGTCGGCCATGGTCTGCGGGCATATCCTCATCCTGCCGCTGATCCGCAAGATGCTCGGGCTGGGAGCCGCACCCGCCCCGCGGCAGACGGCGACGCTCGCCCATGATATTACCCAGAACGGCCCGCGCGAGCATTACATGCGTGCATCGCTCGGCCCCGATGGCGTGACGATCTTTGACCGGCAAGACAGCGCGCTGCTCACCGTGCTGACCGCCGCAAATTGCCTCGCCGTCCGCCCCCCGCATGATCAGGCGCGTCGCGCAGGTGACATGATTGACATTCTGACGATCTGAACAGTTCCAAATGCCCTAACGCACACAATCGTTGACACAAAACGTGAACATGCATAGAACATTTACAAAACGTGACGACGGAGCAGTGCCATGTTGACAAAAAAACAGCGCGATTTGCTGGAGTTTATTCATAAGCGGGTCCAGCGCGATGGTGTCCCCCCCAGCTTTGACGAAATGAAAGAGGCGCTTGATCTGCGATCCAAATCCGGGATCCACCGTTTGATCACCGCGTTGGAAGAGCGTGGCTATATCCGCCGCCTGCCGCACCGCGCCCGCGCGCTGGAGATCACGAAACTGCCCGAAACGCTGCATACGCCCGGCGGCTTCACACCGCGCGTGATTGATGGTGACAAACCTGATGCACGGCCTGCAGCAGCAATGCCGGTGGAAACGGGTGTGGCAGAGTTGCCTTTGATGGGCAAAATCGCCGCCGGTGTTCCGATTGAGGCGATCAGCCAGGTCAATCGGAACGTCGCCGTCCCCCAGACGATGCTGGGCAAAGGCGAGCATTACGCGTTGGAAGTCAAAGGCGACTCGATGATCGAGGCCGGGATCAATGACGGCGATGTCGTGGTCATCCGCGAAACCACCGTGGCCGATAATGGCGATATCGTCGTGGCGCTGGTTGAGGGGCATGAGGCAACGCTGAAGCGGTTCCGCCGCAATGGCTCTGCCATCGCGCTCGAGGCAGCAAACCCCGCCTATGAAACCCGCGTCTTCCGCGATGATCAGGTGAAGGTGCAAGGGCGTCTGGTCGGTCTGATCCGCACCTACTGATGGGCCGCTGCATGGGTTTGGGATGGTTCACCCTGATCCCGCGCAATGATCGCGGGTAATCTGACAGCCTCTTGATGAGCGTTCCAGAGCCGCTCGCCCGCCTGTGCGCGTGAAGATGTGATGCGCAAATCGCCTGATGGCGACACGTCAATGGCCAGCGCGCCCGTACCGCGCAGGTCGACCGCATCAAAGCTCAGACAGGGGCGCGGGCCGATCTCTGGCTGGTCGCTAATCAGGATGTCGCTGCCGTCGCAACCGATGATCTCTGCCAAGGCGGTTTTACCGCTGACCTGTGTGATCCGCCAGCTGCTCAGCGTGACAATGCTCACACGCCCTTCCCGCGCGACTCCCGGTCTGCTCGCCGCCTCAGCCTGAGAGACGGGGTTGCCGTCGTTTTCCAACCACACACCGGCGAGAAAACCATTGCCAGTGGGGCGTGACAACGCGCGCCCCTCCGCCGTTTGCAGGCCGATCAGCCCGCCGGTGTCGGCAATCAGCAGCGCCGGTCGGGTCGACTGGCCCCAAAGCACCATCGCCCCAATGCCGACAGCAAGCCCAGCAAAGCGCGCCCGCCCTTGCACAAGCACAACGATCAGGGCACCAAGCGCGATCAGCGGCAAAACAGCGGGTTGCGGCGCAATCACATGGCTGAGCGCCTCGGGCCGCGCGGCGACTGTTGTCGCAACGGCCAAGATCCAGCGCAGCCCCTGCTCTACTATCCAAAGGCCGACACCCCAAAGGCCGAATGGCGCAAGGCACATCGCCAGCAACGCCGCAGGCATGATCAATACCCCCATCAACGGCACCGAGAGCAAGTTCGCGATCAGCCCGAAATGTGCGATCTGGTTGAAATGGGCCGCCGCAATGGGAGCCGTGGCCAGCCCGGCGACAAAGGAGGACAAGACCACGGAAAGGGCACCGCGGGACCATTTCGGAATCCGCGATTGGTCAAAACGCCGGAGCGCGCCAAAAACCGCGACCAAGGCCGTTGTCGCCGCAAATGACATCTGGAACCCCGGGCCGATCAGCGCCTCGGGCTGCCAGACCAGAATGAGGGCCGCCGCGATGGCCACCGCCCGCAGCGTCAACGCCCGGCGGTTCAACAGGATCGCCACGAACATCACGGCCACCATGATGAAGGCCCGCTCTGTCGCGACATTCCCGCCAGAGAGCGCGAGATAGCCAGCCCCCACGACAATCCCGCCAACAGCGGCGATTTTCTTGGTGGGCCAGCGCAAAGCAATAACCGGCACGGCGGCAAGGCCAAAGCGGATCAACGCGAAGACAAAGCCGGTCAGCAACCCCATGTGCAGGCCCGAGATGGCCAGCAGATGCGCAAGGTTGGAGGCGCGCAGTGCCTCCAGCATGTCTTGATCCATGCCAGACCGGTCGCCGGTCATAATGGCTGCGGCAAAGGCGCCTGGCGGACCATCAATCTCTGCCTGAATGGCGGCAGAAAGCGCCATACGCGCAGCGAAGATGCGCAAGGCGAAGCTGCTGTCATGCGCAGCGGTCAGACGCAGGACGGGGCTGCGCGTATAGCCCACAGCGCCCAGTTCCAAAAACCACGCATGGCGCTGGAAATCGAACCCACCGGGCTCTGCCGGCCCGGAAGGGGGCGAAAGATGCCCGGTCAGGATCACCGTGTCGCCGGGGCGGAACGGGGCGCTCTCCCCCGTCCCATGCAATGAGACCCGCACGCGCGCAGGCGTCCAGTCAGGTGACATCCGTGAAAGAACCACCTGATCGAGGGTGAGCCGCTCGGCATCACTGGCTGAGCGATCAATCTGCACGATCCGCCCTTGGATCGGCCCGTAGTAGCGAAAGGTCAGGACCGGGGCCGCATGTGCCTCGGCCCGGTATTTCGCCACGCCGAAGCCCGCACAGATCAGCGAGACACTAAGGAAAAGAGGGGCGACTGGCACAGGTGCAATGCGCGACAAGATCAGGCCGCAAGCACCCATCACCCCCACAATCGCAAGTGTCAGCGCATCCGGCTCCACCGTCAGGGCAAAATAGATTCCGATGCCCACGCCAAGACAGACCGGCACCCAGCCGATCATCGCCCCCCGTTGCGCCAGAAGGGCTTCTGCCAGCGCCGCACGCACTTGTCCTGCACCCCGCAGTTCTCTATCCCACCACCAAGCCGGGAGCGTCCGGTAAATTGGTGAACGAAAGGTTAATTCCCAATGTCCGTCGTCACACGTTTCGCCCCATCCCCCACCGGTGCACTGCACATCGGCGGCGCACGCACGGCGCTGTTCAACTGGCTTTATGCCCGTGGGCGCGGCGGGAAATTCCTGCTGCGTATCGAGGATACGGACAAGGCGCGATCCACCCCGGAAAACCGGCAGGCGATCCTTGATGGTCTGACGTGGCTGGGCCTTGATTGGGAGGGAGAGCCTTCCAGCCAGGCTGCCAATGCCGCGCGCCATGCCGCGGTCGCTCATGAGTTGCTGGCGGCTGGAAAGGCCTACAAATGCTTCAGCACGCCCGAGGAGATCGCGGCCTTCCGCGAAAAGGCAAAGACCGCGAAGACCAGCACACTCTTCCGCTCCCCCTGGCGCGATGTGCCGGAGGATCAGCACCCGGACGCACCATTTGTCATCCGGATCAAGGCCCCACGAGAGGGACAGACCACCTTGCATGATGAGGTACAGGGCGACGTGACATGGGCCAATGAGCAGCTAGACGATATGATCCTGCTGCGTTCGGATGGCAGCCCCGTTTACATGCTTGCCGTGGTCGTCGATGATCACGACTTGGGCGTGACCCATGTAATCCGCGGCGATGATCACCTCGCCAATGCTTTCCGCCAGAACATGATCTACAAGGCGATGGGTTGGGACAAACCCACGCTTGCTCATATCCCTCTGATCTACGGCCCAGACGGCAAGAAACTGTCGAAGCGGCATGGCGCAACGGGCGCGGCGGAGTATCAGGCGCTGGGGTATCCGGCGGCTGGTATGCGCAACTACCTCGCGCGGTTGGGATGGGCGCATGGGGATGATGAATTCTTTTCGGATGCGCAGGCGCAAGAGTGGTTTGACCTGCCGGGAATTGGCAAATCACCGGCGCGGTTCGACTTTAAGAAACTCGAAAATATCTGCGGGCAGCATATCGCGGCGGCGGATGATGCTGCACTGCTGCAAGAACTGGTGGCGTTTCTCGACGCCACCAGTCAGGAAAAGTTGACCCTACGGCAGGAAGATTTGATGAAAAAGGCGATGCCAAGCCTGAAAGAGCGCGCGAAGACCTTCCCGGAACTGCTTGAAAAGGCAGAATTTGCTCTGACTACTCGCCCGGTTCAACCGGACGAAAAAGCCACTGGCCAACTCACCGATGTATCCCGTCGTATACTGAAAGAATTGACGCCGCAGCTGCAAAATGGTAGCTGGTCGCGTGACACCCTAGAGGGCATCGTCGCAGCCACTGCCGAAGCTCATGACATGAAATTAGGCAAACTTGCCGGACCACTGCGGGCGGCACTTTCCGGGCGCACGGTATCACCGAGTGTGTTTGACATGATGTTGGTGCTTGGCCGTGAGGAAACGATTGCGCGGCTTGAGGATGCCAGCGGCTGATACCGGGCCCAATGCCCTGTCGGCCGTCCGCCAACCACGAAACTGCCGGCGCTGCATTGCCAGATAATGCAGTCGTCAACGACCGATAGGGGAAGACAGATGGCTGACAACACAGACACCGCAACACTGACGATCAAGGGCGAGACATACGAACTGCCCGTGCATTCCCCTTCTGCCGGGCCAGATGTGATCGATATTCGCAAGCTTTATGGCCAGGCGGATGTCTTCACCTACGACCCCGGCTTTACCTCCACCGCTGCCTGCGACAGCACGATCACCTTCATTGATGGCGATGCAGGCGTTCTTTTGCACCGGGGTTATCCCATCGGGCAATTGGCGTCGCAGTCCCACTATCTCGAGGTCTGCTACCTGCTGCTTTACGGTGAGCTGCCTTCTGCCGATGCGCTGGAAAGGTTCGAATCCCTCGTGACCAATCACACGATGATTCACGAGCAGATGCACAATTTCTTCCGTGGGTTCCGCCGCGACGCCCACCCGATGGCCACGATGGTAGGTGTTGTTGGTGCGATGTCGGCCTTCTACCACGACTCCACCGACATCAACGACCCGCACCAGCGTGAGGTCGCAACGATCCGTCTGATCGCCAAGGTGCCGACGATCGCGGCGATGGCCTACAAATACTCCATCGGGCAGCCATTCGTGTATCCGCGCAATGACCTCGATTATGCGGCGAACTTCCTGCACATGTGCTTCTCGGTGCCTGCCGAAAAGTACGAGGTAAACCCGATCCTTAGCCGCGCGATGGACCGGATTTTCACGCTGCATGCCGATCACGAGCAGAACGCGTCGACATCAACCGTGCGCCTTGCATCATCCTCTGGCGCCAACCCGTTCGCCTGTATCGCCGCCGGTATTGCCTGCCTTTGGGGCCCAGCCCACGGTGGCGCAAACCAGGCATGTCTGGAAATGCTCAAAGAAATCGGCACACCGGACCGTATTCCAGAGTTCATCGCCCGCGCGAAGGACAAGAACGATCCGTTCCGCCTGATGGGCTTTGGTCACCGCGTCTACAAGAACTTCGACCCCCGTGCGACGGTGATGAAGGAAAGCGCCGATGAGGTGCTGGATCTTCTGGGCGTGGAAAACAACCCGATCCTGCAGGTCGCCAAAGAGTTGGAAAAGCAGGCGCTGGCCGATCCGTATTTCGCCGAGAAGAAGCTGTTCCCGAACGTGGATTTCTATTCTGGCATCATCCTAGAGGCGATGGGCTTCCCCACTTCGATGTTCACACCGATCTTTGCGCTGGCCCGGACGGTGGGCTGGATTTCGCAGTGGTCAGAGCAGCTGGCTGACCCGCAGCTGAAGATCGGGCGGCCTCGCCAGCTTTACCTTGGTGAGTTGCAGCGCGACTATGTCGACATCGAAAAGCGCTAAGCGAAACGGGCCACCAAAACGGTGGCCCTCTTCATGACGGTGCTACGGACCAAACGCCTGCTGATACGCGGCGCACGGCAGACTGACCTGTCAGATCTGCATGAGATCTTTCGAGACCCGCACGCGATGCGCTACTGGTCAACGCCACCGCATGAAAGCCCAGATGTCACGCAAGCGTTTCTTGATCGGCTGATCGCAAGCTCTGCCCGACGCATGACTTACTTCATCATCGAATTCAGCGGCCACGCCATCGGGACGGCGGGTATGCACAAGGATGATGAGGTCGGTTTCCTGCTGCACCCTCATCACTGGCGCAAGGGTATCGTTACCGAAGCGATGGATGCGATCATTCCCTATCTCTTTGAGGTCACTGACCATCAGCAACTGACCGCAGATGCCGATCCCCGCAATGCAGCGTCGGTTGGTTTGTTGTTGTCACTTGGATTCGGCGAGACGCATCGCGCCAAGAACACGTTCTGCATTAATGGCGAGTGGTCAGACAGCGTGTATTTTGCGCTGCCCCGACCCTAGCGCCCCTCGAAAACCGCTTTCCGCTTTTCAAGGAACGCGACGACGCCTTCCTGAAAATCGCGGGTCTTGCCGCAGCGGCCTTGCAGCTTTGCCTCCACTGCGAGTTGTTCGTCGAGCGAGTTTTCGAACGATCCGCGGATCGCAGTTTTCAGTTGCCGATAGGCGACTGTCGGCCCTTGGGCGAGGTGGGCCGCGCGTGCTTCGACGTGATCTCGGAATGTGTCAGCAGGCACTGCCTCATAGATCATGCCCCAATCGCTGGCTTGCTGTGCGCTAATCGTGTCGGCAAAGAGGGCCGCCCCCATCGCCTTCGCCGCCCCCATCTGGCGCGGTAGCCAGTAGGTGCCACCAGCATCCGGGATCAGCCCGATGCGGGTGAAGGCCTGTACGAAATACGCATCTTCCGACCCAATCACCACGTCTGCGGCCAGTGCAAGGTTCGCCCCTGCCCCCGCCGCAGGGCCGTTCACGGCAGAAATCGTCGGGATCCGGCAATCAAAGATCGCCTTCAGCATCGGCACATATTCGTCGCGCAAGGTGCGTTCGAGGTCCATCGACGCCGCGTTGCCCCCATCACCAAGGTCTTGGCCCGAACAGAACGCCTTGCCCGCCCCTGTCAGCACCAATACCCGCGCGTCCGTCTCTGCCGCCTTCACAGCATGGGTGATCTCGGCCCGCATTTGCGTGTTGAGCGCGTTCATCATCTCTGGCCGGTTCAGCGTCACGGTCGCGACGGCATTGCGGATGGTGAATGTGATGGTCTGATAGTCCATGACGCGGGTCCTTTTGCGGGTAGTCGCGCTTACCCTACTGAACCAAGCGGTTCAGGGAAGCCCGACCGTGCGTCATTCCTTCAAAATCTTGTCCAGCTCTGCCTGTTCCACCTCTGACAGCCCGGCCTCCACCGGTTTGCTGCTGCGGATCACGGTCCAGCCGACACCAAGCGCGATCAGCAACATAATCGGCGCAGAAAGCCACAAGAAGAGGTTCGCACCGCTGGTGTCCGGCCGCAGCAAGACAAACTCGCCATAGCGGGCAACCATGAAATCAAGCACCTCTTGATCCGTGTCGCCAGCAAGGATCCGTTCGCGCACGACGACCCGCAATTCCTGCGCGAGTTGGGCGTTGCTCTCATCAATGCTTTCGTTGCGACACACCGGGCAGCGCAAACCTTTGGACAGTTCGCGCGCACGCTCTTCCAACACAGGATCTTCAAGCATTTCCCCCGGCTCTACCGCCCAAAGTGGCGCGGCCAGAAGCGCCAGGATCAAGAGAAGCCGCTTCATTCCGCTGGCACCGCATTGGGTTTCCGCTTGGCCGCAGCCGCCCCCACGCGCAGGCGCCGATCAGAGAGGGACAGGCAGCCCCCCAGCGCCATCAGGATCGCCCCACCCCAAATCCAGTTAGCAAAGGGCTTGATATAGGTCCGCACCGCCCAGCCGCCGTTTTCCTGCGGGTCGCCGATCACGACATAGATGTCGCGCAGAACCCCGTTCAGGATCGCAGCCTCGGTCGTTGGCATGTTGGCCACCGGGTAGAAGCGTTTTTCAGGCTGCAGCAGACCAAGCGATCGGTCGCCCTGTATCGCCGTGATGTCCGCCATCGTGGTCAGGTAGTTCGGGCCTTGCCGCTGCGCCACGTCATCCAGTTGGAAACTGAACTGCCCGACTTGCCAGCTCTCGCCGATCTGGGCGACGCGGATATCCTCACGCTCCCACGCGAGCATCGCGGCGATGCCGAAGATGGTGACGCCCATGCCGATATGAGCAACTGACTTGCCCCAATCCGCGCGCGGCAGTTTGCGCATGCGACGCAGACGGGTGGCGAAGCCTTCGCGTCCGCTGCGCAGCCAAAGATCCCCAATCGCCCCACCAACAACCCACACACCCAGCGCCACCCCAATCGGCCCCATCGCGGAATTGCCGGATTGGATGGCATAGGCGAGCGCAGCCAGTGCAATGGCCAGGACCAACCAGCCGAGGAGCGGCCTGCCCTCGCGCCCCAGCGTGCCGCGTTTCCATGCCAGGATCGACCCAAGCGGCAGCACGATGGCCAGCGCCACCATGAAGGGCGTGAAGGCGGCATCGAAAAACGGCGGGCCAACCGAAAGCGTCCGGTCAAACAGGATCTCAGCCACCAAAGGCCAGATCGTGCCGATGAAGACCACGAAACAGCTGACTGATAAGAGGATGTTGTTTAGGATCAGCGCGCTTTCGCGGCTGACCGTGGAAAAGACGCCTTTTGCCTCCAACGCGCCAGCGCGGACAGCGAAAAGGGTGAGCGAGCCGCCAAGGAAAATCGCAAGGATGATCAGGATCAGCATGCCGCGTTCCGGGTCGTTGGCGAAGGCATGCACCGAGGTGAGTACGCCGGACCGCACGATAAATGCCCCCAGGAGCGAGAAACCAAACGCAAGGATGGCCAGCAGGATTGTCCAGCTTTTGAGCGCCTCACGTTTCTCCACCACGATGGCGGAATGCAGCAAAGCGGCGGCGATCAGCCAAGGCATGAAGCTCGCATTCTCGACCGGATCCCAGAACCAGAAGCCGCCCCAACCCAACTCATAATACGCCCACCACGATCCGAGCGCGATCCCGACGGTCAGGAACATCCAGGCTGCCAGCGTCCAGGGCCGTACCCAGCGACCCCATGCGGCGTCGACCTTGCCTTCAATCAGGGCGGCGACAGCAAACGAAAACGCCATGCTAAGGCCGACGTAACCGAGGTAGAGGAATGGCGGGTGAAAGGCCAAACCGGGGTCCTGCAACAGCGGGTTCAGGTCGCGCCCGTTGAGCGGCGGAACTTCCAGCCGCAGGAAGGGATTGGAGGTGAAGATCACGAAGGCAAAGAAGGCAACGGCGATGGAAGACTGGACCGCCAGCACCCGCGCCCGCAGACGCGTCGGCAGATTGTCCCCGAACCAGGCCGCACAGGCCCCAAAGAGCGTCAGGATCACCATCCACAAAAGCATAGAGCCTTCGTGGTTCCCCCACACGCCGGTGACCTTGTAGATCATCGGTTTGTCGGTATGCGAATTCAGAAAGACAAGCTGCAGCGAGAAATCGGACGTCACGAACGCCCAAGTCAGCGCAGCAAAGGCGAACGCTGTCAGCAAGAATTGCACGGTCGCCGCAGGCTCTGCCAGCGCCATCCACGCCGCGTTGCCCCGATGCGCCCCAACCATCGGCACGACCATCTGCACGATGGCGACCCCGAAGGCGAGGATCAGCGCGAAATGTCCAAGTTCCACGATCATGGTGCCTGAATACTGCATCCCGACGGCGGGGAACATAGGTGCGGCCTCACTTTTCAGGGAAGGATTGCCGCACCCGGCCCGTCAGTAAAACCGCGTCTGCGTCAACCAGAACGGATGGCACCGGTGGAAGGCAACTGCGTAAGACCGGTTGCGCAGTTGCACGGGCGTCAGCTGCACGAGCCATGGACCAAAAGAGAATGCGCCGACCGGGCGCACTTTCGTTGATTCCTCAAAATCCACATCCGCGCGCGCGTGGTTGCGGGCATCGCCCAGAAACCACACGACCCGATCAAAGGAACACTGCCGCAGCCGCGCAGCCCTGCCCCAGATCCGAGAACGTGTTTCGCCGACCGCTGTGATTTGATCCAATTCAGCCGGGGCCACAACCGGGAAGAAATACCCTTCAACCCGCCCGCCAACAGAATTGGCAAAAAGGATAAGCGCCGCGATGACCGACGCGATCAACGTCGCTTTCACCGCACGAAGCCCCCCTGCACCGCATAAGTGAGTGCCGCCATCAACAAGCCCCCCACGACCAGTCGCACCAGCCATTTCAGAGTATCTTCGATCGCGCCGAGCCGGTCCGAGACATTGGCGCGGTGCACCTCGTCCACGGCATTGCGCGTCTCAAGCGCGACGATCCGTTGCTCGATAAGTTGCATCCACTCATCCGTCATCACGGGCCTGCCATTCCGCGAGCGCGGGGTTATCGGTTGATTGCGGGCGCGTTTCCTTCTGGGCGACGCCACGCACCGCGAAACCGGCGGCCAGCGTCCGCTGAAACTCCTGCGCCTTGGCCTGATGCCGAGCGCCAAAGTAAAAACTGACGATCGCGCCCATCAGCCACCAGAGCGGCTCCGGCACCAGTGCCAGCCCCGCCATACCGTCGGCGAATTGGTCGGGCTGCTGCATCGCGATGACAAAAAGCCAGATCGTCCCAAGCGCCAGTGCCGGCCGTGGCAAGCGGTTGAGCGCATCAACGAGGCGATCAAAGAGACCGCGGCGCGGGTGCGCGAACTCGGCTGCGAACTGCGCGAGGCTGGCGGCCTTGGCATCCGCTGCGCGCACGGCCCCTTTCTCGACGTTCTCGCGGAACACCTCTGCCGTTTCCGCCACCACGTTGCGCCCATCACCAAAAAGGAACGTCATCAATCCGCTGATCAGGCCCATGTGGATGTCCTTTCGCGGTGCTGTGCTTCTGTCAGGTGATACCGCGGCGCGATGAATTCCTCGGCCCGCGTTATCCAGCCGCCCTTCCCTTCATCGCGGCGCCGCGCGTATTTGCGGCTGGCCGGGCGGCGGGTGGCGAGGTCGTAGTAGTAGTTGCGGCGCGCAATGCCATAGGCGTCAGCCAGATGGTCGGGGGCCGCGTCCATTGCCAGTCGTGCGGCGTTGATCGTCTGCGGGCCAATCACGCCGTCCACGCTGACGCTGATCCGCATCTCGCCCAGCAGTCGCTGCAGGATCTTCACCGCGTTGGCGCCTGAGTTGACGTACATGTCAAAGACCGTGGCTTGCAGTGGCACTGGCAGCTGGTCGATCCGGGGACGGCGAAAGTAGTGTTCGACAAAGATCGACACCGCATGCGCGCGGGTCAGCATCCGCACATCCGCCTCTGTCACCTGATCATCCCCTGTCAGGTCCAGCCCCAACCGGCGCATGGTGTGGATCGTGACCCCGTATTTGGTGGCCCCGCCCGGATCATCGGGGTCGTTCACATAGCCGCCTTCGCGGGCGACGATCGCTGTCGCGATTTCGGTGACTGATTGCATGGGGACCCCGCTGAATTGTGCGGGGCCCAAGCTGCGCCTGATTGGTTAATTCGTGGCGACAGCACCGTCCGGGTCAACGTAGACGCCCTGCTCTTTCAGCGCGTCGATCACCTCTGCCGGCATGTAAGTCTCGTCGTGGCGGGCGAGGATCTCTATCGCCTCGAACCGGCCGTTCACGAAATTGCCCTGGGCGACCATGCCTTCGCCCTCGCCGAAAAGGTCGGGCAGGATGCCGGTGTAGACGACAGGGATAGAGGCGCCGCCGTCTGTCACGGCAAAGCTCACCTCTTCCCCCTGCCCACGCACGAGCGTGCCTTCCTCGACCAACCCCCCGATGCGGAAGCGTTCGTTGGGGGGTGGTGGTGCTTCGGCCACTTCAGTTGGGGATCGGAAAAACTGGAAGCTGTCATCGGGCAGGAACCACAAAAGGACCAGCACAAACGTCATGCTGATCCCGGCCATCCACATCACTTGAATGCGGCGGCGCTTCTTGAGGCTTTTCAGCCCGCCCTGCATCATGGGAAGACGGGGGCCAGCAACAGGCCCTCCTCCTCAGGCAGGCCGAGCATCAGGTTGGCGTTCTGCAACGCCTGCCCGGATGAACCCTTGGTGAGGTTGTCCAACGCTGCGATCACCATTGCCCGGCCCGGCACGCGGTCGGCCACCACGCCGATATGGCAGAAATTCGATGCCCGGATGTGTTTGATCGACGGATGCTGGCCCATCGGCAAAACCTCGATAAACGTCTCTGAAGCGTAAGCTGCGGTCAGACTGCCATGTATGGCCTCGGCATCGCCTTGCACATAGCAGGTGGCCAAAATGCCGCGGTTCGCGGGGATCAGATGCGGGGTGAATTGCACCTGCACGGGGCGACCAGCGACAGCGCTGAACTCCTGATCGAACTCACCCAGATGCCGGTGTGTGCCACCGGCGGCATAGGCATGCGCCCCTTCTGACAGTTCCGCGTGCAACAGGTTCTCCTTCAGGCTGCGCCCCGCGCCCGATACTGCCGCTTTCAGGTCGATGATGATTTGATCAAGGTCAATCAGCCCCGCTGCAATCAGCGGGCGCAGCGCATATTGCCCTGTCGCCGCGTTACAGCCCGTGCCCGCGACAAGGCGCGCATTTTTGATCTCATCCCGATAGAACTCCGTCAGGCCATAGACAGCCTCGCCCTGCATCTCTGCCGCGCCGTGGGCTTTGCCATACCATTTTTCATAGGCCGCCGGATCCCGCAGCCGGAAGTCGGCAGAAAGATCGACGATCTTGAGCGTCTTGGGCAGCTGCGCGATCACGGCCTGCGAGGTGGCATGCGGCAAGGCGCAGAACACGAGGTCCACACCATCAAGGTTCATCTCTTCGATGGTCGTCAGCTTTGGCAGATCAAGATGGCGCAGATGCGGGAACACATCCGCCATCGCCATCCCGGCCTTGGAATTTCCCGAAAGCCCGGTGATCGTCAGGCCGGAGTGTGTTGCGATAAGACGCACGAGTTCTGCGCCGGTGTAACCAGAAGCGCCAAGAATGGCGACGTTGTAGGTCATAGGTCTATCCCTTTGGGATGAATTGGAAAATCAGTCTCAGGCGGCGGTGAATGTAATCTGTCGTCGCAAAAACTGCGTCGCACGCGCGGACACGCGATCCGGGTCTCCGGTTGTCAGAAAACCGCTGTCGGTCCCCGGCCCCACCATTTCGGGCCGGCGCTGTAGATAGTCGGCCAGACTTTCAGCCACCAAAGAGGCCTGTGAAAACACCTGCACATCCGGGCCGAGGGCCGCCTGAAACGCATCTGCCATCAGGGGGTAATGGGTACAGCCAAGAACTGCAGCATCCGGGTCCGGCATCTTGCGTTTCAGTGCATCAACATGGCTCTTCACCAGCGCCTCTGCCAGGATCATGTCCCCATCTTCGATGGCATCAACAACACCGCCGCAAGCCTGCGCCTCTACATCCACGCCGATGGCACGGAACGCCAGTTCGCGTTGAAAAGCACGGCTCGACACTGTTGCAGGCGTCGCGAAGAGCGCCACATGCTTGACCTTCACCTCGCGCGGGGGGGAGTTGTCGCCCCACTGCCGTTCTGTCAGCGCCTCTATCAGCGGCACAAAGACACCCAGCACCCGCTTGTCCGTCGGCACCCAGCCTTCTTGCATGCGCCGCAGGGCAGCAGCAGAGGCGGTGTTGCAGGCCAGGATCACCAGATCACAGCCTGCATCGAACAGGCGCTGTGTGGCGGATGTCGTCAGATTGTAGATATCATCGGAGTCGCGTACGCCATAAGGCGCATGGGCGCTGTCGCCCATGTAGACGAGCGGCAAATCAGGCAGGCGTTTAGAAACGGCATCCAGTACCGTCAGACCCCCTAACCCGCTATCGAATATGCCCACTGCCATGGCGCGCCTTGTATTTGTCTTCGAACTCATGCCCCAACCGCGTCGGGTCAATGGGCGTTGGGCTCAACTCATACGTGGCTTTGCGCAGGAAATCCATGCAGGCTTTGGGGTCTTTTTTGTATTGGTCCAGTTGCGCTTGTGGGATCGGTTCGCCGACAACAATGCGGACCGGTTTGTTGATCTTCGTCTTGAACTCACGGATGAACATGCCGGTCCGCAATGTGGCGTGCAGATGGCTCGCCAGTTGGAACAGGCGGCTGTTGCGCCCTTCAAAGAACACCGGAACGACCGTGGCGCCCGATCTTGCAATCATCTTGGCTGTAAACGTGCGCCAGCTTGGGTCCATAGGCTCGGAAAACGGCGTGGCGGAGGTGGACACAGTCCCACCGGGGAAGATCCCAATCGCTCCGCCTTCTTGGAGATAACTGACAGCCTTGGCCCGGGTTTCGAGGTTCAGCTTCGCTGCCTCTTTCGTCTCGTCGAAGGATATCGGCAGGATGATCTTTTCAAGGTCCGCCGCGCGCTTGAAAACGCGATGCGCCAAAACGCGAAAGTCGCCGTTGCGCCGCTCTGACAGGATGCGGCCCATCATCAGACCATCGAGAATGCCGTAGGGGTGATTGGAGACAACGATCACAGGGCCTGTGGCCGGGATGTTTTCGAGCGATCCACCGACAACGTCCAACGTTACGCCGTAGCGTTCCGCTATCACCTGCCAAAAGTCAGCGCCCGCCGCGACCTCGGCATCATAGCCCTTGGCCTTGCGGATCAGCCGCAGCCGCCCTGTGGCGTTCTCCATCACACGGATCATTGCACGCCCGCTTCGTCCCTTGGCCGAAGAGGCATAGGTGATATCTCGGGCGGCATGCCGCTCTCTACCTGGCATCTTGCTGTCTCGTCTTCTCATCCCGCGGGTCGAATAACACAGTTTTGCAACGTGAGAATGACAATTTGGTGTCACTCCGCCGCTTGCTGCATCGGCGCCGCGCGCAATGTCGCCAACAGTTCTTCCCGCCGCTTTGCCGCCTTGCGCGCATTCGCATCCTTCACTGGACCAAAGCCGCGAATCTCGCGGGGAAGCTGCGCGCGTGCGACTGCTGCCTCTGCCGTATCCGGGCGGATGACCTGCAGGATTTCATCCATATCCGCCTCATACTCTTTGATCAGGGCGCGCTCCATCCGCCGTTCAGCGGTCCGGCCAAAGGGATCAAATGGTGTGCCGCGCAAGAACTTGAGCTTAGCAAGTTTGGGAAACGCCCAGGCCATGCGCGCGCCATAGGCTTTCTTTGCTGGCCGCCCGTCGGGCCCGTCCTTGGAGAGCATCGGTGGCGCAAGATGGTAGGTCAGTTTCAACTCGCCATCGAATTCCGCCGCCGCCTTTTCTTGCGTTTGCGTCAGCAGGCGCGCAACCTCGTATTCATCCTTGTAGGCAAGGAGTTTGTGATACCCTTCCGCGACAGCCTCTTTCAGCTTTGGATCCTCAAACCGTTCCACGAAGGCGCGATATTTCTTTGCCAAACGCTTGCCCTGGTAGGTGGTCAGGTGTTCGGCACGGAAGTTGATCTTTTCCTCCAGCGTTTTTGGCAAAGCGACCAGTTTGGGCGTGAGGACCTCATCCGCATCATCGGGGTAGAGATAGGCCCAACGCCCGATTTCAAAGGCGCGGATGTTGCGGTCTACGGCTGTTCCATTCAGTTCAATCGCGCCGAGGATCGCCTCGTAAGTGACTGGTATCGCGCCCATTTGCCAGGTCGCGCCAAAAACCATCATATTGGAAAAAATGCTGTCGCCCAAAAGCGCCTTGGACAGTGCGGCGGCATCAAAACTGACCAGACCGTCCCACAGCCGCGCCTCAAGCGACAGTTTCAGACGGTCGGTGGGCAGCTGAAAGTCCGTGTCGCGGGTGAAATCGCCGGTCATCACCTCGTGGCTATTCACCACGCCCTTGGTGCGTCCGGTCTTCATCAGCCCGATAGTCTTTGCCCCCGCAGAGACGACGAGATCGCCCCCAATCAGCGCATCACATTCGCCAGTTGCGACGCGGATCGCGCTGATATCACTGGGTTTTTCACCGATCCTGCAATGGATATGCACGGCACCGCCCTTTTGGGCAAGGCCGGCCATTTCCATCATGCCCACGCCTTTGCCGTCGATATGCGCGGCCATGGCAAGCACAGCGCCAATCGTAACAATACCGGTGCCGCCTACGCCGGTCATGACGATGTTATGAGTGCCGATAATCTCGGGGAGTGCAGGCTCTTCCATATCCGGCAGGTCAATGTCTGCTGTGGCTTCCTTGCGGATCTTGGCCCCTTCGACGGTGACGAACGACGGGCAGAAGCCATTGACGCAAGAAAAGTCCTTGTTGCAGGAAGACTGGTCAATCGCGCGTTTGCGGCCCAGTTCGGTGTCCACCGGCACGATGGACACGCAGTTCGACTGCACCCCACAATCGCCGCAGCCCTCGCAGATATCAGTGTTGATGAAAACACGCTTGTCCGGGTCTGGAAACTGCCCGCGCTTGCGGCGGCGACGCTTCTCGGCGGCGCAAGTCTGGACATAAATAATGGCCGATACGCCTTTGTATTTGCTGAAGGTCTCCTGCACCTGTGGCATCTCGGCCCGCTCATGCACGGCGATGCCTTTCGGAAATTGGGCCAGATCCACATCTTCTTTCTTATCGTAGACCAGCGCGACGTTTCGCACGCCCATTGCCAGCAGTTCACTGCAAATCTGATCGGCTGTCAGGCCGCCATCGTTGCCCTGCCCGCCGGTCATCGCAACGGCGTCATTGTAAAGGATCTTGTAGGTGATGTTCGTGCCCGCCATAAGCGCAAAGCGGATCGCCTGCACACCGGAATGGTTGTAGGTCCCATCACCCATATTCTGGAACACGTGGTCGCGGCTGGAAAACGGCGCCTCACCCACCCAATTGGCCCCCTCGCCGCCCATTTGGGTGAAGCCGACCGTTTCCCGGTCCATCCACTGGACCATGTAGTGACACCCGATACCGGCGTAGGCGCGGCTACCTTCGGGTACTTTTGTTGAGGAATTGTGCGGACACCCCGAGCAGAAGTAGGGCAAGCGCGCCGCTACCTCTGGCGCGTTGTCGGCCTTGCGCGCCTCGGCCAGTGTCGCCATCCCAGCCCGCACGCCGTCCGAGGCGCAGCCCTCTTCCTCCAGGATCGCGCCCAGCTTTTCTGCAATCAGAACCGGGTTCAGGTCCGCCTTGGTTTGGAAGATCTCTTCGCGCCGCCCTTCGGAGAATGTATCCCCTTTGTGCCAGCCGTAGACTCGTCGCCCGCGCCGATCGTCAAAGATCGCCTCTTTGACCTGCACCTCGATCAGTTTGCGCTTTTCTTCAACGACCACGATCAGGTCGAGCCCTTCGGCCCATTCATGGAACGACGCCATATCGAGTGGCCAGACCTGCCCCACCTTATAGGTGGTGATGCCCAGGCGCTCTGCTTCGCCTTCACCGATATTCAGAAGAGACAACGCATGCTGCAGATCAAGCCAGTTCTTGCCTGCGGCCACGAATCCGATCTTTGCGCCCGGCTTTCCCCATTTGCGCTGATCCATCTTGTTGGCACGGCTGAACGCCTCTGCCGCAAAGCGCTTGTGGTCGATCATCCGCGCCTCTTGCAGCTGTGGCGTGTCGACAAGGCGCACGTTCAGCCCGCCCTCGGGCAATTTGATGTCAGGGGTAACGAAAGATAGACGATGCGGATCACCGTTCACGACAGATGTGACTTCGACCGTGTCTTTCATCGTCTTCAAACCAACCCAGACGCCAGCAAAGCGCGACAGCGCCCAGGCGTATTGGCCGTAGTCCAGAATCTCTTGCACACCCGCCGGTGACACAATCGGCATATAGGCGTCCACCATTGCCCAATCAGACTGGTGTAACGTTGTGGAGCTTTCGCCGGTATGGTCGTCACCCATGGCCATAATGACACCGCCATGGGGGCTTGTGCCCGCCATGTTGGCGTGGCGCATGATGTCACCGGACCGGTCGACACCGGGCCCTTTGCCGTACCACAGGCCAAAGACACCGTCGTATTTGCCCTCGCCCCGCAGCTCCGCCTGCTGGCTGCCCCAGAGGGCTGTCGCCGCGAGATCTTCGTTCAAACCCGGCTGGAAAGTCACCTGCGCAGGCTCCAGCACATCTTTGGCCCGCGTCATCTGCATATCGACAGCACCCAACGGCGAACCGCGGTACCCCGTCACGTAGCCCGCCGTGTTCAACCCCGCCTTTTCATCACGTGCCCGCTGCATCAGCATCAGACGGACCAGCGCCTGCGTGCCGTTCAGCAACACGTTTGTTTTTTCAAGGTCATAGCGGTCGTTTAGCGTGACATCCTGATGGGTCATGCGCGCCTCCCAACGCAAACTTCCGATGATTTTCAGCATAGGTCATAAAAACTGACCTACAAAGTGGAATTTCCGTGATCCGGAGGTTTGCATCAGATCGTCATCTGCGGGTAATGTTCAATCAAAGATAGCGATGACATTGTGGCCGGCAGGATTTTATGGATTGGGATAAGCTTAGAATATTTCATGCAGTCGCGGACGCGGGTTCGCTGACACATGCGGGCGACACGCTGCATTTGTCCCAATCGGCTGTCAGCCGGCAAATCCGCGCGCTCGAAGAATCACTCAATACGACCCTCTTTCACCGCCATGCGCGGGGGCTGATCCTGACCGAACAGGGAGAGCTCTTGTTTGACGCAACAAAGTCGATGAACAAGCGGCTGGAAGCGGCAAGCGCCCGCATCCGCGACAGCGAGGAAGAAGTTTTTGGTGAACTCCGGGTGACCACGACGACCGGTTTCGGCACGCTCTGGCTCGCCCCGCGCCTTCCGAAGCTTTATGAACAATATCCAGACCTCAAGATCGACCTCATGCTGGAAGAGCGCGTGCTCGATCTGCCAATGCGCGAAGCGGACATCGCGATCCGCATGAAAGAACCCAGCCAGGCAGACCTGATCCGCAAGCGCCTGATGTCGGTGCGAATGCGCCTTTATGCGTCGCCGTCTTACCTCGAAAAGCATGGCACGCCCGAAACACTTGCGGATATGGGTAAGCACCGCCTGATTTGCCAAAGTCTGAATTCCATCCAGGTCGCTGCAGGCGCCACCCTGGTCCAGCATTTGCTGACCCAGGACATTCCGAACGTATTTACGGTCAACAACTACTTCGGCGTGCTGCAAGGGATCGTGAACAACATCGGCATCGGCGTGCTGCCTGACTACCTGACTGAGGATTTTCCAGATCTCATCCGCGTTCTGCCTGACTTGGAGAGCGGTGAGGTGCCAGTTTTCCTCGCCTACCCCGAAGAATTGCGCCAATCCAAGCGCATCGCGGCCTTCCGTGATTTCGTCCAAGAAGAGATTTTCGCCCACCGCCGCAAGATCAGGGAGGCGGCTGCGGTCTGACCGACGCGCATCGTTTCGCCTGCCGCAAAGTCATCCGCTGACCTTCCACAATTTTGCCAGAAAGCCGGGCCAGAAGATGAACAAACGTTAATCTGTGTCCAGAAAATGAGTCCATGCCACAAAACGATTTTTCAGAACGCTTGCGACGGATAGAAGAAAACCGGCAGCCCGTAGCACAACCAGAATACGAACCCCCGATCAGGTCATCAGGCCGCAGGAGCGGCGGACGTGGCGGTGGCGGTTCATCAAACCGCCGCGCCTCGGTCGTGCTGACGGTGATCACCAGCGCCACCATAGCTGCGGTCGTCGGCGTCGTGATGATGGAGCGGTCGGGTGAAATGCCAGATTTTCGCGAGATGCTGACGTTTGAAATGGCCAGCATTGGCGGTGACATGCCCACCTTTCAGGAAGCGATCCTTGAAAGCAGCCTGACGAGGCAGACCGAGCGAGCGGAGGAGCGTCAGGCCGCACTGGCAGAAGAACGCGCCAACACGCTGATTGCCCCAGCCGCTGAACGCGAAGCACCCCCAGTTGAACCGGTCACGACGGGCCGCATGGGGGCGACTTTTGGAGCGGGTTTTGCGGCCACAGCCAGCGGCACGCCAATCGACGCGGCAACCATCATTGCGGGCTTCTCACCAACCGACCCGAACACGCCCGTCGGCGATCTGGCGTTCTTTGAGCACAACGAAACCTGCACCCTGCGCCCCGTCGGCGCAGATGAGAAGTATCATGCGGTGATGATCCGGGGCAGCTACAACCCGGCCCCGGTCCAGATGCTGTCTCAGGCGACGATTGACGATACGCTGACGGATACGGTGAAAGAAGCGGTCGAAGAAGGCTATTCGCCCGGCCTGCTCAAGATCGCACGCGGCGGGCGCCTGACGGCTGACGTGATCGTGACAGATACAAGCGGCCCGCTTTATCTGATGCTGCAATCCCAAAGTGGCGGCACAATCTGGAACATCCATGCCGCGCCCGGCGTCGAAATCGCCCATATCGCGATGATCGGTCATGGTGACTCGGGTCTGACAGGAAACATTGGCAACGCCACCTTCGAGGCCGTGCGTGCCTTCGATTTCGCCGACAGAATTGATTTCAACTTCTACAATGGTGAACCCGAAGACTTCGATTGTATGGCGCAACCCTACCGGGACCCGGATGAAAGCTGGGCCGCGTGGGAAGGTGCGAAGGCTGGGAATACGCTGGATGGCAACTTGCTGTTTGGCCAATCGAACGGGTTCAAGGCCTATGACTATTGGTTCACTCAGACAATGGGCTTTAGCAGCAAGGAAAATGCGATTGACGCCAATCGCGCAGGTGTTGTTCTGGTGGGTGACGCACCCACAGAACCGCTGACCATCCCTGCCGGTCCGCACCCGCTGCATATCCGCCAATACGATCATATCATCACAGGCACTGAAGAGGTGCGCGAGGCAGAGATCGTTGCGCTTTACACCGACATCCTCACCAAGGCCGCCGGGGGCGACATCGCAGGTACAATCCCTGCCGCCTCCGAAATCAGCCCTGCGCCTGAGTCGATTGCGAACCTCGGAGGGGAGCGTCGTGATTTTGGTGATCTTGTCATGAACAAGAACGATGTGGAGTCTGTCATCTCGACAACCGATCTGAACCGTGAACGGCGGGTCAGCTTCAGCAATCTTTTCACCTGGGAGGATATCCTGGCACAGGGTGAAGCAATGCCACCCGAGGATCAGCAGAACCTTTATGCGACGCTCCGCCTGCCACGCCTGATGCAGAGCTTCTGCACCGATACCCTTGTCGAAATCGCCAGCAAATGCGGGATGTATAAGGCCACTGTCCACAACGCCGGCGACGGTGAATTCCAGGTGCGCGCGGATTTCGCCTATATCCCGAACTACAACATCGGTGATGTCACACGGCAATCCAATGGCGAGTTCATCACCGCCCATTTGCCGGACCAACGTGAGGGCCGTAGCAACCAAACACCCGAAGAACGCCGCGCCTTCCTCGTCGAATTGCAGGAAGTCTGTACGGAGCTTCGGAAAGAGTATGGCAACTGCCTGATCAGCGTCGGTGGCTTCTATCTGGATCGGCCGGCCACATTCTCGGGCGGTGGCGGGCGTGCGACGGCAGCGGGCTGGGTTTCCGTCTACACAGCCAACAACCGATTTGAAGAAAGCCTGCTGGAAGAGAAGGCAGACGAGATCATGGCAGAGGTACAGTCCCGCTAGGCTTGACATGCACCTAACGCATATCGGCTTTGCACAGGGCCCAGATGTTTTTTCTTGAAGGGTAAATGTCTGAGCACTACATCCCCATCGACGGCGATGATGCCATCGCGCTCATCGCCATCACCTCCCTGTTGGACTTGCCGGGCCTTGCGCCCGGCTTTTTTTTGGTCTGATCCAGCGTTGCCAAAGGCGGGGTCGGCAGGCGCCTGAATTGGCCCTGACCCGGACACAAGGAAATTTCCGCCTTTCACACGCATCGCCCCAAGGCTAAAACCCGCCCAACGCCTGAGGGGACGCCATGCAAGAACCACATATCACCGAAGACCTGATCGCCGCCCACGGTCTGAAGCCTGACGAATACGACCGGATTCTGGAGATCATCGGACGAGAGCCGACCTTCACCGAACTCGGGATATTTTCGGCGATGTGGAACGAACATTGCTCCTACAAATCCTCCAAGAAATGGCTGCGCACACTGCCGACGGAAGGTCCGCAAGTGATATGCGGCCCCGGTGAGAACGCGGGCGTGGTTGATATCGGTGACGGGCAGGCCGTTGTTTTCAAGATGGAGAGCCACAACCACCCAAGCTACATTGAACCTTATCAAGGTGCGGCGACCGGCGTAGGGGGCATCCTGCGCGATGTCTTCACTATGGGTGCGCGACCCATCGCGGCGATGAATTCCCTGTCTTTCGGCGAACCTGATCACCCGAAAACCAAGTCGCTTGTCAGCGGCGTCGTTGCCGGGATCGGCGGCTATGGCAACTGCTTTGGCGTGCCTACTGTGGGTGGCGAAGTCAGGTTTGACCCTGCCTACAACGGCAACTGTCTGGTCAACGCCTTTGCCGCCGGCCTCGCCGACGCGGACAAGATCTTCTATTCCGCCGCCTCCGGCGTCGGCATGCCCGTTGTCTACCTGGGCGCCAAGACAGGCCGCGACGGCGTGGGTGGAGCCACCATGGCAAGCGCTGAATTTGACGACACCATTGAGGAAAAACGGCCCACCGTGCAGGTGGGCGACCCTTTCACCGAAAAGCGCCTTATGGAGGCGACGCTGGAACTGATGGCGACAGGCGCGGTGATTTCCATTCAGGATATGGGCGCAGCTGGCCTGACATGTTCCGCGGTGGAGATGGGCGACAAAGGGGGCTTGGGCGTCAAGCTGAACCTCAACGCCGTGCCACAGCGCGAAGAGAACATGACGGCCTACGAGATGATGCTGTCGGAGTCTCAGGAACGCATGCTCATGGTGCTGAAGCCAGAGCTGGAGGCCGAGGCCCGCGCGGTTTTTGAAAAGTGGGACCTAGATTTCGCCATAGTGGGTGAAACGATTGCCGAAGATCGGTTCATCGTCGAACACAACGGCAAGGTGATGGCTGACCTGCCGCTGGCCACACTCTCCGGCTCAGCCCCCGAATACGACCGCCCGTGGGAGCCGACATCTGTAGCAGAGCCCTTGGACGATATTGTCGGCGTACACCCCATCGACGGGCTGAAGGCGCTGATCAGCAGCCCCAACTACGCCGCCAAGCAATGGGTTTACGAACAATACGACAGCCAGGTAATGGCCGATACAGTGCGTACCCCAGGTCTGGGCGCGGGCATCGTGCGGGTCCACGGAACGGACAAATCGCTCGCCTTCACCAGCGACGTGACCCCACGCTACGTCAAGGCAAACCCGGTCGAGGGCGGCAAACAGGCGGTGGCAGAGGCCTATCGCAACCTCACCGCCGTCGGGGCCAAACCGCTCGCCACCACCGACAATATGAACTTCGGCAATCCCGAGAAACCCGCGATCATGGGGCAATTCGTCGGCGCCATCCAAGGGATCGGCGAAGCGGTGAAGGCGCTGGATATGCCCATCGTGTCCGGCAACGTCTCGCTCTACAACGAAACCGATGGTGCGGCGATCCTGCCCACCCCCACCATCGGTGCTGTGGGGCTGATCAACGACCCCGACACCATGATCACCGGGCAATTGCGGGACGGGCATCTGTTGCTCTTGCTCGGTGAAACGACAGGCCATCTGGGCCAATCGGCGCTGCTGGCAGAGGTTTATGACAGGGCCGAGGGCGATGCGCCACCGGTCGATCTGGACGCCGAAAAGCGCAACGGTGATTTCATCCGGGACAACCACGCATGGATCCGCGCCTGCACGGACCTGTCAGACGGCGGGCTGGCGCTGGCAGCCTTTGAAATGGCCGAGGCCGCAGACGTGGGTATCACGCTGGATATCGAGGACACACCAACGCTCTTTGGCGAAGATCAGGCGCGCTACCTGATTGCCTGCAACTTCGACCAGGCCGAGGCGCTGATGATCGCGGCAAATCAGGCAGGTGTTGCCTTGACGACGATCGGCAAGGCTGGTGGCGACCTGGTGACCTATGGCACCCAAAGCGCACCACTTGCTGAACTTGCTGCGCTCTATCGCGGCGCCTTTGCCGAAGCAGTGGGCTAACCCCCAACTTTCTATGTCCAATCAAACTTCCGCCGGAGGCATCGGACTTGTCCGCAGGCGCCGCCGCCCTTAACTTGAGCATGACACGAGCAAGGATCCCCGATGGCTATCACCGCCCATGACATTGAAACGCTGCTGCGCGAACACTTCCCGAACGCCACGATCCAGATCGAAGGTGCGGACGGGGTGCATTTTCAGGGACTGGTGATTGACGAAAGCTTTCGCGGCATGAACCGGATCCAGCAACAGCGCGCCGTCATGGCCGTGATCAAGCCCAAGGTCGACAGTGGCGAAATCCACGCGCTTGGGCTTACCACGAAAGCGCCCGAGTAATGGACCTGCCCCTGCCCCTCATCGGCATCATCATTGCCGTGATCGGCTATCTGGTCACAACTTGGCTGTGGTCCCGGCCACGGCCGCCGCTGGTGTCGATGCGGCCGGAGTTTGACCAGACGGCCCTTGATGAAGGCGAATTGGGCAACGAAGCCATGGATATGGAATTGATCCGCAAGGTACAGGCCGAAAATGAGCGGATCGGCATCGAAAGCGGTTACCGCTGGAACAAACCCGCGCCCCGCAGCAAATTCAAAGAATGAGGTCGGAGACCAAAATGACAGCGCAAGATACGATCAAAGAAACCGTCACCACCAATGACGTCGTCCTCTACATGAAAGGCACCAAGACGATGCCGCAATGCGGGTTCTCCTCGCGCGTGGCTGGGGTGCTGAACTTCATGGGCGTCGACTACACGGATGTGAACGTGCTGGCCGATGATGAAATCCGCCAGGGGATCAAGGATTATTCGGACTGGCCCACCATTCCACAGCTCTACGTAAAGGGAGAGTTCGTGGGCGGTTGCGACATCATCACGGAAATGACGTTGTCCGGCGAACTCGATACGCTGTTCTCAGAGAGTGGCGTGACCTTTGACAAAGACGCCGCCGACAAGATCCGCGAAGCGAACGCCTAAAGCCGGTCCAATACGACGTTTGAACGCCCTGCGAACGCGGGGCGTTTTCTTTTTGGGGGTCTAGCTGCCTTCCACCCGGTCCGCCAAAGCCTCTGCCCGCGCGGCAAGCTCTGCCATGGCCTCTGTCACGCTTGCCGGGACAACAGGCACTTCCACCCGTTGCGGTTCCGGTGCGGGCTTGTTTTCTGCAGCGGCGAGACGCTCGCGCATGTTCCCCGCTTCCGCTTCGAGCGCGCGTACTTTGTCTTCCAGGCTCGCGGTCTTGTCCGCCAGCATCAGCCCCGCCATCAAGAGCATCCGCGCTTCTGGCATGCGGCCAATCTGTTCGGCCAGATGCTGGGCCTCATTGTCCAGCATGCCCGCGGCGGAATGCAGAAAGTGTTCTTCACCGTCCTGACAGGCGACCTCGAACACCCGACCGCCGATTGTGATTTCAACCTGTGGCATTGGCGGCCCCCGCGATCAGGGGTTCAAGTTCGGCGAGAATGGCATCCACCTCCGCGGCGTCTGCGTTGCGCTGGGTGGCAAGCGCCTCCATCTCGGCAGCTGCAGCAGCATCATGTAATTCAGGCGACAGGCCCGTTGTCACTGCATCACGCAGCTTGGTGTTCATCTCACGCAGTTGCACGTTTGAGGCACGCAGTGACTGCAGTTCCGCATCCAGCTTCATCAATTGATCCTGCTGCGCGGCCACACGGGCCGTCAGCTTGGCCACCTGCCCATCCTGCCGTTCTTTGAGCGCGGCAACGCGTTCTTCCAGTGCTGCCTTTGCGGCTTTTTCCTCGGCCAGGGCGGTTTGCAGGTCTGCGTCCCCTACCCCGTCCATCGCCTTGTCAATCCGCTCGAGCGCGGCGGCAATCCGGTTTTCCAAAACACTGATATCACTCATCCTGCCTGTCCTTTCGCCACGCGCCCCAAAAACGGCGCAACGGCCACTCCCTCGGCTTCTGCAGCCCTGCGCCTCTTGCCACCCTGCCGTGGCCGAATCGAGCACTTGATCCAAGCGTATGCCATCCCCCCGCCCCCCGCAAACGCGGCACAAGATCATCACGGCAACCGGCGCCGGAATGCTTGATCTTGGGGGTATGACTGCTATGAGGCTAGTCGCACCGTAACAATTGACCAACAGGACCCGAAACCTTGGATATTGCAGCCCTGCGCACAGCCCACCCTGACCATTGGAACACGGCGATCCCGATCCGGACGCTGACGTTGGATGCGGTGGCCGCCGCGAACTCTGGCCACTCGGGCATGCCCATCGGGATGGCGGATGTCGCAACGGTCCTCTTCGACAATCACCTCACATTTGATCCCAAAGCCCCACATTGGCCTGATCGTGACCGGTTCATCCTCTCTGCAGGGCACGGCTCCATGCTGCTTTATGCGCTCATGTACCTGACAGGGTACGAGGATATGCCGCTGCAGCAGATCAAGGATTTCCGCCAGTGGGGTGCACGCACCGCAGGCCACCCCGAGTATGGCCATGCCCGCGGGATCGAGACGACGACAGGTCCACTGGGCCAGGGCATTGCCAACTCTGTCGGGTTCGCCATTGCAGAGGAAATCCAGCGCGCGACCTGGGGCAAGAAGATCATAGATCATTACACCTACGTCATGGCCGGTGACGGCTGCCTGATGGAAGGTGTCAGCCAGGAAGCCATCGCGCTTGCGGGCATGCAGGAACTCTCCCACCTGATCGTTTTCTGGGACAACAACAACATCACAATCGACGGCACCGTCGACATCGCCGACAAGACGAACCAGCCACAGCGGTTTGCCGCCTCTGGCTGGCATGTGCAGGAAATCGACGGGCACAACCCGGATGAGATTGATGCGGCCATCGTTGCGGCAAAGAAAGATCCGCGCCCATCGATGATTGCCTGCAAGACGCATATCGCACTGGGCCACGCCGCACAGGATACCTCCAAGGGCCACGGCGCGCTAACCGATCCGGAGCAGCTGCGCGCGGCCAAGGAAGTCTACGGCGCGCCGATGGGGGATTTTGAAGTCGACCCCGCGATCAAAGCCAAGTGGGAAGCAATGGGCGCCCGCGGTGCCGCCGCCCACGCCGAATGGCAAGAGCGTTTCGCCACCCTTTCCGCCAGCAAACAGGCGGAATTCAACCGCACCTATGCGGGTGAAGCCCCGAAGAAGCTGACATCGACCATCCGTGCGCTGAAAAAGCAGATCAGCGAAGGTGCGCCAAAGGTCGCGACCCGCAAATCGTCCGAAATGGTGCTGGAAGTCATCAACCCGATCATGAAGGAAACCATTGGTGGATCGGCGGACCTCACAGGCTCCAACAACACACTGACCAAGGACATGGGCACGTTCCACCCGGATACGCGCAAAGGCCGCTACATCTACTACGGCATCCGCGAACACGGGATGGCCGCCGCGATGAACGGGATGGCGCTGCACGGGGGTGCAAAGCCATATGGCGGGACATTCATGTGCTTCACCGACTACGCACGCGGTTCAATGCGCCTGTCGGCCCTGATGGGCGTGCCGGTGACCTATGTGATGACCCACGACAGCATCGGTCTGGGAGAAGATGGACCAACGCACCAGCCGATTGAACATCTCGCCATGCTGCGCGCCACACCGAACATGAACGTCTTCCGCCCTGCCGACACGGTAGAGACGGCAGAGGCTTGGGAACTGGCGCTGACGTCTGAAAAGACACCCAGCGTGCTGGCGCTGACCCGGCAAGGGCTGCCGACCGTGCGCACGGATCACAAGACCAAGAACCTGACTGCGCAGGGCGCCTACGTGCTGGCGGATGCAG
>JBCBOD010000166.1:0-5737 GCA_039821425.1 Pseudomonadota bacterium
AGAAGGATTACCACTGCGGCAGCCGAGCCGTAGCCAACGTTGAAGAAGGCAAAGTTCTGGCGGTAGGCGAAGAAGGTCAGCAACTCGGTGCTATCCCCTGGGCCGCCGCGCGTGGTGATGTAGACCAGATCGAAAAGCTTCAGGTTGTCGATCACCCGCAGGATGTCATCCTGATCGGTATCATCCTGCGGGTGATCGACAACCTAAAGCTTTTTGATCTGGTTTACATCACCACCCGTGGCGGCCCGGGGGATAGGACCGAGTTGCTGACCTTCTTCGCGTACCGGCAGAACTTTGCCTTCTTCAACGTTGGCTACGGCTCAGCTGCTGCGGTTGTGATCCTTCTTATCAGCATCATCGTCACGACAATCGCGGTGACCTTCTTGCGGAGAATGCAAAATGCCTAAATCGAACCTGATAGGCGCCTACGTCGCTGCCATGTTGGTGATGCTGGTCTTTACCTTGCCGATCCTGTGGATGTTCATGGGCGCGTTTAAAACACCCGTCGATATCTATTCGATCCCGCCGGTCTGGTGGCCCGACTTCAGCTATCTTGAAAACTTCAAACTGCTGCTTTCCGAGAACTGGCAGTTCCTGCTCAATTCGGTGATCATCACATTGGGCGCCACCGTCCTTTGCATGGTCTTCGCTTTGCCCTGCGCCTTCGGCCTCGTGAACTTTCAGTTCAGAGGGAACAACTTTGTCGCCGATTGGATCCTCTCGACGCGCATGATGCCACCGATTGCGGCAGCGGTTCCGCTGTTCATGGTTTTCAACGGTCTGGGCATGCTGGACAGCCACTTTGCGCTTATTCTGGTTTATGCGGGTTTCAACCTGCCGTTCGCGGTCTGGGTTGCGATGTCGTTCTTCCGCAATCTTCCGAAAGAGATGATCGAAGCCGCACGCATCGAAGGCTGCACATGGTTTCAGACGTTTTGGAAGGTCGCGCTTCCTCTCACCAAAAGCGGGATCGCGACGGTTTCGACCTTTGTCTTCATCTTTGCCTGGAACGAGTTGCTGCTTGCGCTCTTCCTAACCTCGAATGAGGCCAAGACCTTCCCCGTTGTGATTTCAACCTTCTCGACGATCACGCGGACCTATTGGGAACTGGTCTCAGCGGCGACGGTCATTCAGGTCCTACCGCCGATTATCTTCACCCTCATCATGCAACGCCACATCGTGTCTGGCCTGACCATGGGCGCGGTCAAAAACGGCTAGCCACCCTGCACCAAGGGCGAATCGAAAAACAAAGGAAAGCAAAATGGGGCAGATAGAACTCCAGAATGTCACAAAAAGCTTTGGCCCAGTTGAGGTCATCAAGGACATCTCGCTCGATATCAAGGAAGGCGAGTTCGTCGTATTCGTTGGGCCGTCAGGATGTGGGAAGTCAACACTCCTGCGCATGATTTCCGGTCTTGAAGCGATGAGCGGCGGAAGTGTGTCGATCGCAAACCGCGATGTGTCACATGCCCAGCCATCCGACCGCCAGATTGCGATGGTCTTTCAGTCTTATGCGCTCTTTCCGCATATTTCTGTGCGCGACAACGTTGCTTTTGGTCTCAAGATCGCAGGTCTGCCCAAGACGCAGATCGACGCCAAGGTTGCCAAAGCGTCCGAAATCCTTGGGCTTGAGAAACTGTTAGATCGCAAACCACGCGAGCTTTCTGGCGGTCAACAACAACGCGTTGCAATCGGCCGGGCAATCGTCCGTGAACCGGCGGTTTTCCTTTTTGATGAACCCCTCTCAAACCTGGATGCCGCGCTGCGGGTTCAGATGCGGATCGAGTTGATCAAACTGCATGCCTCGCTTGATGCGACCATGATTTACGTCACCCACGATCAGGTTGAGGCTATGACCATGGCTGACCGCATCGTGGTCTTGTGCGATGGTCGGGTTGAACAGTTTGATACGCCCGTCGCGCTTTATGATCGCCCGCAAAACACTTTTGTTGCGGGCTTCATCGGCTCGCCGAAGATGAACTTTGTCAAGGCGGGCCCCGGATCAAATGGCGACGTCGTCTTGGCCGGAAAAGTCTCGAAGACGCTGCCGGGCGTAAATGCAGACAATATGACCGCCGAAATGACCCTGGGTATCCGGCCCGAACATATCTCGTATTCGCACGATACGGGTGACTGGGAAGGGATTGTCACGGTCGAGGAACAGTTGGGCAGCGACGCCTTTCTCTACGTGGATGTACCACAGATTGGCGCGATCACAGTGCGGGCCGTCGGTGAACGCGGCTTTGGTCGCGGCGACAAAATCTTTCTGAGTTTTGATCCGAGCCGCTGTCATCTTTTTGCTGATGACGATCAGCGGATCAATTAAGGGGCAGGGGGACACAATGGAACATTCACCTGCCCTTTTTGACGGCAAGGTTGCAGCTGTTACAGGTGCCGCATCTGGCATCGGATTTGAGACAGCGAAAGCACTCGTCGCGCAGGGCGCAAAGGTCGCCTTGGTTGACCGCGCAGAAGACAGGCTACGAAGCCTTTGCGACGAGCTTGGCCAGAACGCCTTTCCAGTGGTGGTTGATCTGCTCGACCCAAAAAGCGTGTCGCAGATGGTGCCAGAGATCCTCAAAATTGAAGGACGGTTAGATATTTTTCACGCAAACGCAGGTGGCTACATCGGTGGTTCGGTTCTCGAAGGAGATCCTGATGCTTGGGATAAGGTTCTGAATCTCAACATCAATGCAGCCTTTCGCACTGTACACGCCGTACTGCCAACAATGCGGGAAAACGGCGGCGGTGATGTGGTCATGACCAGCTCGATCGCTGGTGTCGTGCCCGTGGTTTGGGAGCCGATCTACACTGCTTCAAAGCACGCCGTTCAGGCCTTCACACATACGGTCCGCAGGCAAGTTGCGGAGCATGGCATCCGGGTCGGCGCGATCCTGCCGGGGCCGGTCGTCACGGCCCTGCTTGATGACTGGCCACAGGCAAAGATGGATGAGGCGCTTGCAAACGGGAGCCTCATGCAACCCGCGGAAGTCGTGGATTGCATCCTATTCATGCTGAGCAGGCCGCGGAATGTCACCATTCGCGATCTCGTTCTTTTGCCCAACAGCGTCGAACTTTGAGAACCCGTAGACCGGATTGACGGCCTGACTTGGAGGTCAGAACAACCAATGCAAAATGCACACAAATTGTTTGTCGGGGTGGACGTAGGAACCGGCAGTGCACGCGCAGGCGTCTTTAACCGCGAGGGTGCCTGTCTTGGTTCAGCGGCGCATGACATCACAACTTATCGGTCCGAGGCCGGCATCGTCGAGCAATCCAGCCATAATATCTGGGATCGGGTCTGCCAGAGTGTCAGACAGGCTGTCGCAGAAGCCGGGATCAAGCCGCAGGATGTCGCCGGCATAGGCTTTGATGCGACATGTTCCTTGGTTGCTGTCGATACCAAAGGCAAACCGCTGACGGTCAGCCAATCAGGCAAGAACAGCCGCAATGTGATCGTTTGGATGGATCACCGCGCGATTGATCAGGCCGAACGCATCAATGCGACCGGACACCGCGTCCTGGATTATGTGGGGGGGCGGATCTCTCCCGAGATGGAAACGCCCAAGCTGCTTTGGCTGAAGGAGAACCTGCCGGACACCTATCAAAAGGCCGGGCACTTCTTTGATTTGGCCGACTTTCTGACTTGGCGCGCTACGGGTGATCTGTCGCGGTCGGTTTGTACGGTCACCTGCAAGTGGACATACCTCGCCCACGAGAAAGCTTGGGACAGGTCTTACTTCGAGACTGTCGGGCTTGCTGAGCTGGCCGACGCAGACTTTGCGCGTATCGGGCAATCGGTCGTTGATGTGGGTACGCCACTTGGCGACGGTTTGACTATTCATGCGGCTGAGGCGCTGGGGCTGGAACCCGGTACCGCTGTCGGGGCGGGGTTGATTGATGCGCATGCTGGCGGCATCGGCACGATCGGGGCAACGGGCCCGCACGAAGGTGCGACGGCGCGGATGGCTTATGTCTTTGGGACATCGGCTTGCACGATGTCCTCCTCCGCAGACAAAGCATTCGTTCCCGGTGTCTGGGGACCATATTATTCTGCAATGGTGCCTGGCCTGTGGCTTAGCGAGGGCGGGCAATCGGCAGCGGGGCACGCCATTGCACAACTAGTCAAATTCCATCCTGCATACCCTGCGGCAAGACTGGCCGCAAAGAAGGCCGGTTGCGGTGTCCTTGACTATCTTCTTGGAAAGCTATCGGAAAAAGACCTTCGCCCATCTGAGATTGCTTTGCTTGCCAAGGACATCGTGGTTGTCCCTGAGTTTCTTGGGAACCGCGCGCCCTTTGCAGACCCGGAGGCGAAGGCGATTATCTCAGGGCTTGATCATGATGCGACCGAAGACTCACTCGTTGCGCTTTACGTCGCGGGCATTCTTGGTCTCGGCTACGGTTTGCGCCAGATCCTTGATGTGCAAAGCGCAAATGGGGTCCGTCCCGAGCTCGTTGTCATCAGCGGAGGGGCGGGCGCGGATCCGATCATTAAGCAATTGATGGCCGATGCTGCAGGTATCCCTTTTGCCGAACCCGAAACAGTTGAGCCGGTATTGTTAGGATCTGCGATGCTGGGGGCAGTAGCCGCCGGTCAATACGAAACTGTCACCGACGCCATGCAAGCAATGTCATCGCTTGGGGCGCGATACGATCCAGCCGGCGGGGAGTTGCGCACCCTTCATAAGCGCCGCTTCGTTGCTTTCGAAGCTCTCCAGAAAGGAGCGCGTACAGCGCGCGGCGCGGCCTAGCAATCATTCAAACACAACCCGACCACCTCTCAGGTGCCGAACATACTGCGACAGCGCATTTGCCGAAGCTGGAATCCCAGGTCGGTTGGATGCCGCACAACGGATTAGCCAGAAAACCATGAACATGACATCATCCCCAAAAATCGATCTGACAAGCCTTTCAAATGTGCTGCGTGGTCTGGCCATCGATGCCGTCGAGACCGCAGGTCATGGTCATCCCGGAGCAGCGATGGGCATGGCCGACATTGCCACCGTTCTCTATGCAAAACATCTGGTCTTTGATCCTTCAAAACCTCATTGGCCGGATCGCGACAGAGTCGTGCTGTCGAACGGTCATGCCTCTATACTTCTATATAGCCTTCTTTACCTGACTGGCGTTCCGGGGTTGGAATTGTCTGATATCAAGGCTTTCCGCCAGAAGGGCTCCAAGACGCCAGGGCATCCCGAAACGGGACATACGCCGGGTGTCGAGGTTACCACCGGCCCACTGGGACAAGGGATCGCAATGTCCGTCGGTCTTGCATTGGCCGAGCGGCGACTACGCGACGACTTCGGGGCTGATGTCTGCAACCATCGAACTTGGGTCTTTGTTGGAGATGGCTGTCTTATGGAGGGCGTCGGTCAGGAAGCGGCCTCGCTCGCAGGGCATTTGGGGCTCGGCAAGCTGAACGTCCTTTATGACTGCAACAAGATCACAATTGATGGCAGCACTGACCTGGCATTCACCGAAGATACTGCTGCGAAATTCAGGGCGATGGGGTGGCATGTCCTCGAAGCCTGTGGGCATACCCACACCGAAATTGATGATGCGCTCACTGCGGCCAAGTCCGAAACTGGCAAGCCGTCGCTCGTGATCTTTCGGACAATAATAGGCTATGGTGCACCGACGAAGGCCGGAACGTCGGGGATCCACGGCGCGAGGCTCGGATCCGACGAAGCAGCGGCCACAAAGCGCGCTTTGAGTCTCCCAGACGTGCCTTTCG
>JBCBOD010000183.1:0-4718 GCA_039821425.1 Pseudomonadota bacterium
CGCCTGTACATCTTTTCAACGGCTCATCGTTTGCGGCGCTTGCCGTGCCTAGCGTTTTCGAGCCTGATGGAGCTTCAAAGCCAAAGTCTGCTTTCGAGCAACACTGAGAGACGTTTGCATCCGCGGTGAAGGTCAGGGTTTCGCCGATTCTGCGGAAAAACAGGAAGGTGAGAGCGGCTTGGTGGGCGTTTGGATGGGCCACAAACCGTTTGGCTGTCAGGCTTTTCACCGATGCTGCGGTGCAGGAAATAGCTTCGCCAGTTTGCGGAGGTTTTGGGCGGTGGCGGCGAGGAGGATTGCGTCGTTTGGGCCGCGATTGGGATCGGAGTAGTTCCGGCGGAATTGCTTTAGTGCTTCGCCCTCGGGGCAGATGTACGGGTTGTTCTCGGCGTCCCACTCGACGTCTGAACGCGACCATGTACTGTCGGTTCGACCGGCCTTGTCGATCACCGGGATGTGCGCGCGATCTTCTTGTCTACCAAATAGCCAAGCAGAGCTCCCGACCCGTAGGCCGTGTCGGCGACAAGCCGTTCAGGGTGCAGGTTGAAGCGCTGTTCAACCCCGATCAGCAGCGTCTTCGTCGATCCGACCTCAGCCTGGCGGATCGACCGCTTGGCTTCCACATCGACGGTCCTATCATGAGCGGCGTCGATGAGGTATTTGTCGGAATAGGCAAAGAACGCAGGGCCTTTCCTGGCCGCCGTCCATTGGCTGGCCGGATCGGAATAGGATGTGAACTTCGGCTCGACCGGTGTCGCCGCTCCAAACGCGGCTTCGTCCAGCGTGTCGATATACTCGCGAGCCGCGCGCGGTGTCGCTTCCACGTCGATCCGTCCCGTATCCCAGTCTTCCTGCGACGCGGAGTATTGCTTGTTGGCATCCGCCTCGATCAGGCTGGCATCGACTGCCAGGCGCTGACCGTTGACAAGACCCTCTGTGACGCACCTTGCGACAACCGTCTCGAACAAATGGCGCAACAGTTAACTCTCCCGGAACCGACCGTGGCGGTTCTTTGAACAGGTCGAATGATCCGGCACGCGGTCGTCCGGGTCGTGCCGACAAAACCACCTTTACACGAGGTTCAGATGCACCTCTTCGCAGAGCCGCCGCTCAGACCAGATGCCGAAACAGTAGCCGACGATCAGCATCCTGATCAGCAGCTCGGGATCGATCGAAGGTTGGCCTGTGTGGCTGTAGAAGTCGGCAAGATGAGAGCGAACGCGGCCGAGATCGACAAGCCGATCAATTGACCTGAGCAGGTGATCTTGCGGGACGTGATCTTCCAGCGAGAACTCGTCGAAAAGCGCCGCACGTGCTTCCTGCCTCGGTCCCATCATCGCCAATCCCTCCAGTCGATATGGGAATTGATTCAGCGACTTACGCTTCGATCAAGCATGCATTTTTTAACGAAACAAGCCTAGGGCGCCTATCATCGAGACCATTAACCGATCACTATGGTAAGTGCGGACCAAAGCACTTATGGCGCAACTGACATGTCGAAGAACGTCAACCATGCTTCGATTGGGGGATGAGCTTTTAGATAAAACACGCAAGTTGCTGTTAGATATAATTTTTAGTGAATTAGTGGTGCCCCCACACGGACTCGAACCGCGGACCTACTGATTACAAATCAGTTGCTCTACCAGCTGAGCTATAGGGGCACTACATGGGCAAATACTTGCAGCGTTTGGGCGACGCAAGGGGCTCGATCACGGGCAAGGGGCTAGGCGACCCCGAATTTGGCCGTATAGTGCCGAAAAACCAAAGGCCCGAGCAGGCATGCAGATCGTTTTTCACATCGGCGCCCATTGCACCGATACCGACCGCTTGGTGCGGTCGCTGTTGCGCAATCGCGAAACACTGGCGCGCGAGGCAGTGTCTGTGCCAGGCCCGGGACGCTACCGGCGGGTGCTGAGCGAGGCGCTGCAGAAGCTGCGCGGTGAGCCCGCCAGCGCCGAGACGCAAGATGTACTGTTGGAAGCGGTGATCGACGATGATCAGGCTGAGCGTGTGATCCTGTCCAATGAAAGCTTCATATGCATGCCGGGCAAGGTATTGGAAGATGGCCAGCTTTATGCCCGCGCCCATAAAAGCGCCTGGCTGCGCCACGCCTTTCCAACGGCTGAGGTTGAGTTTGTGCTGGCCGTGCGCAGCCTCGCCAGTTTCATCCCCGCCCTCTATGAAACTCTCGATCCCGACATGACCAATGCCGGGGAATTCATGGCTGGCGTTGAGCCGCACAAGCTGCGCTGGTCAGACTATGTCGCGCGCATCCAGGCGGCCAATCCTGGCTGCCCGGTGACGATCTGGTGCGATGAGGACAGCCCGATGATCTGGCCCGAGATCATGCGCGAGGTGGCCGGTGTGGATGCCTCGGTCCCGCTGGTGGGTGCCTTGGATCTGACGCGCAAGATCATGGAGCCTGAAGGGCACAAGCGCCTACGCGGCTATCTGCGCACCAACCCGCCTGCAAATGAGAACGTGCGTCGCCGCGTGGTGGCGGCGTTCTTGTCGAAATACGCGCTGGATGAAGCAGTGGAACAAGAGGTCCACCTGCCCGGCTGGGATGAGATGCTGATTGATGAACTCAATGAGATCTACGACGAAGACGTGGACACGCTGGCGCGGATGCCCGGCGTCACGGTGATCGCGCCGTAGATCACATGCCCAGCGCTTCTTTGTACATCTCGAGCACGGCCTCTTCCTCAGCGATATCAGCGGCGTCTCTTTTGCGTAGCGCAATGACCTTGCGCATGACCTTGGTGTCATAGCCGCGGCCCTTGGCCTCGGCCATTACTTCTTTTTGCTGCTCGGCGATGTCCTTTTTCTCGGCCTCCAACCGTTCAATCCGTTCGATGAACTGGCGCAGTTCGTCGGCAGTGACGCGGTAGGTGGTGTCAGACGTATCGCTCATCGGGGACCTCGGGGCTTCTTGGGTTGAGCGGGCCACATACCCCCCTGCCCCGCCCCCCGCAAGACCTTGCGCGGGCTGTTCGGCGCGGCTAAGCGCAAGGGCATACACGGGCGGAGAATGTGGCGATGGAATACCTGGTCTGGGGTGGTGCGGGGCTGACGGTGCTGGGGCTATGCGGGTTGTTGGCCTGCATCGTTTTGGCAATGCGCGCGCGGGCGGCAGGGCTGGAGGATGCGGCGTTGCGGGCACAACTGCAGAAGGTCGTTACCTTGAACCTCGCGGCACTGGCGATTTGCGGGCTGGGGCTGATGGCAGTGATTGTGGGGCTGTTTCTGAGCTAAGCGCCTGCGATTGACGTACTCCGGGGGAGCCGCACATGAGGGCGGTGGGGGGCAGGCCCTAACCTGGTGCAGCGGGCGTGCGCGCGCCACTGTCGAACGCTTCCCAGCCTTCGCCGCCAAAGACATCCACGCCCAGTTGCGCCAGCACGTGCGGGAAATCGACCATGACCCAGTTGTCGACGATCTTGTCATCGACCACCTTCCAGAAATCCATATACCGGATCTCCACCCGTTTGCCGGTGGGCGCGATGCCCATAAAGATGCCGGAATGGATGGCCTCTTGGCGGCCGAACGCGGCGGCCCATTCGCCCATGTACAGCCGGGCCTCATCCACACACGTCTTGTCCGAAAACGCAGCCTGAAAGGGTTTCTGCCAGTTTTCCTGGAACTCCCGCAGGCCGCGCTTCGTGCCGCAGCCCTGGTTGCCATACCAGCCAAAGCCTTCGGCAAAAAACTCACCAATATCAGCGATGCGGTGGTCGTTCAGGCCATCGACCATGCCTTCGATCACCGCGCGGGTGGCGTCGGTTTTCGACATGTCAGTATCGCGGGTTAGAACCGCCTGTTCGGGTCGGGACCCTTTCATCACTCTGCCCTCCGGTTTGGGATGTCGGCGCCACCTAGACACCGCGGGCGGAATGGCGCAACAGTTCTTTGCACACGAATGCAAGGAAACCGACTATGGCGCCATCCGATCTGAAATCCCGCACCCGGGCGCATTTGCTGGATCTGATCGCGGGGGCCCCGGTGGCCGATATTTATCACCCCGATGCGGTTGTTCATGCGGGCCATCCCTGGGGGGATTTGGTGGGGCCGGAGGCGATTGGTGGCTTTTGGGCCGCGCTACGTGACGCCCTGCCAGACATGGAGCGGCGAGATCTGATCTTTATCGGGGGCGACAATCGCGATGATGCGCGGCTGAAGCGGGACCGTGCGCCGCATCTGGTGGCGGCAATAGGGCATCTGCAGGCGAACTTCGCCGCTGATCTGCTTGATATCCCAGCCACTTATGGGGTTGTCCACTTGCGGTATGCCGAGGCGCATTGGTTGGATGGCGACCGGTTGCGCGAAAGCCATGTGATGCTGGACCTGATGGATCTCAAACGGCAGGCGGGGCTTTGGCCCCTGCCCCCGTCACTGGGGACCGAAGGGACATGGCCCGGTCCGGCGACGCAGGATGGGTTGCGCGCGGATGGGGCGACTTGGGATGGGCCCGATGCGCTGGACACCGTGTTTGCGATGCATGAGGCGCTCCTCAGCTTTGATGGGGTGTCGCTCGAATCCATGCCGCATGCGGATTACTGGACCGAACACTTCATGTATTACGCAGCTTCCGGCGTGGGCATGTGCCGGGGGATTGAGGGGTTTCGCGCCCACCACCAGATCCCGTTTCTGCGCGCCTTTCCCGACCGGGATGCCGAGGGGCACTTTATCCGGATCAGCGATGGCCCTTACGCTGTGAC
>JBCBOD010000090.1:0-16450 GCA_039821425.1 Pseudomonadota bacterium
CCGGCGCGTAGTAGTGGTTCAGCGTGCCGACGCCCCGATCTTCCCAGATCTCTTTGGTGATCCCGATGATGTAATCGGGAAAGTCTTTCCAGCGGTTGGAAAAGCCTTTCATGTCCTTGGTCCTTTGGTGGTGCCGCGCTGGATCAGCGGGCTGTCGATTTCGATGCGTTTGGGGGCGGTGCCGGGGGTGTTGATGCGGGTAAGAAGCGCCTCGACGGTCGCCTCGACCATCCGGTTGACGGGCTGGCGCATGGTGGTCAGTTCATAAGCGGGCCATGCGGCAAGTGGGACGTCATCATACCCGACGACGGCCACGTCGCCGGGCACGTCTGCGCCGATGTCGGAACGCAGCGTATCAAGCACGGCAAAGGCCATATGGTCATTGCCGACAAAGATCGCGTCGGGGGGTGTGGCGCTCTCCATCAGGGTGCGCGTGGCGGCGATGGCGGTGTCGCGGTCGAACATCCCGTCGATCACGGGCACGTCGATCCTTTTGGCGCGCAACGTGTCGCAGAACCCTGCCTGCCGGTCCTGCCCGGTAGAGGAGCCCACCCAGCCGCTGATATGCGCAAAGCGCTGATGCCCGCAGGAGTGCAGAAATTCGGCCACCGCCGCCCCGCCTTTAACGTTGGCAGAGGTGACCGATGTCACCTCGGCCCCGGCCTGCCCACGGTTGAACATCACCACCGGGATGCCCGCATCTGCACAGCGCCGTGTGAGGTCATTTGTCATCCCAACCGATGCGGTGATGATCCCATCGACCTGATAGTCGAGCAGTTCCTGCATGACCTCATCCACCTCACCCCGGCTGTTGGCGGCGGTGAAGACGAGAATGTGGTAGCCCTGTTCCTGCAGTGCGTTGGAGAGGAGTTGCAGGGCCAGCGGGTAAAACTGGTTGTCGAGATAGGCGACGACCAGCCCGATGATCCGGCTTTTGCCGGTGATCATCGCGCGGGCCACGCGGTTGGGGCGATAGCCAAGCTCCGCCGCCGCTTTCTTCACCGCCTCCACGGTCTTGGCGCTGGCCGAGGCGCCCGGCGTGAATACCCGGCTGACCGCAGACTGGCTGACACCGGCGCGTTCCGCGACCTGGAGGGAAGTGACCTTTTCCATCAATCTGCCGTCCAGCCGCCGTCGAGCATCAGGTGCGTGCCGGTCATCAGCGCGGAGGCGTCAGAGGCGAGGTAGACGACGGGGCCCATCATGTCCGTGACCTCGCCGATCCGGTCGAGTTTGATCTTTTCCATGATCCAGGCCACCCGGTCAGGGTTGCTGAAAGTCTGTTCGGTCAAGGGCGTGCGGATGAAGGTGGGGCAGATGGTGTTGACCCGAATGCCCTGCTTGCCCCATTCGATGGCCATGGCTTTGGTGAAGCCTTCCACCGCGAATTTCGTTCCGCAATAGACCGCCCGGTCGATCCCGCCGACATGGGCCATCTGGCTGGTGATGTTGATCAGGCTGCCGGGTTTGCCAGCGGCGATCAGGCCCTTGGCCACGGCGCGCGTGAGGAAGTAGGCGCCTTTGAAATTGATGTCGGCGACGGCGTCGAAATCCGTCTCTTCGGTTTCGATGGCAGGCGAGTGGATCGCGAGACCGGCGGAGTTGACGAGGATGTCATAAGGACCGGTCTCGGCCACGGTCGCCTCGGTTGCGGCAACGTCCGCGACATCCATGGCGATGGCCTCTGCCTTCAGCCCGGCCGCGGTCATCTTGCCCACCACATCTTCCAGTTTCGCCGCGTTCCGCGCCGAGAGCGTGACGGCCGCCCCGGCCTCTGCCAGCGCAACAGCACAAGCCAGCCCGATGCCGGAAGAGCCGCCAGCGACCAGTGCGCGTTTGCCGTCGAGCCTGAAGGAGGGTGTGGTGGGCAGTGTCATGGCGTGGGTCCTGGTTGCGCTGTCGAAGCCTCCGGCGGAGATATTTCTGGGCCAGTAAGGACAGGGCGCGGCACGCTGTGGATCGTTACAGGATAGTTGATGCCGCAAAACGGTGGGAAGTCAGCGTAGCGGGCGGCGCGCTCTGCGTGATCTTCGGGTGGCGGGTGGCCGGGATGGACGAGCTTGCCGCGTGGCACCACGTAGCTGCTGATCGTCCGCGCTGGCTCTTCTCGCCAAGTCAGGTTGAAGGCGGCGAGTTTCGGGAAAAAGTACATCTCATGATAGGGAAGGTGGTCGTGGACCCAATAGGCCAGATCGCGCCAATCGCGCCCTTCGTCATATTGGTCCGCGAACCACGGGACGACAATGCTGGCGCAGGCCCCCATGCGCCCTTGGGCGTCGCGGATATCCCAGATGTGGTGGGCGTAGTTGGCCTCATTCCGGGCGCAGCGTTGCGGTTTCGCCTGTGTGGCCCCGAAATGGTTGAGACTCGGTGACCGATAGGCGGAGCGGACGGCAATCGGCCCGAAAGTCTCCGTCAGCGGATCGAGCAGGTTCTGGCACAGCCCCTGCCCTGCGGCGATGGCGAGGTTCGGGTCGTCGGGGATGTTAGGCAGGCCAAAGAAATTGCCGATCTCGGAATAGAGGAAATCCCGCATGTAGAAATGCCGCGACAGCCGCACGCGCCCGAGGTCTTCGAGCGCGCTGTAGCTGCGTGGCTTTCTGCGGCGGGGTTGGGCCACTACTCTGCCGCCGTCCCATAGGCCACGTTCTTGCGCCCATAGCGGCGGACGCGGATGTTGCATTGCTCGGCGTGCCCGACGAACCCTTCGAGCATGCAGAGGCGCGAGCCGTATTCGCCCACCATCGCCGCCGCCTCATCCGTCAGCACCTTTTGGTAGCTGTGGGTTTTCAGGAACTTGCCGACCCAGAGGCCGCCGGTATAGCGCCCTGCCTTTTTGGTGGGCAGGGTGTGGTTTGTGCCGATGACCTTGTCGCCATTCGCCACGTTCGTTCGGGGCCCAAGGAAGAGCGCGCCATAGCAGGTCATGTTTTCGAGGAACCAGTCATCGCGGTCCGTCATCACTTGCACGTGTTCTGACGCGATATCGTCGGCCACCTGCAGCATCTCATCATAGGTGTCGCAGAGGATGACCTCGCCGTAGTCTTCCCAACTTGTTCGCGCGGTTTCCGCCGTCGGCAGGATGTCGAGGATGCGGTCGATTTCGGCGAGCGTGTCTTTGGCCAGTTTCTCGGAATTCGTCAGCAGGACGGCGGGGGAGTTGTAGCCGTGTTCGGCCTGACCCAGGAGGTCGGTTGCGCATAGTTCCGCGTCCACCGTGTCATCGGCGATGACCATCGTCTCGGTCGGGCCTGCGAAAAGATCGATGCCGACGCGGCCAAAAAGCTGCCGCTTGGCTTCGGCCACAAAGGCGTTGCCAGGGCCGACGATCATGTGCACGGGGTCGATGGTTTCTGTGCCCAGCGCCATCGCGCCGACGGCCTGCATGCCGCCGAGGACATAGATTTCATGCGCGCCGCCCATATGCATGGCAGCCACGATGGCAGGATGAGGTTCGCCGTTTTGCGGAGGCGCGGAGGCGACGATGCGGGGCACACCGGCGACGGAGGCCGTCAACACCGACATATGCGCGGAGGCCACCATGGGGAATTTGCCGCCCGGCACGTAGCAGCCGACGGATTGGACCGGGATGTTCTTGTGCCCGAGGATCACGCCGGGCAGCGTCTCTACCTCGACATCCGTCATGGAGGCGCGTTGGGCCTGCGCGAAGTTGCGGATCTGGTCCTGCGCGAATTTGATGTCCTCCATATCGCGGGTGGAGACTTTGGACATGGCCGCTTCAATCTCGGACTGAGTCAGCAGAAAGCTGGGCGGGGAGTACTTGTCGAATTTCTCGGATAATTCACGCACGGCGGCGTCGCCGCGCTTTTCGATATCGGCGAGCGTCGTTTCGACGATGCCGCGCACCTTGGCGTCATCCTCGGCGCGTTCGGCCTCTGGCTTGCCGGATTTCAGATAGGTGATTGCCATGATGCAGACCTTTCAAGCTGTGATACGGGGGCCGGGCGACATATCGTGCTGCCCGGGAAAGAGATCGACGCCCATTTGCAGCAGGACGTCGGGGATATCGACGAAAACCCAGTTTTCGACCAGTAGATCACCCTCGCGCCGCCACCAGTCACAGACGCGCATCAGTAGCGTGTCGGTGCTGGGCGGCTGGTCGAGGAAGGCATCCTTGCGCACGCACATCAGCGAGGGCCAACCGGCGCTCCAGATGTAATCCCCATCGGCGGCGCGGGTCAGGTGCTGGGTCACGCCATTGCCGGCAGCACCGCCGGACCAGTGGGAGAAGGCGTTTTCAAACGGAACCTGAAAACTTGCAAAGTTTTCAAGTCCGAGGAAGGAGCCGAAGGCGGCGGGTCCGTACCAGACCATGTTGTCGTGCCAGTAGGGGCGCCATGCCTGATCTTCGGTTGGGAGCGCGCGCAACATGTCTGTGACGAGCGCGGCAGAGCTATCGCTGCGTGCGGGATCGTTGTCATGAAGCTGAAACCCGTTTTGTGTCGCCGGCCCCCGGTGCGGGCCAGTGTAGCCACGATCCTTCCCCGGACTGTCCTTGATGGGCCATTCCCTTACGGCGATCATCAGTTCAGGGATGTCGAGATAGATCCAGGTTTCAACCGCGCGTCCCTGTTCCATCCTGTGGAATTCGCCGACCCGAAGATATGAAAGCGTGCCGGTGGGGGTGATCCCCAGCCACGGTTCAGCGAAGTGCCCGACATAGTAGCCCGTGCAGGTGACCCAATCTGCGCCTTCAAAATGCCCGCCGGTGAGGATGTAGTCGCGGCGGTAGAGGCCCTCGAAAGCTTGCGCCAGCGGCAACAGAAAGCTGTCGAGATAGGCCTCCGGCCCTGCCAGATCGTTGAACGGGTGGCTGTGGTGGATGATGGCGTCTGGCGCAAAGAACGCATGCACGGCATCCGCGTGCTCGCCCGGGTGGGCGAGGCCGTCAAGGTAGGCCTTGCAGATGCGTTTGTTGGCCAGATGGGACATCAGTACCCTTCCGGTTTGGGCGGTTCTTCCTCGCCCCGATCATATTTTTCCCAGCCCTGCCCGCCGAAGACATCGACGCCGAGTTGCATCATCACGGATGCAAAATCGACCGAGACGGGGTTGTCGGCGATCCGACCATCTTCGATGCGCCAGAAATCCATGTAAGGGATTTTGACGCGCTTGCCGGTGGCGGGGATGCCCATGAAGGTGCCGGTATGCGTGCCTTCGATATGGCCGAAACAGGCGGCCCATTCGCCGTCCGCCATGAAGTGTTCGGTTTTGTAGTCGCGATCTGTAAAGGCGGCGCGCAGGGGCCATTGCCAGTTCAGCTGAAAGGCGTGCACGCCCTCTTTGGTGCCGCAGCCTTGGTTGCCGCGCCATGTGAAGTCTTCTGTGAAGTACTTCGTCATGTCCATTTCGTTGTTGGCAAGGCCCAGTTCCATCGCCTTGACCGCGTCGAGGGAAGCTTGGGTTTTGGCGTCGTAGCTCATGCAGCGTCCTGTGAGATTATTTGGCCCGCCCGATGACCGATCATCATCGATGGGGCGTTGGTATTGGCGGATGTGATCGTGGGCATGACCGAGGCGTCGGCGACCCAGAGGTTGTCGACACCTTCGACGGCAAGCCGTGGCGTCACCGGCCCGCCCATGGCGAGCGTGCCGACCGGGTGGTAGGCGGTGCCGCAGTGCGTTTTGATGTAGTCGCGGATAGCTGCGTCGCTGCTGATATCGGGGCCGGGGTGCCCTTCGACACCGTCGATCCCTGCCTCTTTGATCAGAGTGCGGAGCCGCTTGATACCCGCGACCATCAGGTCAAGGTCGGCAGAGTCTGACAGCAAATTGAAATCGATGCTGATCCCCTGATCGGTCAGCCGGAGCGCGCCGCGCGATTTGGGGCGGCAGACGCAGACATCGGCAAAGAAGCCCGCACCGGGGGCGTAGCGGCTGCCCTTCCAGTTCATGAAGAAGGGGATGAAATGGGTCTGGATGTCGGGGGTGCTGTCGTCGCCTGCGGCATTGAAGAACATACCCCCTTCGACCGTCGGTGAGGCGAGCCGCCCCTTGCGGCCCAGCGCATAGGCGAGCGGCGCCGTCAGCCAGTTGGCCGCCTGTCCAGCTGTCAGCCCGTAGCCTGCACCGGTGAAATGCAGCCCCGCGCCGGGGTGGTCGTGCAGGTTTGCGCCAACGCCCGGGGCGTCATGCACAACGGGGATATCTTGCGCCTGCAGGTCGTCCGCAGGGCCGATACCGGAATGCAGAAGGATCGCGGGTGAGCCGATGGCCCCGGCGGACAGAATGATGCCCCTCGCCGCGCGGATTGCGCTACCGTCCTTGAAATGGACGCTGCGCGCGGTCTTGCCGTCAAACCCGATCCGCGCGACCTCGCGGCCGGTCAGCACTTGCACGCCGTCCTCGATCACCGGGCGCAGAAAGGCATCGGCGGCCGACCAACGCCGCCCGCGCCGCATGTTGAACCGAAAGACGCCACCGCTTTCGCGTTCGGGTGTTGGATTGGTTGGCGTGTTCGCTCCGAACAACGCACCCAGCTTTTCAACGGAAGGGTGTGGGTTAGCGTAGGTATCTGGCGTCAGCCGCGCCTCGACCTCTTCAAACGCTGGTGCCACATCCGACCACGCCCAGCCGGGTACGTTCCAGCCGTCAAAATCATCTGCCCGGCCACGGAACCAGACCATGGAGTTGATGGACCCCGATCCACCTAGCATCCGCCCCCGGGGGATGTTGATTTGCCGCCCGCCCAATGCCGCTTGCGGGGCCGATTTGAATTGCCAATCGCGCCCCGACCCCATCAGCCAGATGAGCGCAAAAGGGATTTTCACGAACGGATGCGCGTCTGACGGGCCTGCCTCGACCACGGCCACGCGGCCAGCCTTTGCCAAACCGGCAGCCACCGCGCAACCGGCAGAGCCTGCGCCGATTACGATAAAATCGTATGTGGGGATGTGGGGCATGGCGTCAGAGACGCTCCCCCGTTGTCTTGTCAAAGAGGTGGCAGATTTCGGCTGGCACGGCGGCATGCACGGCATCGTCAATCTCGGCCCGGTATTCCTTGCCGGATTTCACGGACACGATTGTGCCGCCGACGCGCATTGTGACCATCGTCGCCTCCCCCAGCAGTTCAAGCGAGTAGACCTTTGATCCGATCTCCCCCCCACTCTCGGCCACGCTTGCATCTTCTGCGCGGAAGCCGAGGGTCACGGGGCCGTTGTAGCTGCTTGGCAGGCCACTGACGGTCATGTTCTTGGTGGTGAAGGTCCCATCCTTGATCTCACCATCGACAAGGTTCATGGCAGGAGAACCGATGAAGCCTGCGACGAATGTGTTGGCGGGGTTGTCGTAAATCTCGGTCGGCGTGCCGACCTGCTGCACAACGCCTTTGGACATAACAACCACGCGGTCAGCGAGCGTCATCGCCTCGATCTGATCGTGGGTGACGTAGATCGTCGTCACCTTCAACTCGTGGCTGAGGTTCTTGATCTGTGCACGAGTCGAAACCCGCAGTTTCGCATCAAGGTTCGACAGCGGTTCGTCCATCAGGAAGACGTTGGGTTCGCGCACGATGGCGCGGGCCAAGGCAACGCGCTGACGCTGGCCACCGGACAGCTCTGCCGGTTTGCGATGCAGGAAGTCGTCGAGTTCCACCATGGCAGAGGCGCGCATGACGCGTTCCTCGTGTTCTGCTTGTGGGATACCGCGCACCTTCAGCGGAAAGCGGATGTTGTCGTAAACGTTCAGGTTTGGGTAGAGCGCGTAGGATTGGAACACCATCGCCACGTCGCGGTCTTTCGGTTCCAGATCATTGATGCGCTTGCCATCGACCAAGATGTCGCCATCGGTTACATCTTCCAGCCCGGCGATCATCCGCATTGTCGTGGTCTTGCCGCAGCCGGATGGGCCAAGCAGCACAAGGAATTCCTGATCGGCAATCGTCAGATCAAAGCTCTGCACGCCAACGAATGACCCCCACCGCTTTGATACACTGCGAAGCTGAATTTCGGCCATGGCGCACCCCTTGCATACGTTTGCAAAAACACTGGCGCGATTCCGGAACTCTGGCAAGTGTTATTGTGTGGGCTTGCGAATTTCTCGGTTTCGCACCGCAAAATGCTTGCGTGATGCGGCGCCTTCGCGGTTAACTTGCAAACGTATGCAAAGGGCGCGCGATTCGTGACCCTGATCAAAACCGGGCAAACCGGTGACCACAGACCGAACTGGGAGGTTCAAACATATGAAGATCTGGAAAAATGCGATGTTGGGGACGGCGGTTGCCGCACTGACCGCCACTGGCGCTGCTGCGTGCGAGGCGGATGGCCGTGTAAGCATCATCGGCAACGAATTCCCTGCAATTCAAACAGTTGCCGCCAATGCGGGTGTATGCGGCGGCATCGAATTCTCATCCAACCTGACGGCTGACCACCAGACGCTGAACGTGGCTGGCATGACAGGCAACCCTGCCGAATACACCACTGCCATTGTCGCAAACTCTTCCATCGTCGCGCTGATCAACGAAGACGTGATCCGCCCGCTGGACGATCTTGTTGCCGAATACGGTCAGGACATCCCGCAGCGCCAGCTGATCACTGTTGATGGGCAAATCATGGCTGTGGCCTTCATGGCGAACGCACAGCACCTCGTCTATCGCGCTGATGTGCTGGAGCAGGTCGGCCTTGATGTGCCGACATCCTACGAGGAAGTGCTTGCTGCTGCCGAGGCGATCCGCGCTGCAGGCATTATGGAATACCCTGTGGGTGGCGCTTATGCCGCGGGCTGGAACCTCGCCCAGGAGTTCACCAACATGTACATCGGCACCGGTGGTGAGTTCTTTACGCCCGGCACCGCCGAAGTCAGCATCAACAACGCCCAAGGCGTTGAAGCGCTGGAAATGATGAAGGCCCTGTCAGAATACATGAACCCCGACTACCTGACACATGACAGCAACGCGACTTCCGCCGAGTGGGAAGCTGGCAACGTCGCCCTCATGAACATGTGGGGCAGCCGGACGGGCGTGCTGATGGACGACGAAGGCGCTGCCCCCGAAGTCTATGAAAACACCATGGTTGGCGGCCCGTTGACCGTGGGTGACAGCGGCACACCTGCCACGACACTTTGGTGGGATGGTTGGACCGTGGCGAAGAACGTCAGCGACGAAGACGCCGCCGCGACCTTCCAGGCGATGGCCAACGGTGTCGCACCTGCGATCCTTGATGACACCACCATGAGCCAGGCCGTCTGGCTGATGGACGGGTTTGAGCCTGCGCCTGTGAACGAGGGCGTTCTGGCCACCGTGGCCGCCGGTGCAACACCTTACCCGATGCGCCCATTCCAGGGCCTGCTGCACACCGCACTGGGCGACAACATTGCCGACTTCATGCAGGGCAATGAAAGCGCCGAGCAGACGCTCGCAGACATCGAAGCGGCTTACACGGCTGCGGCGACAGAAAAAGGCTTCCTGCAGTAAGGATGCCTTGGGGAAGGCGCGCGCCGCCTTCCCCCATTACCGTTTTCCGGGGCAAAGCGCATGAAACACTCTTCTTTCTTCTGGTTTGTCCTGCCATCAGCCGTGCTGATGATCCTGTTTATTGCGCTGCCGATTGTGTCGGTCGTGACCCAGTCACTTTATCAGGAACATGAACAGGTCATCATCGAGGTCGAAAACTGTGGCCCCTTCGGCTGCACAACCGCCGAGTCCGTCGACCAGGAAGCCACCCAGGCCCTGCGTGAGGCGGAACCGCTGGGCCAATGGGCCGGGCTGAACATCTATAAAGACCGCAACCATCTGGCCTTTGCCGAGGTGGGCGAAGCCTGGACCAGCCGCATCAATATGGGTGATTTCTTTGACACGCTGATGAACCTGCCGTTCTACAGCGCCATTGCCTTTACCCTGACCTATACCGCCGTTGTCACGCCGCTGACGATTATCGCCGGGTTCCTGATTGCCATTGGCGTGAACGCCGTCGCGCGCGCCCTGCGTGGGCCCACCATCTTCTTCTCGCTCCTGCCGATGATCGTCACACCGATTGTTGGCGCGCTGGTCCTTTTCTGGATGGTCGATGCCCGCGGTGTCCTCGGGACCGCCCTGCAATGGGCGGCGGGCGATCCGGACCTTTCAGTCAAAGCCTCCACCCCGCTGATGTGGGCGATGTTGATGGTCTATGGTATCTGGTCGTCCGCGCCTTTCGCCTTCATCGTCTACTACGCAGGCCTGCAGACAGTGAACACCGACACGCTGGAGGCCGCAATGATCGACGGCGCGACCCGCTGGCAGCGCATCCGCTATGTCGTGATCCCGCATCTTGTGCCGCTGACAACCTTCATCGCGCTGATCCAGTTGATGGACAACTTCCGCGTCTTTGAACCGATCGTCAGTTTCAGCGCGCAGGCGCATGCGAGGTCGCTATCTTTTGCAATCTTCAACGATCTGGGGGGTGAAACTCGATTGCTCTCATCGGCTGCGGCCACCTCTGTCTTGACGATCATCGGGGTGGCGATCCTGCTTTCCCCTGTCCTTGTGCGCACCTGGCGCGATTTCGGAAAGGCACGCTAAGATGTCCAAAGCCACACGCATGTCCCCGACCGTCAGCGCCCTTGCCTATGGGCTGTTGGGGCTTTGGCTGATTATGGCCGCGTTCCCGTTTCTCTGGACCCTTTGGGGGTCCTTCAAGGTTGAGGGGGATTTCTTTTCCAAGGCCGACTGGGCGAACTCCATCTTTGGGACGCTGACGCGGGTCGAAACGGGCGGGAGCTTTACCGGGGACGGCTATTATGGCGCTTGGGTGCAAGAAGAGTTCTGGCGCGCGGCGCTGAATACGCTGATCGTCTGCGTTTGCGTGGTGACCATTTCACTGACCTGCGGGACGCTGGGGGGCTATGCTTTGTCCCGCTCCACCTATCGCTATGCCTTCTGGTTCCTGCTCTTTGCGTTGATGTTCCGGGCGATGCCACCGTTGACGCTGGTCTCTGGCTATCTGTTGCCGTTCTTTGAATGGAACCTCTGGGGGCATCTGAGCACCACGATCATCGTCTTGGTGGCGATCAATCAGCCCTTCACCCTGTGGATGCTGCATGCCTTCTTCAAGAACATCCCCAAGGATTTGGACGAAAGCGCGATGGTCGATGGCTGCACCCGTTTTCAGGCGTTTCGTCATGTGATCATCCCGGTGATGTGGCCGGGGGTGATCACGACGGGGCTGTTCAGCTTCCTTCTAGCTTACAATGACTTTGCTGTCACAACGATGCTGCTGTCGAAGGAAAACCAGACAATGGTGCCCAAGCTCGTCAGCTTCCTTGGCACGACACAGACCAAAGGCAACGTGATGTTCGCGGTGGCGGCGGTTGTGTCGGTGACGGCGCCGCTCTTCGTCATGATCCTGTTCTTCCAGAAGCAGATCGTATCCGGCCTGACAGCAGGTGCGGTCAAGGGATAATAAGATGAGTTTCCAAGCAGAAAAGGCGCTGGTGCGCGCCCATTATGATGCGCTGGCCAAGGCGACGCCGGACACGGTGGCGGAGGCACTGGCTACGCATACAGCGCCAGACTGGCACTGGCGCGGCATGCATCCGTTCTATGAACAGCATGGGGCTGCGGATGTCGCAGGAAGCTTTTGGTCGCCCTTCCTGACGGCCATGACAAAGGTACAGCGGCGGCAGGATATCTTCATCGCCGGCAAGAATGAGATCGATGGATTTCAATCCACCTGGGTGATTTCCATGGGTCACCTGATGGGCCTTTTCGATGAGCCTTTTCTGGGGATCAAACCGAACCGGCGCATCGCGATGCTCCGCTATGCCGAATTCAACAAGGTCGTGGATGGCAAGATCGTGGAAACCGCGATGTTCTGCGACCTGCTGCACCTGATGAGGCAAGCGGGCCAATACCCCCTGGCCCCGCAGACCGGCATGCATCTGGTCCAGCCCGGCCCAGCCACCCACGACGGTTTGCTCTTTGACGATGCGGATCCGGCGGCAGGCGAAAAGACACTCGCCCTGGTCAACGCGATGATCGGTGACATTAACGCCCCCCACAACTACCCCGACCCGCAGACGGAACTGGCCCAAAGCTGGCATGACGATTTCATCTGGTGGGGGCCCGAGGGGATCGGGGCGACCTACACCATCGACCGCTACGTCGAACAACACCAGCGCCCCTTCCGCACCCAGATCAAGGACCGGGTTTACAACGGCCACATCGCCCGACTGGCCGAAGGGAACTTTGGCGGTTTCTTCGGCTGGGCCAACCTGAGCGTGACCAACGGCGGCGGCTATCTGGGCATGCCCGCCGGGGGCCGGTCAGAGATGCGGGTGGTGGATATGTACCGGCGGGACGGTGATAAACTCGCGGAGAACTGGATCTTCATTGATATCCTGCATTTCCTGAAGCTGCAGGGACTGGATGTGTTGGAGAGGATGCGGGGGTTGTAAGGGTAGACTGGCTGAAGGGCTGGTATTTTAGCGGAACGAATGACGGGTGTGAGCCCAAAGCCTTCTGCGATGTCGCACAACGATTAGGCCGCATGCGCCATGCCCGACCTCGGGTGGGTCGTGCAGCCAGTGGGACGGTCCTGCTCAAAAGCGTCAATGAAACAAGCGTGCCGGTGCCGCAACGAACGCCCTCCCGGGGGGGAGGTCGGGCATGGCGCATGCACGCCGGGTGCGATTTATGACGCCTGTTTCGCGCGCTACCTACGGCAGCAACGTCCGAAAAGCGGCCAAAACCCCACTACCCCACATCAGTCTTCCCTCGCCGGTCATGTCGCAAGTTCGCGTAGAGCACGTGGTTTCGCCATCTTCCGTTGATCTGCAGATAGCTTTGCGCGACTCCTTCGTATTTGTAGCCGCATTGCTCTAGCAGTCGTTGCGAGGGTTTGTTTTCGGGCAGGCAGCCTGCCTCGATCCGGCTCAGGTCCATCACGGTGAAGGCATGGTGCACCACCGCGTTGATCGCCTCACGCATGTATCCCTGCCGCGCGAAGGGTTGGCCGATCCAATAGCCGGTGATCCCCGATTGTGATGGCCCGCGTTTGATATGGTCGAGCGTGATCGCGCCGAGGAGCGTCGCATCCTCCCGCCGGAACAGGAACAGCGGCATTGCCGTGCCATTCGCGATGGACCGTTGCGCCCAGTAGACCCGGTTGGTGAAGGCCTTGCGCGTCAGGTGATCAGGCGCCCATGTCGGCTCCCACGGTTTGAGGAAATCGGCGCTCTCATGCCGCAGGCTGGCCCAGGCGCGGAAGTCACTATGAGCTGGCGGGCGGAGCGTCAGGCGTTCGGTTTCGAGACGGACCTTGCGCTTGGTCCCGAGCATCAGGCAGCAAGCCGCGCCCGGAGCGCATCAAGCGATGGCGCACGTTCCGCAGGACCATAGAGCGCAAGGGCGGTGGCCGCCTGCCCGGCCATCTGCCCAGCAAAGTCGCGCACGTCGCCAGTTGTGACGTCGTCGATACGCGCGACGGTTTCTTCCAAGGACGGGATCCGCCCCCAGATCGACAGAAGGCGTGCCAGACGCTCGGCCCGGTTGGACGGGCTTTCCAGGCCCATGAGCAGCCCCGCCTTCATCTGCGCCCGGGCGCGCGCGACCTCGGCCGCGGTCATGTCGTCGGCGGCGCGCTTCATTTCGTCCACGGTGATATCGGCAAGCTCACCGATTTGTTCGGCGCTGGTGCCCGCGTAGATCGTCGTCATGCCGGTATCTTCATAAGCGCCAGCCTGCGCGAAGATGGTGTAGCAGAGGCCGCGGTTTTCACGCACCTCCTGGAACAGGCGCGAGGACATGCCACCGCCCATCGCGTTGGCGTAGATCTGCGCGGTGTAGATCGCGGGATCGCGATAATCCGGGCCTTCCAGCGCCAGTGCGAAATGCACCTGTTCAAGGTTCTTGTTCTCACGTCGTTCGCCGCCGCGAAACACGCCGGGCTGCATGGCATCTGGCTGCGTGTCCACGGCGGGTGCGTCACCAAACAGGGCTTCAGCCTGTTTAACGATCTCATCGTGGTCAATCGCCCCTGCCGCAGCCAGGATCATCTGGTTGGGCGCATAATGCTGTGCGACGAACCCTTGCAGGTCATCGCGACGAAAGCCTGTCACCTGTTCTGCGGGGCCAAGGATCGTGCGGCCAAGCGCCTGATCAGGATAGGCCACCTCTTGCAGCCAGTCGAAGATGATGTCGTCAGGTGTGTCGAGCGCCTGACCGATTTCCTGCAGGATCACCCCACGCTCCACCTCGATCTCTGCCGGGTCAAAGACCGGGTTCAGCAGGATGTCGGCGATCACGTCGAGGCCAAGCGCCACATCGTTTTCCAGCACGCGCGCGTAGTAGGCTGTCATTTCGCGGCTGGTGTAGGCGTTGATATAGCCGCCTACGTCCTCGATCGCCTCGGCGATCTGCAAGGCACTGCGCCGCTTGGTGCCCTTGAAGGCCATATGTTCCAGAAAATGCGCGATACCGTTCTGCTCGGCCCGTTCGTGACGGCAGCCCGCCTGCACCCAGATGCCGATGCTGGCGGATTTCAGGCCCGGCATATCCTCTGTCACGATCTGAAAACCGTTGGAGAGTGTATGCAGATGGATAGTCAAGTCTTCGTCCGTTCCCTGATGACCGTCTGGATCGCGGCCAGATCGTTTTCCACGCGGGTGATCCGCTCTGCCCGGTCATACAGGTCCGCCATGCGGGGGGGAAGGGGGGCGTGAATACCTGTCGCGGCTTTGACGGCGTCGGGGAACTTGGCCGGATGGGCTGTGGCGAGGGTGATCATGGGCGTGCTGCTCAGATGGGCCTCTGCCACATGCACGCCGACGGCTGTGTGCGGGCAGAGCAACTCTCCATGCTGCAAGCGGTAAGCTTTGATAGCGGCGCTTGTTTCTTCCTCGGACGCACGGCCGGATTTGTAGGTTTCCTTCAGCGCCTGATAGGCACCCTGGCTGATGGTGAAACCACCTGCTTTGAGGTCTTCCATTTGCCCCGCCACGGCGCTGCCATCCCGCCCGTACGCGTCAAAAAGCGCGCGTTCGAAGTTGGAGGAGACCTGGATATCCATCGACGGGCTGATCGTGGGTTCCACCCCTTCCTTGGTGTAGGCGCCGGTTTCCAGCGTCCGGTGCAGGATGTCATTGCGGTTTGTCGCCACCACCAGATCGGCGATGGGCAGCCCCATCCGCTTGGCGATGTAGCCTGCGAAGATGTCCCCGAAGTTGCCCGTCGGCACGGTGAAGCTGACCTGCCGGTGCGGTGCGCCCAGGCTGACGGCTGCGGTGAAGTAATAGACCACCTGCGCCAGCACCCGGCCCCAGTTGATGGAGTTCACACCGGCGAGTGACACCTCTTCGCGGAACGCAAAGTCATTGAACATGTCCTTCACGGCGGCCTGGCAATCATCAAAGTCGCCATCAATGGCCAGCGCGTGTACGTTGCTTTCGGTCGGCGTCGTCATCTGGCGGCGCTGCACCTCTGACACGCGGCCATGGGGGTAGAGGATGAATACGTCTACCGCATCCAACCCGCGGAAAGCTTCAATAGCGGCAGAGCCAGTGTCGCCGGATGTTGCCCCGACGATCGTCACGCGCTTGCCTGATCGCGTGAGTGCCGCCTCAAACATCTGCCCGATCAGCTGCATCGCGAAATCTTTGAAGGCGAGCGTCGGGCCGTGGAAAAGTTCCAGAAGGTAATGGTTGCTGTCGAGTTGTACCAGCGGGGCGCGTGCGGCATGGCCGAAGCTTGCATAGGCTTGGCCGATCAGCTTCCGGAATTCATCGTCCGTAAAGGTCTCACCGATGAAGGGGCGCATGACCTTGAAGGCGACCTCTTCGTAGCTTTCACCGGCCATCGCCGCGATCTGCGCGTGGGTGAGCGTTGGCACGTCTTCCGGCACATAGAGCCCGCCGTCTCGGGCAAGCCCGGTCAGCATCGCCTCTTCAAAGCTCAGAGCAGGTGCAGTGCCGCGGGTGGAGATGTAGCGCATATCTTTCAGGCGTCCTTTGGCCGGGTGGTGCGATAGATCAGGTACAGGCTCATGACGGCCCAGACAACGGCCAACAGGAACCATGTGACCGCATATTCGAAGTGATCGTTCTTGATGTTCGCTGTCGTCACCGGCAGGGGCGTCAAACGCGGGTCCGGGGGCGACATATCACTGGCAATCACCATCAAGGGCAGTGTGTCGAGCGCGGCAGACATCGCCTCCACATTGCGTGCGAACCAGATGTTGCGCCCCAGATCAGGCTCTGGCGTGCTGCTGTTCTGATCGTCGGGCCAGAGGAGCGTGCCGTTGATGTCCATCTCTGCCAAAAGCGGCGGCGCCTTCTTCTGATCCAGCGGCAGCAGCCCAAGATCGACCATCACGGGGCCGATGTTGGTGGCGAGGCGGGAAATCACGCGGTAGCCGGTGCCCGCCGCGGTACCTGAAACCAGCACGTGCAACTCCTCCCCTGTCGCCGTGCCTGTCAGGGTGACGCGGGTGTATTCATCCGCCTCTTCGGTCACATCGGTA
>JBCBOD010000127.1:0-10456 GCA_039821425.1 Pseudomonadota bacterium
AGGTGGTGGTGGCGTGGGGGAGATTTGAACTCCCGACCTAACGATTATGAGTCGTTCGCTCTAACCAACTGAGCTACCGCGCCGAACCACGAGCGTCCGATTACGCAATGGGACCAAGGCTGTCAAACCGATTCTGGCCAGAGAGGTGGGTCAAGACCCACCTTACGGATTGCCACGTTGCCGCAGGTAAGGTGGATCTCGATCCACCCACCTTAGTCGTAGCGCAGCTCCGTCGCCTTGCCCCGGAAAATGAAGTAGGACAGCACCGTGTAACCCATGATCGTGGGCAGCACGATGCAGGTCCCGATCAGGATGATAAAGAGGCTTTCCGGCGCGCTGGCCGCCTCGTAGATCGTGATTTGTTCCGGGACGACATAAGGGTAGAAGCTGTAGGCCATGCCACCAAAGGCCATGACCCAAAGCGCCGTTGCAGCTGTGAAAGGTTGCCACGATCGCCGGTCATTTTCGTAGGGCATCTGACGCAGCATTGACCAAAGCCAGAACACCAGAAGGCCCGAGATGATGGGAAGCGGCGCGAGGTAGAGCGCCTCGGGCCAGCTGAACCATTTGTCGAAGAGCCGCGCGCTGACGAATGGTGTGGCCGCTGAAATGGCCCCGATCCCGAGGATCAGCCCCCAAATGCCACCCTTGGCCCACTCCACGGCTTTCACCTGCAACCCGCCGTCGGTCTTGTGAATGAACCAGGTGGCACCGATAAAGCTGTATCCAACCGTCAAGAACACCGCCGTCAGCAGGCCAAAGCCCACGTTCAACAGCGTGTACTCCAACCCCATCACATACATGCCCAGCATGAACCCCTGCGAGAGTGAGGTCATCAGCGAGCCTGCAAAGAACGCGTTGTTCCAGAGCTTTTTGTGCGGGGCAGGGGCTTTGGCCCGAAACTCGAACGCTACGCCGCGCAGGATCAGCCCGATCAGCATGATCGCGACAGGCAGGTAGAGAGCGGTGAGGATCGCACCATGCGCGGACGGGAACGCGACTAAGAGCAGACCGACGGCCAGTACCAGCCACGTTTCATTCGCATCCCAGAACGGGCCGATCGAAGCGATCATGCGGTCTTTCTCGTCTTCTGCGGCAAAGGGGAACAGGACACCGACGCCCAGATCAAAACCATCGAGCACCACGTAGATCAGGATCGACGCGCCCATCAGGGCTGCAAAGACGAAGGGCAGCCAGACTGTCGGGTCACCAAAGAGGTTCATCGCGCTGTCCTACTCTGCCGGAAGGGCTTTGGCGGCGGCGGCGGGTGACGGTGCAACGCTGGTCCCGATGTTCTCACCCTGCGCTGTCTTCCGTGCGAGATAGAAGATCACGAAGATATAGGCGAAAAGCAGGGCGGCGTAGACAACGAGATAGGCGATCAAGGTCGACAGTACCATTGGCGCTGGCACCTCAGCCACGGCTTCTTTCGTGGTCATCACGCCCTGTACCAGCCAAGGCTGACGCCCGATTTCGGTGGTGTACCAGCCGGCCAGGGTGGCGACCCAGCCACTAAAGCTCATCGCGACCAGCCCGTAGAGCACTGGCTTGGGCAGCCCTTCGACGCCGCGCTTCTTGCGGTAGATCAGGAAGGTTGTCCCCCAGCTGATCAACAGCATCAGAAGACCGGTGCCCACCATGACGCGGAAAGACCAGAAGACAGGGTTCACCGGCGGGTGCAGGACAGTGCCGTCTTCGGCCACAAAGTCATTCAGGCCCTTCACCTCACCGTTCCAATCGTGGGTCAGGATGAAAGAGGCAAGGTTGGGGATGCCAATTTCGAAGTTGTTTTCGCGCGCTTCTTCGTCGGGCAGCGCGAAAAGGATCAGCGGCACACCGGTATCGGTTTCCCAGTTGCCTTCCATCGCGGCGACTTTGGCGGGCTGATATTCCTTGGTGTTCAAGCCGTGGAAGTCCCCCACAAGGATTTGTACGGGGATCAGCATCGCGGCACCGATGATGGCGGTCTTGAGCGCGACACGCACGCCTTCGGTCCGCCCGCCAATCAGCCAGCGGAATGCACTGACACCGGCGATGAGGAAGCTGACGGTCAGGAAGCTGGCCAGCACCATGTGCAGGAAGCGGTAGGGCATGGAGGGGTTAAAGATGATGGCCGACCAATCGGTCGCATGGGCCACACCGTCAATCATCTCGAACCCTTGCGGCGTGTGCATCCAAGAGTTCAGGACGATGATCCAGAACGCAGACATCATGGTGCCGAAGGCGACCAGGAAGGTCGCCAGCGTGTGCACCCAATTGGGCACACGGCTGAAACCAAAGAGCATGATGCCGAGGAACACAGCCTCCAGAAAGAATGCGGTCATGATCTCATATGCGAGCAAGGGTCCGGCGATATTGCCGACCTTTTCCATGAAGCCCGGCCAATTGGTGCCGAACTGGAACGACATGGTGATGCCGGACACAACACCCATCGCGAATGATAGAGCAAAGATTTTCACCCAGAACCGATAGGCTTCCATCCACCGCTCTTCACCCGTCGCGTTGTAGCGCAGCTTGAAGAACAACAGCACCCAACCCAATGCGATCGTGATCGTCGGAAACAAGATGTGAAATGAGATGTTTGCCGCGAACTGGATGCGCGACAGCAGCAGTGTTTCCATTTCCATGGCGGGTGCCTATCAGTTCAATCCTTTGCTTTTCATATAGGTCGGCACCTGCGGTTGGTCACGGGGGGTGCGACAGCGCGGCGCGTGTTCGCTGCTGTCCAAAATCATAGGTAGCTTGATACCATATCCGATGTTATTATCCCCCTGAAAAGAAAGAGGTTTTATGTCAGGATTTCTCACGACCCACGTGCTGGATACGGCAAACGGCATCCCAGCGGCGGGTATGCGCGTCGACCTGTTTCGTTTTGCCGCAGATGGAACGCGAAGCCATATTTCCCGGATGATCACCAATGCAGATGGTCGCACGTATCACCCGATTCTGCCGAAAGAGGGGTTCGTGATCGGTCAGTATGAGCTGGTTTTTCAGGCTGGGGCTTATTTTGGCAGGGGTGAAGAGATCAGCTTTCTCGACGAAATCCCGATCCGCTTTGGCATCAACGATCCGGATTCACACTATCATGTCCCGCTGCTGGTCTCGCCCTTTAGCTATTCGACCTATCGGGGGAGCTGAAACGCCAACGCGTTTCTTGCCGATATGGTGCGTCCGGGGTGACCTTGATTGTTGGGAAATGCGGATTGGTCGGCGCATCTGGCCAGCCTTGCGCCTCGATGGCCAGCCCTTCATAGGCAGCCCGCCCCGGGCGCAGCGCATCGCGCGCATCATAGACCTGAATGCCGAGCGCGGTCGTGCTAACAGTCATGCTAAGGCCTGACTGTCCCGTCAGGGTCAGCACATCCCGCAATGGCTCGTCATCATCAGACAGACAGAAATTGTTGTCCAGCGGCGGATCAATTGGGGCGACGACACGCTCTTGCCGGAAATCCATTTGGGTGCCGCCCACCTCGGCGACTTCACCGGTGGGGAAATCATCTGCGGTACTGGGCAGGTAGTGGTCTGCAGCAATCTGCAGACGGTGGCCCGCAAGGCTTTCACCCCCGTCGAGGTTCCAATAGCTATGATTGGCGAAGTTCATCAAGGTTGTCGCGTCAGTCGTGCCGGTAATGGCCAGCGATAGGGTGGCGGGCGCTTCAATCTGATAGGTTGCTGTAATCTTGCGGTTGCCGGGCAGACCGCAGATGCCGTCGGGCAGGGTGATGTGGAAGGTGGCGCTGGTGTCCGTTATCTCTCCCAGCTGCCAGACTTGCCGATGTGTGCCCTGCGCGCCGGAATGAAGGTGGATGCGTCCGTCCTGGTTGCGCTCCAGTTCATAGACCATGCCCTCAATCCGGACCCGCGCCGTGCTGATCCGGTTCGCGATTGGCCCGATCAGCGTGCCGTGGTGGCGCATCTCGCCCTCGTAGTCGGCAATGTGACCGCCCCCAAGCGTCAGTGAATGGTTGACCCCCGCCAATCGAACGTCTGTGACCGCAACACCCAAGGTGATCAGTGTAATCGTCAGATCGCCTGCGGCGAGGGTAACCTCATGCACATCTTCACCTTTGCTGGTGGTTCCGATCAGTTTGGTCACAGCGGCGCCCAATGCACCCCTGCTGCTGGGATGCGGATCGTGTTCCAGACCTGCGCAATGGGCGCGTAATTGAAGATGAAGCGGTGGGTGGCGGTGTCGCGGATGCGCAGACCGGGCGGCAGTGCGTGATGCGGCAGCGCAGCCTCTTTGCAGAGGTCCGCGATAATCTGGTCGAACGTTTCAAGATCGGGCCAGCCAGCGAGATAACGCAGGTTTGCGTTGCCCATGATGGCCGGGTGGCCGGGTTCGGTTGCGCGATGCACCTCTGCGGCACCTTCCAGATGCTCAAACCAGTGCTGAAATGCGCCACCGCCTTCCAGCGGGATCGTCTCGCTTGGCGGCAGGCTTTCGGTTAGGGCGACGGTGACGTCTGCGCCGGGTAGGTCAGGGCCCATCGGGGTCGGGATCGCGAGTTCGGATGTCTTCGTGTCAGTGCGTGGCCCGATGAGCGCGATACCCTCATAGTTCGCCAAAGCAGCACGCAGATTGTCCGACAGACGCATGATCCCGGGCGCAAGGACAAATTTGTAAGCCGCAAGGTCAGCCGTATCTGCCGGGATGATATCGACGTTCAGCCCTGCTCGGCGCAGCGCGCCATAGGCGGCGAAGGCGAGGCGGAACATCTCGAAATCCGCGCCCTGCGGCTGGGCCTCCCATGCCCATGCGCTTTCGTAGTCAAAGACCAATGCGGCTTGGGGCTGGGCTGTGCCAACGTCAGGCAGCTCTGCAATTTCATCGGCCACCTGTCGCGCCTCTGCCAGTGCCGGGGCGTCGGCGCTATCAGGCCGCAAGAGCCCCGCATGCATCTGTTCCTGCGCAAACGGCGCTTGCCGCCAGCGAAAATAGCAGACCGTTTCCGCCCCGTGTGCAAATGCCTCCCACGCCCAAAGACGGGCCATACCGGGCAGTGGGGCGGGGTTATAGGGCGCCCAATTCACCGGGCCGGGCTGCTGCTCCATGACCCAGAGCCGCCCCTTGCCCACACCGCGATAAAGATCGTGGTGGAACGCCTGCATGTCCGGGTGACCTTGCCGCAGGAAGGTCTGTTTGAATTCTGGCGTTGCCTCCAAACGGTCCGAGAGGAACCCGATCGGATAACTGTCCCACGATGCGATATCGAGGTCTTCGCCAACGGCCCAATGATCAAACGCCGTAATCCGGCCCATGTAGTTGTGAATGAGCGGCGCGTCGGTATGGCGGCGCAGCTCTTCGGCCTGAACGCGGTTGAAGGCCACAACCTGATCAGAGCTATAGCGGCGGAAGGCCAGTACGTGAGAAGGGTTCGGTTCCGTGACCGTCAGGTTGGGCAGGTCGATCTGGTCGAAGCTGTCGTATTCCATCGACCAGAACACATTGCCCCATGCCCGGTTCAGTGCATCGGTGGACTGATAGCGCTGGGCGAGCCAATCTTGGAAACCTTTGCGGGCAGCGTCAGAGTAGCTAAGCGTCGTCTCATGGCAGTCATATTCATTGTCGATCTGCCAAGCAGCGACATGGGGATTCCGGCCATAGCGTTCCCCCATCATCCGCGCGATACGGCGGCATTCATCGCGGTAGCCAAGGTGGCTGAAATCGTAGTGGCGGCGGGACCCAAATTTGCGCGTTTGCCCGTAGGCATCAACCGCCAGCATGTCAGGGTGCTTGTCGACCATCCAGCGCGGCGGGGTTGCGGTGGGCGTGCCGAGGATGACCTTCAAACCTGCCTCGCCCAGCACATTGATGGCGCGGTCAAGCCAGTCCCACGTCAGGGTCCCCGGAACCGCCTCAAGGCGTGACCACGCAAATTCCCCGATCCGCACCCATGCGAGGCCCGCCGCGACCATACGTGCGGCATCTTCGGGCCACTGATCCTCTGGCCAGTGTTCGGGGTAGTAGCAAACGCCGAGCGTGCGTTTCATGGCAGTCTTTCGTGGTTAGAGGATCACCCGATGCTCTGCCTGACCGGTAAAGCGGGTTTCGGTAAAGAAGGTGGCACCCTGCGTGTCGCCTGTCCGGCCGACAGCAGCAGATGTGCAAAAGAGCGTGGTCAAATCATCGCCCCCAAATGCAGGGCAAGACGTCTGGGCGGCAGCAAAACTGAAGCTTTCCAAGAACGTGCCGTCCGGCGCATAGCCCGCCACGCGCCCCGCACCCCATTGCGCATTCCAAAGGTTGCCATCGGCATCGACAACCGCACCATCGGGGCGATACTCCGTCCCGGAGAGATCGAGATGCAGCACAGGCTCACCTTCGGGCCAGCCATCGGCGTCCAGCGCGACCCGCATGATCTTCTGTGATGGCGTGTCGGTAAAGTAGGCGGTCTTGCCATCCGGCGCAAAACAGATGGCGTTCGAGATCGTGATTGGCGCGAATAGCTGTCGCAGCTCACCCTTGTAGTAGCGATAGACCGCGCCAGCGCCCTCTTCGGCATCAATCCCCATCGTGCCAATCCAGAACCCGCCCTGTGGGTCAGCCCGCCCATCGTTGGAACGCGTGACCGTGTTGTCAGCTTCCAATGGCGCGACGACGCGATGCCCACCGGTGTCGATATCAAAATGGCGCAGCGCCTCTGCTGTGGCGATCAAGAGCGTGGTCTCATCCACCCAGCCTGCCGCGCTGACATAGGTGTCAAACTGCCAGTGTTTGCCCTCTGTGTGCAGCCTGTGCCCAAGAATATCGAACCAGAAGAGCTGCTTGCGCAGAGGATGCCACAGCGGCCCCTCACCCAGTTGGCATTGTGTGGCGTCAAAGATCATGCAGCAGCCTCGTCATAGGCTGCCACCATATCACGTGCGCGAGCCGTGACCTCGGCAACGGACAGGCCCGGTTTGTAGAGGGCGGAACCAATGCCAAAGCCATCAGCGCTGGCCGCCATCCAAACCCCGAAGTTGTCGGCACCGGCGCCACCTACCGCATAGACCTGTGTGCCCTTCGGCAGCACCGCGCGGATTGCCTTGATCCCATCCGGGCCAATCAGGCTGGCAGGAAAGATCTTGAGCCCGTCAGCCCCCGCCTTGAGCGCGGCAAAGCACTCGGTCGGCGTCATCACGCCGGGCCAGCTTTCCATCCCGGCGGTTTTGGTGGCGACGATCACACGCTGATCGCAGTTCGGCGAAACGATAAGCTTGCCGCCGACGTCAGCCACTTTGTTGACCTCTTCCACCGACAACACCGTGCCAGCCCCGATCAGTGCCTCATTCCCATGTGCGTCCACCATCGCCCCGATGCTCTTGAACGGATCAGGGGAGTTCAACGGCACTTCGATCTTTGTGATGCCAGCGTCAATTAAGGCTGCGGCCATCGGGGCAGCCTCTTCTGGGGTAATGCCGCGCAGGATGGCGATCAATGGGCGGGACATGCGTTATCCTTTCAGGCGCTTGTAGGCGGCGGTGAGGCCAGCGAGCGTCGTTGCTTTGGCATTTGCTTGCGTTGCGGCAACTGATTGTGCTGCCAGTGCATCCACGTATAGCCGCGCCAGCCCCGCATCGCCAACGACCGCGATCTGCTGGCCCAGCCAATAGGGTTTTGCCCCGGCCAATTCCGCCCCGATCAACAGGCCAGACAAGCGTGCCCGTGCGGCGGCGGGTGCGACGTCATGCAAAAGCCCCTCGGCCCGAAGTGAAAACAGACGCGTCGCCAGCCGTTCGGGCCGTGACATGCCCTGATCAAGGCCTTCGGCAAAGGCCGCATCATCCCAGCCCTCTGCCCCGATTGAATGGCGCAGCACCGTCTGGGACGCGATCGTCTCGAAGAGCTCACCCGTCATGAAGGTCTGAAAGCTGACGACTTCATCCGCGCTGACATGTACCCATTTCGTATGGGTGCCCGGCAGGCAAATAACACCGTCCCAGCCGGGATTGCGGGCCAAAAAACCGGTGATCTGGGTTTCTTCACCTCGCATCACGTCGGCGGGTGACATCTGCCGGATACCTGGGATCACATGCACGGACAGACGCGGGTCGCTGGTGGGTGCCTGTGCAAAGCTTTCCGGCAGGGTGCCGCAGGGAACAGTGGCATAAGGCGCCTCCACCCAGCCCTGGCGTGACCCAACCATCCCACAGGCAACAACGGTCGTCGGCCCATCGAGCCAGTCACCAATGACATCCAGAAGCGCGGGTTCAAATCCGTCGCGGCTGAGCTTCCCCATGCCTTGATCTGATGCGCCTTCAGCCAAGACGTCGCCGCCGGCATCCATTGCCCATGCCCGCATGTTGCTGGTGCCCCAATCGACAGCGACCCAGTTTGCGATGACCTTGCTCATCCGACGTGCACCACACCGGCGTCTACCGTCAGGACCTGACCGGTCATCATTGCGGAGCTGTCAGAGGCAAGAAACAACGTAGTGCCGATCAAATCCTCGGGCGCCATGAAACGCTGCAGGCACTGGCGCTTGAGGAACTCTGCCTTGCCTTCGGGTGTCGCCCACATGGTTTCCTGCTTTTCGGTCAGGACCCAGCCGGGGGCGATGGCGTTGACGCGGATGTCCTTGGGGCCCCACTCGCGTGCCAGCGCACGGGTCATGCCCATGATACCCGCGTTGGCGGTGACATAGGGCACCATGCCATCCGCCCCGAAAAGGTAGGTGATCGACGAAAAGTTGATGATGGCGCCACCGCCTTGCATGGCCTTCGCCGCCTGCTGACAGGCAAAGAAATAGGCCCGCAGGTTCACGGCTTGGCTTGCGTCCCAGTCTTCTTCGGTCACGTCCATTGCGTCAAAGCGCATATCATTGGCTGCGTTGTTGACCAACACGGCGATTGGCCCGTGGTTGGCCGCGGCCTGATCCATCGCTGCCTGCAGCGCTGAGGTGTCCGTGATATCGCAAGGAATGAAGAGCGGGGCATTCCCGTGCTTTTCTGCCATTTCGGCGACAAAAGCGGACGCATCAGACCGTCCCACGAAAGCCACCTTGGCCCCCTGCGCAAGGAAACCCTCGGTCAGCGCCGCGCCAATTCCGTTACCGCCGCCAGTGATGAAGACCGACGCGTCGGCGAGGTCATGGAAGGTGGCAGTCATAGCCGGTGCCCTTCGACAACCCACATCCGTTCAGGGAAAGACCAGGGTAAGGTCACGCCGTACCGCATAAGGTAGGCGCCCGAGAGTTCGAGGTCGTCCGTCTTCAGGGCGGTTGTGCCTCGCGACAGGCGGTGCAGGCTGTTGCGGTTGGCCAGAACGATCCGGTACATCGCGTCCGGGTCCAACCCGGTTAGCCGCAAGGGGCGCGGGGCGATCTGCGCGCTGGTCGCGGCCTTGCCCGCAAAAAGGACAAAGCGGTCCTTCTCGCGCGCCAATTGCATTTCGGCCAGAACTGCCGGATCTGCAGTGTCGAGCCGCAGAATGTCGGCGCGCTGAAGCCAGTCGCGGTTGAACTTCCACCAGCTTGTAACTTCGCGCAGGACGGCAGCCTCTGTTTCGTCAAGCTCGCGCGGGTCCATTTCGAACCCCATATGGCGCTGGGCAGCGACCCAGGCGCGGAAAGAGATGTCGAGCGTGCGGCCAGAGGTATGGCACTGGCGCGGGCCAACATGGCTGCCGGTGACCGAGAGTGGCAGGAACAGGGCCGCGTCGTGCTGGATGCGGAGCCGCTCCAGGGCGTCATTGCTGTCAGACAGCCAGACCCGCTGGGTACGCTCCATGATCCCAAAGTCGATGCGTCCACCGCCGGAGGCACAGCTTTCGATCTCCACATGCGGAAAATCGGCGCGCAGCCGGTCGATCAACCGGTAAGAGCCGCGGGTCTGCGCGGCGTCGGGCATTGGCAGAACCCTATTGTGGTCCCATTTGATGTACTCGATCTGGTGATCGCGCAGGATGGCCGACATCCGGTCATAGAGGTAGTCGCGGACCTCTTTCAGCGCCATGTTCAGCGCCTTTTGCTGGCGGCCGAGCGTCTGATCCTCGCTGCCCAGCACCCAATGCGGGTTGGCGCGGTGGATGTCGCTATCTTCGTTGATCATCTCTGGCTCGAACCAGATGCCGAAGGTCATCCCAAGGCTGTGGACATGGGCGATCAGCGGATCGAGTCCTTCGGGATATTTCCTCGGATCGACCTCCCAGTCGCTGAGCGAGGTTGTGTCGTCGTCGCGCTGGCCAAACCAGCCGTCATCGAGCACGAACCTTTCCGCGCCGAGATCCGCAGCGCGGCTCGCAATATCCTTTAGCTTGTCGAGGTTGTGGTCGAAGTAGACTGCTTCCCAGCAATTGTAATGGACGGGTCGAGGCCGGTCGGGATGCGTCCAGGTCACGATCTCGTCGCGCAAGTGCCGCTGGAATGCGACGGCGCAGCCGTTCAGGCCGTCGCTCGAATAGGTGATGTAGAGAGGCGAGGTGCGCACTTTGCGAAGGGGCTCGGGCTCGACTCGGGTGGCGTGGCCAAACTGG
>JBCBOD010000211.1:0-3113 GCA_039821425.1 Pseudomonadota bacterium
CCGGACCGGCCGCAGTGGCTGGCTTTCGGCAAGTGTTGGAGGCGATGATGGATGAAGAAACGCGCCATCATTACGAGACGATGAAGGACAAACCGGAATGAGTACCGACGACGCGCACCTTTTGATTGTTGATGATGATGAACGTATTCGCGGGTTGTTGCAGAAGTTCCTGATCCGGTCAGGGTTCCTTGTCAGCACCGCACGTGACGCAGCCCATGCCCGCCGTATTCTGTCAGGGCTTGAGTTCGACATGATCGTGCTGGATGTGATGATGCCGGGCGAAGATGGCATGTCGCTTTGCCGTGATCTGCGCCGCACGATCACGACGCCGATCCTGCTGCTCACCGCCAAGGGTGATACCGATGATCGGATCACGGGGCTGGAGGCGGGGGCCGATGACTATCTTGCCAAGCCGTTCGAGCCCAAGGAATTGCTCCTGCGGATCAATGCCATCCTGCGCCGCGTGCCTGCGACTGAACCTGCGGTGGTCCTGCCCAAGGTGCTCAACCTTGGCCCTGTGCGCTATGACATCGAACGGGGTGAGATGTGGGAAGGCGACAAACTTGTCCGCCTGACCGCCACGGAAAGCCAGCTGATGCGCATCTTCTCGGGCTGCCCCGGTGAGGCTGTGACGCGGACCCGTCTGGTGGAAGAGTTGAGCCGTTCGGGCGGCCAGACGCAGGAACGCGCTGTCGACGTGCAGATCACAAGGCTAAGGCGCAAGATCGAGGCCGATCCGAAACAACCGCGCTACCTGCAAACGGTGCGGGGTGCGGGCTATATGCTGGCGCCGGAGTAGGGCGGCGGACGCCGCGCCAGAGACTTTTGTGCCTCCGGCGGCAGTATTTTTGAACAGGAGAAGCTTGTAGTTGCTCGCTGAAACGGGTTCTGTTCCAGCCATGACAACAGCTTTGATCACCCATGACGATTGCTATGGCCATGTGACACCACCAGGCCACCCTGAACAGGTCGCGCGCCTTGATGCCGTGCTGGGGGCGTTGAAGGATGTGGACCTTCTCCGCCTCATTGCACCGATGGCAGCAGAGGATGACCTGCGCCGCGTCCATCCGCCCGAACATATCAGTGCTGTGCGAGATGCCGCACCGGACGAAGGCTGGCGCTCGCTTGATGCAGACACGCATATGTCGGCGGGCACGCTCGCGGCGGCCTATCGCGCGGCGGGCGGTGCCGTGCGGGCCGTGGATGCAGTGATGGGCGGCGAGGCCGGGAATGCCTTTGTCGCGATGCGCCCGCCCGGTCACCATGCGGAAAAGACCACCGCGATGGGCTTTTGCTTTTTCGGAAACGTGGCGATTGCTGCCAAACATGCGCTGGATCACCACGGGCTGTCCCGCGTGGCCATCGTCGATTTTGACGTGCACCACGGCAATGGCACCCAAGACCTGGTGGAGGATGACGCGCGCATCCTGTTCGTCTCCACCCATCAGTCCCCGCTTTACCCCGGCACGGGGGCCGCGCATGAAACAGGTGTGGGCAATGTGTTGAACCTGCCTTTGCCCGATGGCACCGGCAGCGCCGCCTATCGCAAGGTGTTTGAGAACACGGTTGTGCCGCGGCTTTCAGAATTTTCTCCGCAATTGCTGCTTATTTCCGCCGGATTTGATGCCCATCAAGATGATCCATTGGCAGGGATGAACCTCCGGGAAGATGATTTTGCCTGGGCCACTGCGCAGATTTGCGATGTGGCGGCAGCGCATGCAGATGGCCGGGTGGTATCATGCCTTGAAGGCGGGTATGACCTAGCGGCATTGGGGGCCTCGGCGGCGGCCCATGTCGCGGTATTGAAGGAGCGCAGCGCATGAGCGATGTAGACGAGCTCAGTTTTGAGGAAGCGATCAAAGAGCTGGAAGGCGTTGTCGGCCAGTTGGAACGCGGCGATGTCGCTTTGGACGAAAGCATCGCACTTTATGAGCGTGGTGCGGCGCTGAAGGCCCGCTGCGAGGCCAAGCTGAAAGAGGCCGAAGAAAAGGTCGCCAAAATCACCCTGAACGAAGCTGGCCAGCCGCAAGGGACGGCGCCCCTCAATGACTGAGAACTTTGTGATCAAGGCGCTGGAGCGCCGCCCGCTGGCTGATGCCATGGCACAGGCCGCCAAGATTTCGCAGGCCCGCGTGGGCTTTGCCCTCACCGGTCTGGAAGGCCCCGTGCCCGAGGCGATGATTTATGCCGTCACTGGCGGTAAGGCATTGCGCGCGTTTCTGGTGCTCGAAACCGCGCGCCTGCACGAGATCAACCCGGTGGCCGCAGCAGGTGCCGCCGCTGCGATCGAATGCATCCATGCCTATTCGCTGATCCACGATGATCTGCCTTGTATGGATGATGACGATATGCGCCGTGGCCAGCCCACCGTGCACAAGAAATGGGATGAGGCCACCGCCGTCCTTGCCGGGGATGGCTTGCAGGGGTTGGCGTTTGAACTGCTGGCCCAGACCGAATGCGCCCCCCGCGCCAAGTTGAACCTGCTGGTGTCATTGTCGCACGCGGCAGGTATCCGCGGCATGGTTGGCGGACAGGCCGCCGATATCGCGGCCGAGAAAGCCGCCGAACCGCTGGACCTTGAGCAGGTCACAGATCTGCAATCCGCCAAGACCGGCGCGCTGATTTCCTGGTCTGCCCTCGTGGGTGCACGGATGGCGGAGGCCGAGCGTGAGCCACTTTCGATCTACGGCCGCTGCCTCGGTCAGGCGTTCCAGATCGCTGATGATCTTCTGGATGCCACTGGTGACGCCGATGCGGTTGGCAAGGCCGTAGGCAAGGATGCTGCGGCGGGCAAGGCAACGTTTGTCTCGCTCCTTGGTGTTGATGGGGCGAAACGCCGCGCAGAGGCGCTGGTGGAAGAGGCCTGCGATGCGCTATCTCCCTACGCAGGAGATGCTGAGACCCTGCGAGAGGCCGCGCGTTTCGTCGTGGATCGCACACACTAAGAAAGACCGCCATGTCAGATCTGCCGTACACGCCAACGCTTGACCGCGTGACAACGCCAAGTGATCTGAAAGGCATGTCAGACGCAGAGCTGTCCCGTGTGGCGGATGAACTGCGGGCCGAGACGATTTCTGCCGTTTCCGTCACTGGCGGGCATCTGGGTGCGGGCC
>JBCBOD010000116.1:0-12604 GCA_039821425.1 Pseudomonadota bacterium
CACCGATGTAGAGGCCGAGGCCGTGGTGCGCGAGTACGTCCGCACGATCAACGCCAACCCGCTGACGCTGAACTTTACCGCATATGTCGCCCCGTCTGACAACGTGAACAGCGGGTCAGACGACGGTATCCTTGAATTCGAGGGTATCCCCATCGAGTTTTTCTTGCCGGAAGATCAGCGCGCTCTGTCCGGGATCGCCTTTGGTGGCAGTGCACGAGCCGATTACCGGCTGTCGCGTGACGACGTGCAGACAACCCGTGTTGGTGCCTTTGCGGCGGGGGAGACCTATGCCCTGTCATCGGAGGCGCGTGATCTGCTCGAAAGTTCCCCCAATGAAGATGTGCAGGATGTGACCGGGCGCGACTTCGCCACGTTGCAGTTGGAGGCCGTTTTGACGCACCAGCGGCTTGACGTTCTGCCATTTGGCGGCACGCTCTTTTCCCTGACTTACGGCACCTACTGGCAAGGGGAGGAGCGGCTGGTCAATTACCGCGATACAGCATTCGCGCAAGACTTCCGTACCGACGTGGGCACCGTCAACGTCCGTCTGTCGCACCGGGATCAAACAGCCTTACTCGACACGCTGGTCGATCAGGACACCTACGATGCGATCACCACGTTCGTGACCAACCGCGCCAACAATGATCAGATCCGTTACACGCTTGCGTATCGCTACAGCGATGCCGGGTTTGAAAACATCTACGATGAATTCCGCATGGGCCTCGGCTATCGCTTTGCCGAACCGATCTGGGGTACGCGTTTGTCGACATCCTTGCAGATCGGCACCCGAAACTACGATGAATTCGCGACAACCCTCGATGGCCGCGACGACCGCTTCGCCAGCCTCTCTGTCGATGCCATTTTCACCGACATCAGCTACTTTGGGTTTTCGCCCAGCGTGTCCCTGTCCACCAGCCGGACGGTCTCCACCGCTGAAGAAGAGACATCTTCGGTCGCACAGATCCTCTTTGGCATCGAGTCGAACTTTTGACCGACCGCTTTGAGATCTTTCTGGTTGGCACACCGGGGCTGGAGGACATGCTGCTGGCCGAGGTGCGCGAACACGCCTTCACGGACCCCCGACAGGTGCCTGGCGGTGTCCTGATCACGGGCGGTTGGACGGACGTCTGGCGCGCCAATCTGGTGCTGCGCGGGGCGACACGCGTGCTGGCCCGCATCGGCAGCTTCATGGCGTTTCATCTGGCCCAGCTTGATAAGCGGGCGCGCAAATTTCCCTGGGGGGATGTGCTGCGCGCGGATGTGCCTGTCAGGGTCGAGGTCGCGACCTCTCGCAAGTCCAAGATCTACCATGCAGGCGCCGCCACGCAGCGGGTCGAAAACGCTCTGAAAGAGGTGCATGGCATGACCATCGCCGCCGATGCGCCTGTCACGGTAAAGCTGCGCATCGACGATAACCGCGTGACGATCAGCGTCGATACCTCTGGCGAGAGCCTGCACAAGCGCGGCCACAAAGAGGCCGTGGGCAAGGCCCCGATGCGCGAAACCCTTGCCGCGTTGATGCTGCACCGTTGCGGCTATGACGGGGCAGAGCCGGTGCTGGACCCGATGTGCGGGTCAGGGACCTTTGTCATCGAAGCAGCAGAGATCGCGTCGGGCCTGCACCCCGGTCGCAGCCGGGAGTTTGCCTTTCAGCATCTGGCCAGTTTTGACCCGATCGGGTGGGAAGAGCTGCGCGCGCCACCATCCACGGGCGCGCCACCCGCCCGCTTTTACGGCAGTGACCGTGACGCTGGGGCCATCCGCATGGCTACAGCCAATGCCGAACGCGCCGGTGTCAGCCAGTTGACCGATTTCGCCACCCATCCTTTCTCTGACGTCACGCGCCCAGACGGCCCGCCCGGCCTGATCATCTGCAACCCGCCCTATGGCGGGCGCATTGGGCAGCAAAAGATGCTCTATGGGCTCTATGGCGCGTTGGGGGAAACGCTTCGCGCGCAGTTCTCAGGCTGGCGTGTGGGGATCGTGACGAGTGAGGCAAAACTCGCCCATGCCACGGGGCTGCCGTTCAAGCCGCAGGGGCCCGCGATCCCGCATGGCGGGCTGAAGGTCTGGCTGTTTCAGACCGGTCCGCTCTGACCCGTTGTGTACAATCCGATTCTGCATCAAGCTTGGGCGCATTGGTGAACTGCAGCGGATCGAGGCACATCCCATGGCGTCATGGAAGCAAAACAAGGATCGCGAGGCCCGTGGCGCGACGTTCTTCCTGATCCTCAAGATCGCCGCCGTCATTGGGTTTTTCGCCATCATATTTCTGCTTGGCGCGAACCCTTTTTCCGGGGTGGTGCCGGAAGAATAGCTGGCGGTTCTCATGCACAGGGCCTTGCCCGACCTCCTACACTCCTGCCGGTGTTCGTTCTGCGCTGATCCCTGCTGCTTCCATCGCGGTGGCGGCGATATCCACGGCCGTCAGCCCTGCATCGGCATACATTGCGGCAGGTGACGCCTGATCGATATAGCGGTCGGGCAGCGTCATCGTGCGGATTTGGCAGCGCCCGTCCAGCAGGCCATCATTTGCCAGATCGTGCAGCACCATGGCCCCGAATCCACCGCGTGCGCCCTGTTCAACCGTGATCACCGCCTTGTGGTGTCGGACAAGTTGGCGCAGCAGCGCCCGGTCCAATGGCTTGGCAAAACGCGCATCGGCAATCGTGGTACTGACACCTTGCGCCGTCAGCGCCTCTGCGGCGGCCCGGCACTCCGCCAGATGCGCGCCAAAGGACAGGATGGCGACATCGCTGCCCTCTTGCACGATGCGGCCTTTGCCGATCTCGATCAGGTTCCCGCGCTCGGGCAGGTCGATCCCCACGCCCTCACCCCGCGGATAGCGGAAAGCGATTGGCCCGTCGTCATAGGCGGCGGCAGTGCGCACCATATGCATCAGTTCCAGTTCATCCCCGGCGGCCATGACCACCATGTTGGGCAGGGCGCTAAGATAGCCGATGTCAAACGCACCCGCATGGGTCGGCCCATCGGCCCCCACCAGCCCTGCACGGTCTATCGCAAAGCGCACCGGCAGGTTTTGCAGCGCCACGTCATGCACCACCTGATCATAGCCGCGCTGCAGGAAGGTCGAGTAGATCGCGCAGAACGGCTTCAGGCCAGAGGCCGCCATCCCGGCGGCGAATGTCACCCCATGCTGTTCGGCAATACCAACGTCAAACACACGGTCCTTGAAACGCGCCCCCATGATATCGACGCCAGTGCCCGACGGCATGGCGGCTGTGACGGCTACGATGGCCGGGTCCGTCTGCGCCTCCGTCGTGAGCGCGCTGCCAAAGACCTTGGTGTAGCTTGGCGCGTTCGATTTGCCCTTGGCCTGTGTGCCTGTCGCCACGTCGAATTTCGACACACCATGCCCGCAATCCGCGCTTTCCTCGGCGGGGGCGTAGCCTTTGCCTTTGGTCGTGCAGACGTGGATCAAGACGGGGCCTGTTGCGCGGGTGCGGGCAGCGCGCAGCACGGGCAGCAGTTGGCTCATGTCATGCCCGTCGATGGGGCCGACGTATGAGAAACCGAGCTCCTCGAACAACGTGCCTGATCCGCCGGTCTGCATACCCGTCACAAGGTTACGGGCGCGGCGCGCGTGTTCGCGCAGTGGCCCGGGCAAGGCGGCCTCGAACCCTTCGGCCATCTTGTGCAGCTCGCCCATGGGCGAGGCGTAGAGGCCGGAAAGGTATTTTGACATCGCACCCACGGGCGGGGCGATGGACATTTCATTGTCATTGAGGATCACGAACAGACGACGCCCCTCGGCCCCGGCGTTATTGAGCGCCTCATAGGCCATGCCGGCACTAATGGACCCGTCACCAATCACCGCAATCGCATCGCCCGTGGGCATGCCCATGTCGCGGCCCACGGTGAAACCGAGCGCGGCAGAGATCGAGGTGCTGGAATGCGCCGCACCGAACGGGTCGTAGTCACTCTCGGCCCGCTTGGTGAAGCCGGACAGGCCACCCTCCTGCCGCAGTGTGCGAATACGGTCGCGGCGCCCTGTCAGAACCTTGTGTGGATAGCACTGGTGGCCCACGTCAAAGATCAGCTTGTCGCGTGGCGTGTCGAACACAGCATGGATCGCAACGGTGAGTTCCACCACCCCGAGGGAAGAGCCCAGATGGCCGCCCGTTTCAGACACCGCAGAGATCACTTCGGCCCGGACATCATCCGCCAGATTGGCAATCGCGGTGTCGTTCATGCGCCTGATGTCGGCAGGTCCGGCGACGGCATCCAGGAAGGGGGTAGCGGGGCGATTAGTCATGACGGCACCTTTGTGGTATAAAAAAGCGCCGCAAATGGGTCAGACCCAAATGCGACGCTAGTCTCCTGTAGCCAACAGGAAGGGAACTGGGGCTTTCGCCCCAATATCGGGCCAGCCAGGGAGGGTAGCCCGATGGCGCATGAAACAGGCGATGCGTCGCGCGCCGCCTGTTTCAAATCTCCACACCTATACGTGGGTCACGTCCATCTCGATCACCAGAGATGACCGGTTGATGGGATCAGGTGTGTCCCGGCTCTCTTCTGGCAGGATGCGTCCGATGAACGCAATCGCCGCAATCGTGAACCAGATGATCAGCAGGAACGCAGCCGCATAGCCGGCACCTTTGAGCATCAGAAGCGTGACATCTGCGGTCAGCCGCGCCTTTTCGCTCATCTGGAGGATGTTTTCGTTCTTCATCATTTCACTCCTTAGTCCAGAGGTGCATAGCCGTGGATCTGTGCCCACACGTACCAGTTATCAACGACCGTGCCGCTCAGCAGGATGCCGATACCGCCGGTGAGCGTCGTCAGCACCGCAAACCACCAGGCCCAGCGGTGAATGCCTTCCATCGTGGCATTGAACCCCATGGTCCAGCGCCAGAAGAGGGCCGCACGTTCCGTGGCGGTACCACGGTCGACGATCTGTTCGATCTCACGCTCGCCACCAAAGCGGCTGACCGCGAGGATCGTGCCCCCGTGCATCGCGAACAGCAGCGCAGACCCATAAAGGAACACAATGCTCAGCGCGTGGAACGGGTTGTAGAACAGATTGCCCCAGGTGATGGAGAAGAGGTTCGTCCAGTCGAGGTGACTGAAGACGCCGTAAGGCACCATTTCAGACCAGTCGCCCATCAGGATTGGACGGAACAGACCCAAGACCAGGAACAGCCAGATGGCAGAGGCGAATGCCCAGGCCACGTGTTTGCCCATGCCCAGCGCCTCGGCACGCAGGTAGGTCCGCACCCACCATGTCATGACCGAGATTAGCAGGAAGAATGAGGCGATCATGAAATAGCCTCCGTCATCCATGGGTGGCATGCCAAGGCCATAGCCCGGGCTTGGCGGATCCAGCGACAGCCAGAACAGATCCCGCAGGAAGATCGCCGGGTTATAGTCAGCCTGCGCCCAGAAGGACATGCCCACCATCACGAACCAGATCAGACCGGTCGCCAGCGAGATGACCCCGAAGGACCCCAGATAGATCGGCCCCAGCTGCGCGTTGCCAAACCAGCCAGCCAGCTTGGAAAAGCGGGTGGAGGTGCCCCGGTCGATGGCGCTGCCATCGAAGCCCGCGGCCCCCATTTCAGGCGGTCCCTGGACCTGAACCTGGGTGAAGATGTTTTGATATTCAGCCATTGTTCATATCCTCCTTAAAGGTCCACCCACCAGGGCAATTCAAAGTACCAATCCCACCAGACGATCCATTCCTCGAACCAGATCGTGCCTGAGATCACGATGCAGATCGCCGACCAGAAGCCAGCATTCAGCGCCAGAAGAAGGCCCAGACGGTGGATCCCCAGTGGCCCGATCGAATAGCCGATCAGATCGCGGAAATAGGTGTCTTCATGATCAGGCGACTTGATTTCCTGCCCTTTGGGCGGGTTCACCGCGGACAGCACCAGCGAGCCGTGCAGCGCAAGCGCCAGGCAGGTGGTGAAGAAGAAGGTGATCGCCACCATGTGGGCGGGGTTGTAGTGGAAGTTGCCATAGGCGTAGCCCACGTTGTTCACCCAATCGAGGTGGCTGAAGATCCCATAAGGGAAGCCATGCCCCCAGGCGCCCAGCAGCACGGGGCGGATCACCACCAGCGTCACATAGGCAAAGATCGCCACGCCGAAGGCAAAGGGCACGTGATAGCCAATGCCGAGTTTGCGACAGATCTCGACCTCGCGCATCATCCAGCTGACAAAGGCGCCGATGGCGCAGATGGTGATCACCTGCCAGAGCCCGCCTTCCATCAGCGGTGCCGGGCCAAGCCCATACTCAAGTGGTGGCGGATCGATCGAGATCAGCCATGGGTTCCATGTGGGGCCTTGGCTGGCCCCGTAAAAAATCAGTATCGTGCCAAGTACGGCGAAAAAGAACGTCGTGACCCCGAAGAAGCCAACATAAAATGGCCCCACCCAAAAGTCGAACAGATCACCGCCTACCAATGTCCCGCCACGGACCCGGTATTTTCTCTCGAAGCTGAGCTGTGCCATCTTCCAATCTCCATTATTGACAGGCCCTGCATCCGCGTTTCGGTGCGCCCTGCCATCGTCGATGTCGGTGTTTGCTGCGGGCGAACGGATCGACCGCCCGCAGCGTTATTCATGCGGCCAAGCGCCGGTTACATGCCGCCAAAGGCAAGCGTGAACCAGTTGGTCGATTCATTGCTCAGCAGGACGAGGTGAATCATCGCTGCCAGCAGGAACAGGAAAACGCCCTGTGCCACGAAAACGCGGCGCGGGTCGAAGACCAGCCAGATTTTATAGAACTGAGCCATCACGCGATCTCCTTAAAAGTTGAACCAGGGCAGCTTGATGTACGTCAGCACGTGAGCAATCACGGCAACGATCGTGAAGATCGTGAACCCGCTCATGTAGACTGCGTGCAGCTCCTGGGCCTGCTCGTCAGTGAGACCTGTGAAGGACAGATCTGATTTGTCAGCCATGTTTTGTCTCCAAAATTGTGTACTGACGCCGCGCACCCCCCGCGGCCGGGTTACGACGAGGGCTCATCCCTCGCCCCAATCCATCACCCCGGGGGGGAGCGATGAACATCGGATGCCCTTTCGGGCAAATTCTTGACGCCGCGATCATGCAGAGAAGATCTGCGGCGTGATGATCCGGGCCTGTGTCCAGGCCTTGGCGAACGGCCCATTTTCGGGCAGCGCCATGCGCCGCGCGGCCGACAGCACCCATGTCAGGGTCGACAGCGGCAGGGTCGCCAGAAAGATCAGCGTGAAATAGGCGTAGTATTCCCGTTTCGGTGGCGCGGACCTTGCCCGTGTCATCGGGGCATCTGTGGTGAAATCGGTCATGTGCGTCCTCCGTTGGTGGATTGCAGTGTTTCGACGGTTTCAAGAACAACCCGGTCGTTGCCGGCGTTGAGGGCCGCGCGTTCGGCTGCATCACGCAGCGTCTTGGCGGCGGAAATACGTGTCAGAACTGGATGGCTGGCGACAATCTCGTCCAGCCTGGCCTGCGCATCGGCATCCCATGGGAAATCACGGCGCAGCGGTGTCAGCGTGGCATCGCCCGCATCCATGTCACTGCCCAGTGGCAGGATGTGGAACAGCGCATCGAAGAGCCCGTTGCACACCTCTTGCAAAAGGTACGTGGCCCCCGCGTAGCCCATGAATGGCGTGCCGGTTGCGCGTCGGATTGCAGCACCGGGGAAGCTTGCCGGGATGAACACGGGGCTTGGCCCATGGCCCGCCTTTGCTTCGGCCATATACATCTTTTCGTTGATGGACCCGAGCACGACCAAGGGGCGCTTCTGATGGATCAGGCTACGCACCTCATCATTGTTGGTCTTCTTGCCGCGGCAGCGCGCGACAGCAAAGGCGCAAGGAAACCCAAGATCGCCTTCGAGGTAGTGGCGCACACCGCGCGCGTAGGTCTCATTCGCGACGATCCCGAATTCGGCCGTCGCAAAGAAATCCTGCGTGACAGAGCGCCAGAGGTCCCAGACAGGTTTGATCGTCGAGTGCTTTTCCCGCTCGATGGACGGCTCGGGATCAAGGCCCAGCAACTCACCAAGGGTGCGCAGGAATTTCGTCGTGCTGTCGACGCCGAACGGTGCCTGCAGGTACGGCTTGCCCAGCACCTCACACAGGCCGCGCCCGAACTCGCGGTACATGGTGACATTCACATCCGCGTTCACGAGGTTGCGCATCTCGGCCACATGGGCGCCAAGTGGCATGACCATGTTGACCTCGGCCCCGATCCCCTCGACCAGACGCCGGATTTCGGCAAGGTCGGACGGCATGTTGAACGCGCCATACATCGGGCCGAGGATGTTCACGCGGGGCTTGTCGCCCTCGACGCGCTTTTTCTCGGGCGGCATGCGCCCCTTGGTCATCCCGAACTCGGTGAAGATCCACGTCATGGCGCGGTCTGCGCATTCCCACTGATCCTCATCAATGGTGCGGGGCAGGAAGCGCTGGATGTTGGTACCCTGTGGCGTCACGCCGCCGCCGATCATCTCGGCAATGGACCCGGTCACAACAACGGCAGGCAGCGCGGGATCAAGCGTATCCCAAGCGCGCTTCATCGCCTCTTCGGTGCCCTCGCCCATCTCATCTTCGGACAGGCCTGTGACGACAATCGGCAATTCATGCGGTGGCAGCCCATCGGTGTAGTGCAACACGGATGTCACGGGCAGGTTTTCACAGCCCACCGGCCCGTCAATGACCACCTGAAGGCCTTTCACGGCGCAGAAGGCATAAACCGCCCCCCAATAGCCGCCAGCGCGATCATGATCGGTGATCAGCATGGGCGCCCTCCCACAACCGGGTGCGGCCGCCATTGGCTCCGCCAATCGCTTCCCCGCACGCGGCGCATGATATGATCATGCGCCGTCATTAAATCATCTCCTGCGCTTTGGCCGCGCGCGCCATCTTGTCGAGCTTCTTTTGATGCTGCGCGCGGAAGTCGGGGCGCAGGTTTGGCGCGCCCTCCCAGACACCTGCGGCATCCTCGGCGCCCACGCCCTCAAAAAAGGCGCGCATCTTGTCCATCTTTGCCTTGCCCCCAATGGCCGCGTTCACGACCTGGGCCAACGGTCCAGCACCCGCTGGCCCCATGAGTGGCCGGGCTGAAATCAAATTCGTAAAGTAGAGCGCAGGAATGCCGCGCTCTTTGGCGTGCTGCACAACCGGCGTCGTGCCAATCGCGAGGTCGGGCTTGATGGCATCCACCGCTGCCAGATCATCCTCGAGCGAGGCCCGGAAGCGGACCTTGACACCCTTGGCTTCCAGCCAGGCCGCATCATCGGCAGACCAAGGCGTCTTTGGGCAGGCGGTGCCGACATAGGGCACATCAGCGCCGCTTTCGATCAACAGCCGCGCCACCAAAAGCTCTGACCCCTCATAGCCTGACAACGTCACAGTGCCGTTGATCGGCGCAGCTTTCAGGCCTTCGGCGATTGCAGGCAGGAAAGCATTCTGCGCCGTTGCCACCTGATCAGCGGGGACGCCAAACGCCGCACCAATGGCCGACAGCCATGCCGCCGTGCCGTCCACGCCCACAGGGGCAGACCCGATCACGGGGCGGCCAGCAGCCTGAAACTCACGTACGGCAGCCGTGTAGAAGGGGTGGATCGCCGCAACAGCACCACTGTCGAGGGCGGCGTAAAGCTCGCGCCACTCGCGTGTTGGCACGGTTGGCCCAGCGGCAAGGCCCATCGGGGCCAGCATCGCGCCCAGCATCATCGGATCGGCCGGGAACATCTCACCCAAGAGCGCCACGGTTGGCCGGTCCGCCTTGCCGCCAGCGGGGGCCTGCACGGGGCCTGCCGCGATTTCTTCGCGCGCGTAGTTCAGCATGGCACCAGCCAGCACATCCTTCGCCTCGGCATGGGTCGGGATGCCAAAACCGGGCACGTCGATGCCAACGATACGGACGCCGTTGATTTCCTTGGGCAAGAGCCGCAGCGGCACGCCGGACGCGGTGGGCACACAAAGGTTCGTCACCACGATTGCATCGTAGCGATTAGGGTCTGCCATATCGTGCACGCTCTCGCGGATATCCTCGAAGAGCTTGCCGGTCACCAAGGTCTCGGAATTGAAAGGCACGTAACCGACCGAGCGGCGCGCGCCGTAGAAATGCGAAACGAATGTGAGGCCGTACACACAACAAGCCGAACCGGATAGCACCGTGGCCACACGTTTCATCCGCAGGCCTACACGCAAGGACCCGAAGGCAGGGCACATGCTCTGCGGTTGATCGTGGGGTCCTTGCGGATAGTCCTGCGCATATTGGTCGAGGATGTCAGATTTGCCCGCCTCGCGTGCCGCAGCCGCCATCGTGGCCGCCCCGGCCGTGCAACCCCCGGCGAGCGCCGTTTCTTGATCGACACCCGTCAGGTCATCATCGGCACGCGGCTGGCCTTCGATGATCTGGACCTTGCCAGCGTCATCGTAGCTTACCTCATAGCCTTGAATGTCGGCGTTTTCGGTCATTGCAGGCGGGTCCCCTTCGACGGGCTTTGCAGGACGTCAGACAACAGGCGGCGGATCTGTGCAGGGGTCGCCTGCGCCAGGATCGCTTGTGTCTCTTTGAGGGTGTTGCTGGCCTCAGGCGTCGTCATAGATCACCTCCAGGCTTTCCTTGGGCTTGGCGTTCTTGCCGCGCATGTCTTTGTCGGTCGCGGGCACCAATTCGTAGTCGCCGCCGGTGTCCTTGCTGTCAAAGAGGCCCAGCAGACCATCCTGATCCAGCGGTGCGGGGCGCACGGGCGGCGCATCGGCCACCGCAGCGGCGAGACCTTCGAACAGCTCACCCCAGGGACCAGCCTTTGTGCCGACGATCTGGTAGTTTGCGGATTTCTTGCGCAGGTCATCGTCCTGCGGGATCGCGGCGAGAACAGGAATATCGACGGCCTTGGCAAATGCCTGCGCCTCGCCGGTGCCGTCATCCTTGTTGATCACAAGGCCTGCGACGCCGACGTTACCGCCCAGCTTGCGGAAGTATTCGACGGCGGAACAGACGTTGTTCGCCACATAGAGCGACTGCAGGTCGTTTGACCCCACAAGGATCACCTTCTGCGCCATGTCTCGCGCGATGGGCAGGCCAAAGCCGCCGCAGACCACATCGCCGAGGAAATCGAGCAACACATAATCGAAGTCCCAATCGTGGAACCCGAGCTTTTCCAAGAGTTCAAACCCGTGGATGATCCCGCGCCCACCACAGCCACGGCCGACCTCTGGCCCGCCAAGCTCCATCGCAAAGACGCCGCCGCGCTTGAAGCAGACATCGCCGATCTGCACCTCTTCACCGGCGATTTTCTTCTTGGCAGACGTCTCGATGATCGTCGGGCAGGCCTTGCCGCCGAACAGAAGGCTCGTCGTGTCAGACTTTGGGTCGCAGCCAATCAGCAGCACGCGCTTGCCCATCTCGGCCATCATGTGGCTGAGGTTGGCGAGGGTGAACGACTTGCCGATGCCACCCTTGCCATAGATCGCAATGATCTGGGTCTTCTTCGTGGGCTCGCCCTGCGGCACCTCCAACGTCGGTTCTGCCGCTTCGTCCCGCAGGCGCTGATCGAAGTCCTTCAGATTTGGCACTTCATCTTTCATGCGGTTCCCCAGTTCAAAATCATTTTCAGGCAGGCCGGATCGGTGAAGGCCGTCGCGTAGGCCGTATCAGCCGCCTCTGCCGGGCGTTGGTGTGTGATCAGGTCAGCGAGTTCGAGCGTGCCGCTTTCGACTAGCGCACGGGTCGCAACCATGTCGTCCGGCACCCATTCCGCGCTGATGCGGAACCGTGCCTCTTTCATGAAGGCGGGCGGGAAGGCGAATTGCAGCGGCGCGGTGTAAAAGCCCGCAAGAACAATCTCGCCCCCTTTGGCGATCCGTCCGATCCAGTCGTTGAGCAGGTCACCGCGTCCCGAGGCGTCATAAACGGATGCATAATCACGCCGCGTATCGGTCTCCGGCGTCAGTACCTCATATCCCTCGGCGCCCTGCATGCGGGCCGGATCAACCTCCCACACCGTCGGTGCAGGTGCGCCAGCTGCGATCGTCAGGCGGGCCAGAAGGCGGCCCAGAACACCGTGGCCAATGATCAGGTCTGGCACGGATTTGCCGGGTCCAGCCATGGCATGGCGTGCGGTCGCCGCCAGTGCCAGAAGCGCCCCGGCAGGTCCGGCGCCGGGGTCAATCCGGGTGACGCGGCTTGCCTTTGTGACCAGTGTCCGCGCCGCGGCCCCGAAGAGCCCATGCGCGCCCTCGTAACAGCTGGCACCCGGTACAAAAACATGTTCACCCGTGCGAAACCCTGTGTCGGCCCCAGCCTCAACCACGATGCCAGCAGCCTCGTACCCAGGGATGAGCGGGTACCCCATACCGGGGAACGGGGGCATTTCACCTGTCCAAAACAGCTTTTCAGTCCCGGTCGAGATGCCGGAGTGCTGAATCTCGACGACAAGATCGTCCGCTGCAGGCGTTGCGATTCCCACATCCCCGAGACGCAATGCGCCCGGCGCAGACAGGATGACGGCCTTTGTTTCCAACACTTTCTCCCTTCGGCCGCGGCCTGCCGATGGGCAAACTGCGACACTCTGTCATCCGTCAGTCTAACCTGACAGCGGAAAGTGTCAATTCATTTGGACAGTTAGTGTGTCA